>NZ_JAGGOW010000089.1 GCF_018614135.1 Streptomyces sp. ISL-66
GGTCCGCAGCGGCCGGCTCGGTGCGGGCGGCCCGCAGCGGGCGGCCCGTCCGGCGGGTTCGCGCAACGCGAAGGGGCGGCGCCGTCACCGACGGCACCGCCCACCCCACCCACACGCTGCCGAGCCGCGCGGCCTCGGCCACGCGCCTTCGGGCTAGGCGCTCTTGAACTCCTGGCGCTGACGGCCGAGGCCCTCGATCTCCAGCTCCACCACGTCACCGGCCCGCAGGAACGGCTTCGGCTCCGGCTGGCCCGCGGCCACACCGGCCGGGGTGCCGGTGACGAGGACGTCGCCGGGGTAGAGGGTCATGAACTGGCTGACGTACCGGACGACCTCGCCGACCGGGAAGATCTGGTCCGAGGTGTGGCCGTCCTGCTTGAGCTCGCCGTTGACCCACAGCTTCACGTCCAGCGCCTGCGGGTCCGGGACCTCGTCCGCGGTGACCAGCCATGGGCCGAGCGGGGTGAAGGTCTCGCAGTTCTTGCCCTTGTCCCAGGTACCGCCGCGCTCGGTCTGGAAGGCGCGCTCGGTCACGTCGTTGACCAGCACGTACCCGCCGACGTGCGCGAGGCCCTCCTCGGCGGAGGCCAGGTAGCGGGCGGTGGCGCCGATGACCACGCCGAGCTCGGCCTCCCAGTCGGTCTTGACGCTCTCGCGCGGGATCAGCACGGTGTCGTCGGGACCGACCACGGTGTCGGAGGCCTTGAGGAACAAGATCGGCTCGGCCGGCGCCTCGGCGCCGACCTCTGCCGCGTGCCCGTGGTAGTTCAGGCCGATGCCCACGACCTTGCCTATGCGGCCGACGGCGGACCCGATTCGCAGACCTTCGGCGTCCAGCACCGGGAGCTCACCGGACTCGGCCGCGTCCCGTACTCGGGACAGCACCGAGTCGTCGGCGAGCAGTGCGCCGTCCACATCCGTGATCAGGCCGGACAGGTCCCGCAGGGCCCCGTCCTGGTCGAGCAGCGCGGGGCGCTCCGACCCGACGGGTCCTACACGCAGCAGCTTCATGGGCATTCTCCCGTGGTCGTGGGTGGTCGGCCCGTGGGCGTGCCCGGGCCGGCCGATGGGTTGCGGCCATCGGAGGATTGGCTGATCCTCCAAGATGTCGGCCCAATCCGCAAGACCCCGTTCACGGACTGGAACGCCCCGCTCCGGCGCTCTCCCGCTCCGCCCTCTCGGCCCGCTCCTTGCGGTGCTGGAGCCAGGCCCACTCGGCCACCGACCAGGCGGTGGTGGTGACCAGGTACAGCCCGGCCGCCAGCGGCACCAGGGCGGCTGTGATCAGCCTCCCGAACGACAGCAGGGGCAGTACACCGCCCAGCTTGCGCATGATCTCCTGCTGCTCGGCACTCACCACGACACCGCCGCCGGCCCCGGCGGGCTTGGCCCTGGCCACCTCGACCCCCGCGCGCTTGGGTCCTACGCGGCCGCCGGAAGGCGACGGCCGGGCGCCCCGGGCCACGACCGGCCCGAGGCATCGGGATCGCGCTGCGGCAGGAACGCCGTGCGCTGCTCGCGATCACGGATCGCGGTGCGTATTCGGTGCGGAGGCACCGGCCGCACGAGCCGGGCAACCAGAACCGAGGCGCCCACGGCGAGGGTCGTCGCCGCGAGGACGACCACGACCGCTCCGAGCCCGCCTTCCTCGGCGAACAACCCGAGGAATCCGCCGAGCAGCACGAGCGACGCCAACCCGGCCAGCATCCGGGCGCACCGGGCGAACGGCGCGAGCCGCGCGAACGGCATGCGGCGAAGACCGCCGTGCTCCGCCATGCGAACCACCCACCCCAACCACTCCCGCGCACGAACTCCCGTACGAGATCCGGTACTCGAAACCGATACTAACCATGCCCACTGACAACGGGCGGCGAGGACAGAGGCGGCGGAACGGACCTTCAGCGCTTGAGAACCCCCCACACCACCAACCGGTACTTGGAGGTGTACTCGGGCGTGCAGGTGGTGAGCGTGATGTACGCGCCGGGCTCGCTGTAGCCGTGGTCCGTTTTGACGATGCTGCGCGGGACGGGCGCGATCACCCCGGTGTCGCGCTCGGTCGTCTCACCGAGGGTCTTCCCCACGACGTACACGTACCGCCGCCCCTTCACGTCGACGATCAACTCGTCCCCGGTCCGCAGCCGGTTGATGTAGCGGAAGGGCTCACCGTGCGTATTCCGGTGCCCCGCGAGCGCGAAGTTCCCCTCCGCCCCGGGCTGCGCGGTCCCGGCGTAGTGTCCCGCGTACCCCTTGTCCAGCACCGACCGCTTGTCCACGCCCTGCGCGACGGGCACGACGACGCCGAGGCGCGGGATGCGCAGGACCCCGTACGCCGCCTCCTTCGCCGACGGCTCACGCGCGGCGCCCGGGGCCCGAGCCGGGGCTGGGCCTGGGGCCGGGGTCCGCGCGGCGGAACCCCCCTCGGCCCCGGCGGGCTCGGCCTCCGGCGTGACGGACGGATCTGGGGCGGGCGCCGGCCCGGGGGCGGTACCGGACCCGGGCTCCGGTCCGAGGGCGGCCCACTCCCCCTCCAGCTCCGCCACCTGCTCGTGCGCCGCCGCGAGGGCCTGGCGATTGGTCCACCACACCTGGTGCACCACCAGCAACAACACCACCACGCCGACGGTGACCGCCAACTCCGCGGCCGCCCACAGAACCCCCGCGAGACCGGCCCGGCGCAACCGCCACACCCGCCGGCCTTTCCCCTGCACCACGACCCGTACGTGATCTCGCACGGGCGGCACCTTAAGTCCTCCCCCGTCAACTGACCAGCGCTAGTACGGTGTCAACCATGCGCCCCGACACGCCTGCCGAGCACATCGCCGAAGCCGAGCGCCTCATCCGCACGGCGACCCGCTACCCCGAGGACCAGGAGCCGCTGCTCCTCCAGGCCGCCGCCCACCTCGAACTGGGCGACGCACGCGAACGGGCGAGCGCCCTCTACGACCAACTCCTCGCCGGGGAAACGGCCGACCCCTCCCTGATCAAGGCCCTCCAGGCCGCCAACCTCTGGGAGTACGGCCACGAGCCCGAGGCCCGCGCCCTGATCTCCGGCATCCGCGCGGCCGCCCCCGAGGACCCCGCACCCTGGGAAGTCATCGCCGAGACGCTCGAAGCCCACGACGAGCTGGAAGCCTCGCACGAGTGCTTCACCGAGGCCGCCGCCCTCCTCATCCCGGACCACGCCCCCCTCACCCAGGCGACCACCGCACTCCTGACCGGCCGCCACCGCGTACGCCGCCTGCTCGGACTCCCGCACGACGACTGGGACATGGTCGCGGACACACGTCACATCGGCCCGATCCCGCTGGACGAACTCCACGACCCCAAGCGCATCTGGGCCCTCGGCTCCGACGACCCCGCCGAGCTGCGCGCCGAGATCGCCCGCCTGCGCGCCGAACTCGGCGACCGCCGCGCCGCCCTCTCCCGGCCCTTCCCGGTGGCCATCCTCCACTGGCCGGCGCGCGAGCTCGCGGAACTCCTCACCTCGTACCCCACCCTGGCCGCCGAATACCCCTCCCACGACGCCCACCTGGCCCAGGTCGAAGCCTCCCTGCGCACCCTGGCCGCCTCGGGCACGACCAACCTGGGCATCGTCACGGCGAGCGTCCCGTCATACGAAGCCTTCGCCGCCTCGGAGAAGACCTCCCCGTCCTCCCCGTCCCTCCTGGCGGAATACGCCACCACCCTCGCCGCCCGAGGCAAAGCCACCCCGTGGCCCCCCACCCCATCCACCCCGTGCTGGTGCACCTCGGGCCGGCCTTACGCGGACTGCCACGGAGCGCCTACGCCCTGATCAGTCGACCATTCCCCACGCAGCAGCGGTGGGCGTTCCTTCCCAACCGCTGCTGGTCTGCCAGATGGCGGCGATGCCTTGGTCTTCGAGGTAGGCCGCGTACACGCCAATGTCCTCGGAGAACAACCCGATGAGATGAGGGGCGGCCCGCTTCTTGTCTCGGTAAAGGAAGTAGCTGTATTCCTTTAGCTGCCCGACTGCTTCACGGACGGCAGCGGCGGCGTTCCCGTTCCTCAGGACCTTGGCTTCGACGAGCCACTCGAAGGCGTCCCCGTCGCCCTCCGCCTTTCCGATGTCGCCCGCGTGGAGCGTCAGGTCCTTGGGATGGGTCTTCACGTTCCTGGCCTCGTAGTCCCGGGCCTGGATGTACGTGACGAATTCCTCGATCAACAGCTCGTGCTTACGGCTCTTCAGCTGCTGATGAGCCGCAATGTTCGCCCGGTAGGAAGCACTGTTCCCCGGCTTGAACCCGATCACCGGTACGGTCGCGGCCTTTCGCTTCCTCTTCGAGAGGGCGGGAGTGTCTTCCTCACCCTCTCGTGCGGCGCGGATCGCCGCGTCGGCCTCAGCCGCACTTCGGAGAAAGCCCTCGGCTGCACGCAGGTCCTGTTGAAGCTGCTCCTCGGTGGGCAGGTCCCCGATCTCGTACGAGCGAGCCACGACACTTGCTGCTTCGTACAATTCCGGACGTTTACCCAGGCCGAATACTGGACGATGGTTCCACTCTTCGACCAAGCCGACCTCGAGCGCGGCGTACAGTTGGTCGGCCTGCCGTTCGAGATGCGCGAGGAGCGTTTCCCTCCCGCCCATCCTCTTCTCCAAGTCCGTGACCCCTTGCTGAAGGGTCAGCCATACGGACTTCAAGTCGGTGCTAAAAATGTACGCGAGGTACAGACCGACCTTTGGATCTCGATTGATCTTCAGATCAAATACGCCAATCCAAGGCGCATTGGCAGCATTTCCATTACCGCCGTACCCGGCAACGGCCCAGCCGTCCAACACCCCGAGATCGGTACGGCTGGACACCGCTCGCAGCACCTGCTGACCGGGCACGGGGCCTTTCGTGCCCGCGTTCACGTCATAGGTACTGGCGACCTCAAAGAGCAAATCCCGCATCGTCATGTCACGACGCTACGCAGAGATCAACTCCAGTCAATCCCAACCGATCACATTTCGCTTACAACTGGCTAGATCGCGACGTGACCGCCGAGAGGCGGCGCAGGAGTTGGCGCAGGCCCTCACAAGCGGAACAGAAGATCCCGGGTGCCGGAGACCAGATCAGAGGCCGGAGGCAAACAGGGGGAGCTGTTGGTGGCCGCGGGGCAGGGCTGTGGGTGGGGTGGGGCGGGGGGTGGTGAGGGTGAGGAAGGTGCGGAGGGCGGACAGGACTTCTTGTGGGGTGTCTCGGATCATCGACGGGGTGGCGCTGACGACGAGGATGCCGTGGGATTCCAGGCGGAGGCGGCGGTGGAGGGTGGCGTGCCAGGAGTCGCGGGTGTAGTGGTACTCCGCGGAGTCGATCTCCAGGGCCACGCCCTCGTCGGGCCAGTACGCGTCCGGGCTCGCCAGGAAGGTGCCGTCGGGGGTGTAGAGGCGGGCGTTCCACAAAGGGGTCGGGAGGTCGGTCGCGGAGAGGGTGTCGCGGGCCTGGGCCTCGGCCACCGAGCGGACCCCGGCAAGGAGTTCCGCGGCGGCCTCGCGGATGGCCGGGCGGGCCAGGAGGCGGGAGGCGCGCAGCTCGGTGTGCAGGTCGTGGGGGTGGCACCAGCCCGCCTGGACCACGTGGGCCAGGACCGAGCGGATCAGGTCGGGGGCCTCGGCGCGGGCGGCGAAGTCGGCGGCCGCGCGGACCGGGCGGGTGCTCGGGATGCCGGAGACGGTGATGGTCCGGGGCCAGCGGGTGGTGGGGAACGGGCGCACCTCCGCGGACCCGGCCAGCCGGCGCGGAGCCCGGATCAGGACGTCCGCCGGGGTGTACGGGGCTTCGCGGATGCCGAGCAGCGCGAGGGCGGCGCCGCCGGTGAGGGCGGCCGTGGTGCCGCAGAGGGGGTCGGAGCCGGGCTCGGCGGCGTAGAGGACGGCGGCGAGGGCGCGTTGGCGGTGGTCCGGGGGGCCGGTCTGGAGGAGGTAGATCCGGGGCAGCAGGCGCTGCCAGGGCCCGCCGGGGCGGGTGCGGGAGGTGATCGTGCCGCTGGGGATGCCTGCGGTGGTGGTGAGTTGGTGGCGGGTGGCGAGGTTGAGCTGCCGGCGGGAGGTGGCCGCGGCCGCGGCGAGGGTGGACTGCCTGCGGGAAGTGGCCGTGGCCGTGGCGAAGGCGGTCTGCCGTTGGGCGGGGGCCTCGGTCGTGGCCGTGGCAACGGCGGGCTGGCGATGGGCGGCGGTCGTGGCCGTGGCCGTGGCCACGGCCACGCCGAGCTGGCGATGGGCGGGAGCCGCGGTCGCGGCCCTGGCAACAGCGGGCTGCCGTTGCGCGGGAGCCTCGGTCGTGGCCCTGGCAACGGCGGGCTGGCGATGGGCGGCGGCCGCGGCCGTGGCCCTGGCAACGGCGGACTGCCGTTGGACGGGGGCCGCGGTCGCGGCCGTGGCAACAGCGGTCTGGCCATGGGCGGGAGCCGCAGTCGCGGCCCTGGCAACGCCGGACTGGCCATGGGCGGGAGCCGCGGCCGCGGCCGTGGCAACGGCGGGCTGGCGATGGGCGGGGGCCGTGGTCGTGGGCGTCGCCGTCGCCGCGGTCGTGACCGTCGCCGTGGGACGGACCGGGGAGTGAGTGGCCTTCGTGGGGCGTGAGGTGTGGGGCTTGCGGTGGGTGCCTGTGGTGCGCGTGAGGGGGTTCATGGCCGCGGTATGCCCCGCCGGAGCGGCCGGGACTCCCCGTCGGGCGCCCTTTCGGAACTGCGCAGGAGCCCGGGGCGGGAGGTATGCGCCGCGTCGTTGGAGTTGGCAGCACCGACTGAGCCATCCGGTCGGTGTAAGCGGCCTGTTGGGGGCGGCAGCCCGTCGGGGGTGGCAGCCCGTCGGGGATGGCAGACGACCGCCGCGGATGGCTACCCGCCGCGGATAGCAGACCGCCGCGGGTAGCAGACCGCCGCAGGTGGCAGACCGCCGCGAGTGGGGCCGGACGGGTGATCGGAGTGAGCGCCCGCGGGCTCACCCACTGCGCCGGGACACTGGGCCGGTGTAGGTGGGACACGCTCGCTCGGGGCGGGTTGCCGGCGGGAGCGAGCGTGTCCCGCCTCGGCTCGGCTCGGCGCGTTGGGTGAGCGTCACGCTGGTGTGGCCGCGTCGGATCGGGTCGCGGTGGACGGCGGGTGGGGTGGTCGGTCGGTCCGCTGGGCGGCGGACTACGCCGCCGGGCGGTTCGGGTGGTCCGGGGAGAGGAAGACGATCACGCCCGTCTCCGTGCCCGGCAAAGGGGCGACCTCGTGCCAGCCCAGGCGGCGGTACGTGGCCACCGTTTGCTTGGCCAGGCGGCTGGTCAGCAGCCAGGCGCGGCGGTCCGGGGCGTCGGTGGTGATCTCGGTGAGGAGGTCCCGGCCGGTGCCGCGGCCGCGCGCGTGGGGGCGTACGGCGAGTTCGTCTATCTCCAAGGCCCCGGAAAGGAGTTCCTTCACCCGGGCCGAGCCGAGCTGCGCCGCGACCTGGGCGTACGCGCGGTTCTTCGGGAAGGCCGCCGGGGTGATCCAGCCCGTCGCGAAGCCGTCGATGCCGGTGGTGGACTGGGTGAAGGCGGTACGGAAACCACGGCGCCGGGCGTCGGCCGGGAGACGGGTGGCGAACTGGCGAATGGTTTCTTCGTCTTCGTTCCACGGCGGGGCGGAGAAGACGTCGGCGTAGGCGTCGACCAGTTCGTCCGCGAGGTCGAGGACGGCCTGTCCGTAGCAGATCACGATGTCCTTGCTCCTGGTGTTGATGGTGAGGGGGCGGGCTCGGCGGGCACACGGAGTGGAGGTGGTTTGCCCCTTTGGGTGGGAGATTGAATTTATGCCCATCGGGTTCCCCGGGCAGACATCGCACGGATCCGGCGAGTGTGCGACAAATCCCCTCCCGTCCTCCGTGTCGGGTGCGGGACGGCCGCGTTGAGCAGTGCGTGCACAGACTGTTTCGGGCCGCCGGCGGGTGCGTGCTCGCGTTCCTTCTCGTCCTCGGCGTGGTCGCGCTGCTGCCGCACGGCGTACGGGACGCCGTGCCGGATCCGGTGATCGGCGGAGCCGTGCTGGTGTTGGGGGGCTTGATGGGCGTCCGGCGGGTGGTCAAGGGTCCGCGTTAGCCTCGTGGGAGGACGGGCGTACGTGTCGATGAGCGTACGGCCTGATGAGCGTACTGCTCCGCGGAGTTCGGTGTGTGGTGTGGTGTGGTGTGGTGGCGTGTGCCGTGCCGTGTCGTGTCGTGCCGTTCAATGCGGTGCGGTGCGGGCCGTTGGCGCTGGCCGTTGGTTGTTGGTGATGTGAAGGAGTTGGTGGGCATGGCACGGGTACCGAGTTCCGTAGTGGCGGCCGCCGGGCTGGTCGGCGGGTACGCCGTCGCCCGGTGGACCAAGAAGCGACCGCTCGGTGGTGTCGTGCTCGGCGCCGCCGGGATCGCCGCCGGGCGGGAGTGGCACAAGCTCGGCGGGGTCCCCGTCGCGGCCGGGCTCGGCGCGCTCTACCTCGCCGGCTTCGCGGGCTCGCACCCGCTGGCGAAGAAGGTCGGCGCCTGGCCGGCTGTCTTCGGAGCCGCAGGCGTCGTGGCCGCCACCACCTGGGCCGTCGCCGACCGAGGCTGACCCCGGAGCGGGGCTGCCCCGGTCGGGCCCAGCGCGGGCCCGGCCCGGGGCAGTCCCCGACCAGCCTCCCGCGCCGTCCCCGCGCCCGCGGCTACGCACCCGCGGACGCCCGCGGCTACACGCCCCCGACTACGCGCCCAGAGCGCGCGACACGCTGTAGATCAGCAGACCCGCAAGGGCGCCGACGACGGTGCCGTTGATGCGGATGAACTGCAGGTCGCGGCCGATGTGGGCCTCGATCTTGCGGGAGGTGTGCTCGGCGTCCCAGCCCGCCACCGTGTCCGTGATCAGTGAGGTGATCTCCGTCCGGTACGTGGTCACCACGTACACCACTGCGCCCTCGATCCAGCCCTCCACCTTGTCCTGGAGCCGGCCGTCCGTGGCCAGTCGGGCCCCAAGCGCCATCAGCGAGGACCGGACGCGCAGGCGCAGCGCGCTCCGTTCGTCCTCCGCCGCCGAGATGATCATCGACCGGACCGCCGTCCAGGTGGAGGCGATCACGTCCTGCACCTCGTCCCGCGCCAGCAGCTCCGACTTGAGCCGCTCCACCCGCGCCCGGGTCTCGGTGTCCGACTGGAGGTCGGCCGCGAAGTCCGCGAGGAAGCGGTCCACCGCTCCGCGCGCCGGGTGCTCCGGCATGTCCCGCATCTCCTGAACGAAGCGGAGGAGCTCCTTGTAGACCCGGTCGCCGACCTTGCGGTCCACGAAGCGGGGGGTCCAGCCCGGCGCCCCGCCCTGGACCGCCGCCTCCACCGACTCGGCGTGCGTGACCAGCCAGTCGTGCGCCCGCGCGCACACCAGGTCCACGACCCGGCGGTGGCCGCCGTCCGCGACGACCTTCTCCAGCGTCTTGCCGATGCCCGGCGCGATCTCCGCCGTCTCCGCCCGCCGCGTGATCGCCTCGCCCACGACGGCCTGCACATCGGAATCCCGTAGCACCGTCAGCGCTCCGCGCAGGGCCGTGGCGAGCTCGGCCGTGACGCGGTCCGCGTGCGCGGGCTCGGCCAGCCAGGCGCCGAGCCGGCCGCCGATGCCGAGCGCGTGCAGCCTCGTACGCACCACGTCGGCCGAGAGGAAGTTCTCCCCGACGAACTCGCCGAGGGAGATTCCGAGCTGGTCCTTCTTGGTCGGGATGATCGCCGTGTGCGGGATCGGCAGTCCCAACGGCCGCCGGAACAGCGCGGTGACGGCGAACCAGTCGGCGAGCGCGCCGACCATGCCCGCCTCGGCGGCGGCCGCGACGTAGCCCGCCCAGCCGCCCGCGCCGGCGTGCTCCGCCCACTTCGCCGCGACGTAGACCAGCGCCACGATGAGCAGCAGGCCGGTGGCGATCCGCTTCATCTGGCGGACGCCGCGCCGGCGCTCCTCGTCCGCCTCACTGAAGACGAACCCGCCCCGTGCCGCCGCCTTCGTCGTATTGCTGCCCTGCTCCACGTACTCCTGCTTTCCCCCGGGCGCCGGTTCTGTCTCCATAGCATCCGACTCCCGGGGCGCCCTGGGAGTTCCCGGCGCGCCGGGCCGCACCTACAGCCCCTATACCCCCTCCAGCCCCGATCCCCCCAACCCGATGGCTCCTGACCCCTAAAGCTCCTTGCGCGGCTTCGACTTCGAGATCCGGTTCCGGTTCCGGTCCGGGTTCGCGCTCTTCGGCTGCTTGACCTTGACCTCCACCCCGCCCCAGAAGGCGAAGCCCGTCACGACCACCCGCGGGGCGCCCGGTTCCACCGGCCCGGGGCTGTCGCGCTGGTCGAAGGCGCCCATGACGCCGATGCCCCGTACGTCGACCTCCACGCCCGGGGGCACGGTGATCTCGATGCCGCCCATGACGGCGACGCAGTTGATGACGACCTCGCGCTGCTCGAAGTCCGCCTCGCGCAGGTCGATCTCACCGCCGCCCCAGAACGCCACCGCGTGGAAGCGGGACGGCACGGTCCAGTTGCCCTTGCGCTGGAAGCCCGACATGACCGCGACGGCCACGGCGGGCCCGCCGACCGCGCCGCCGCCCCCGATCCGGGCCGGCCAGGCCGAGCCCGACCCGGCCGGCACGCCCTTCGTCAGGCCCACCGGCCCGACCTGGGCGGCCGCCACCGGGGCCGTCGCCCCGAGCGCGGGCAGGTCCCGCGTGAGCGGTTCCAGCTCCGCATAGGTCCGGGACTTGTACGTCGCCTCGAGCCGCTCCTCGAACTCGTCCATGTCGAGCCGGCCCTCGGCGACGGCGTCCCGCAGACGCTCCACCACACGCTCGCGGTCGGCGTCCGACGCCCTCAGATCCGGCAGCGGTTTCTCGGACGGCACCGGCTCCTGGGGCAACGGCTTCTCAGGCCGCTCGTCACTCATGAGGACCAGCCTAGGCAGTCGCCGCCGGGAGTTGTATGGCTCCGACCCGCTTCCCGCTCAGGGTTGTCCCTGATTTATCCCCGGCCCGCCCTCAGACTGTCCCGGCCTATCCCAGGCCTATACCCGGCCCCTGCCTACCCCCGCCCCGCGTACATCCGCGCGATCACGTCCTCGATGTCCGGCTCCCGCACCGACAGGTCCAGCAGCGGATACTCCGCCGCCACCGCCGCCACCAGCGGGGCCGCCGACGCCCGCGCCGGGAACGCCAGCCACTGCCTCGGCCCCTCCACCTTCACCACCCGCGCCCCCGCCACCTCGATCGGCGCGAGCTCTCGCTCCAGGTCCACCACCAGCGTCCGCTCGCTCTCCCCCGCCCCGCCCGCCGTGTGCAGGCCGCCCAGCGAACCGTCGTACATCAGCCGCCCGTGGTCGATCACCATCACCCGCTCGCACAGCTGCTCGATGTCCTGGAGGTCGTGGGTGGTCAGCAGCACCGTGGTCCCGAGCTCCTCGTTCAGCTGCCGCAGGAAGCCCCGTACCTTCGCCTTGCTGACCACGTCCAGCCCGATCGTCGGCTCGTCCAGGTACAGCACGTCCGGATCGTGCAGCAGCGCCGCCGCGATGTCCCCGCGCATCCGCTGCCCCAGCGACAGCTGCCGCACCGGTACGTCGAGGAGGTCGGCCAGGTCGAGCCGGTCCACGCAGCGCTCCAGGTTCTCCGCGAACCGCGCCACCGGGATCCGGTACATCCGCCGCATCAGCCCGTACGAGTCCTTCAGCGGCAGGTCCCACCACAGCGTCGTGCGCTGCCCGAACACCACCCCGATCCGGTGCGCCAGGCGCAGCCGCTCCCGCGCCGGGTCGATGCCGGCGACCCGCAGCCGGCCGCCGCTCGGGGTGAGGATGCCCGTCAGCATCTTGATCGTGGTCGACTTGCCCGCGCCGTTGGGCCCGATGTAGCCGACCATCTCGCCCCGCGCCACCTCGAAGCTGATCCCGTCCACGGCCCTGACCTGCCGTTTCTCCCTACGCATCAGGCCCACCCGACGCCGTACGTCGAAGACCTTCTCGACCCCGTCCAGCGAGATCAGCGCATCCGTCGTCGTCATGCCTGCTCAGCTCCCCGTGCTCCGGTACGAACGAACCCCCGCGCGCCACGCCAGCGACACGGGTACGAACACCGCGAGGGCCACCAGCGGGCTCGCGAAGGCCGCCCACGCCGGCAGTCCCAGGGGGTCCGGCCGCCCCAGGACGTACAGCGCGGGCAGCCAGTTGACGAAGGCCAGCGGCACGATGAAGGTCACGCCGCGCAGCAGGTCCTTCGCGAAGACCGTCGGCGGGTACTGGAGCATCGTGCAGCCCCCGTACGTGAAGGAGTTCTGCACCTCCGCCGCGTCCCCGGCGACGAACTGGAACGCCGCTCCCGCCACCATCACCGCCCCGAAGATCCCCGCCCCGGCCACGATCATCACGGGGACCAGCAGCACCTTCCCGACCGTCCAGTCCAGCTGGTCCAGGTCCGAGACCGCCCATCCCAGCACCCCGAGCCCCTGCGCGATCCGCCCCAGCCGGCGCAGCGCGAAGCGGTCGGCCGCGACCTGGGCGAGCACCGGGACCGGCCGTACGAGCATGGTGTCGAGGGAGCCGTCGCGGATCCGGGCGCCGATCCGGTCGGTGTTGCCGAGGAGCAGGTCGGCCAGGCCCAGGGAGGCCGAGCAGGACCCGTAGAGCAGCGCGGTCTCGGGGAGCGTGAAGCCGCCCAGCTCGTCCACGTGCGAAAACATGATGGAGATCGCGACGAAGTCGAGGAGGGTGATCGCCGCGTTCCCGAAGGTGGAGAGGAGGAAGGACGTGCGGTACGTCATCGTCGACCGGATCCACATCGCCGCGATCAGGGCGTAGCCGCGCAGCCCTTCCACCGCCCGGTTGCGCGGCGGCACGTCCAGCGGCCCCGGGACACCCAACGGCCGTGGGACACCCAACGGCCGTGGGACGTCCGGGGATCCCGCCCCACGGGGACACCTCGGATCTCCGGGACCTCCGGGATCTCCGGGGCCTCCGGGACCTCCGGGACCTCGCCGGTCTCCCGAGACACCCGGACCGCCGGGAACCTCCGGACCCCGCCGCCCCTCCTCGGCCACCCGTTCAGCCACCCTGGATCACCACCTTCCGCGTCGCGGCCGACTGCACCAGCCGGCCCAGCCCCAGCAGGGCCAGCGCCCAGGCCGCCTGGAAGGCGAACGCCCCGGCCGCGTTCCCGGCCCCCGCGCCCTTGCCGAGCAGGACGTCCAGGGGCACCTGGAGCATCGCCGCCCAGGGCATGGCGCGGACGAACTCCCCGAAGCCGCCCGGGAAAACGGTCAGTGGCAGCAGCATCCCGGAGAAGAAGATCGAGGCGACGGTGGCCATCATGTTGATGCCCGCCCCGTCCATCAGCCAGAACGCCGCCAGCCCCAGGAGGTAGCGCAGCCCGAAGCTCACCAGCAGCGCGAGGGCCACCGCGATCAGGAACAGCAGCCAGCGCAGCGGATCGGAGGGCAGCGCCAGGTCGAAGGCGAGCCCGCCGACCACCACCGGTACTACGCCGCGACCCAGGAGTTGGAACCCCGCCCGGCCCAGATCTCCCGCCAGCCACCACATCTGGAGATCGGCCGGCCGGTACAGGTCGACGGCGATGTCACCCGTCCGGACGCGTTCCTGGAACTCCTCCTGGAAGCCGCCGCCGATCAGCGCCCCGGCGGCGAGCAGCGCCTGGCTGACCCAGATGAAGGTGAGGGCCTGCGACTGGTCGTAGCCCCCGAGCCCGGGCCGTTCGCCCCACAGCGCGATGAACGTGTAGGCGAGGATGAAACCGAACACGGTGTTGGTGAACACGCCGGCCGCGGTCGCCGTCCCGTAGGTGGCGTACCGGCGGAAACCGCCGACCGCGACCGCCCCGTAGAGGCCCGCTCTCAGACGCATGCTCGTACGCGCGCTCGGGCGCACCGGGTCCTCCGTTTCCCACGCCGTGGCTGCGTCGTTCCCACGTCGTTCCCACTTCGTTCGTATGTCGGCCAAAGCGCGCGAGCTTAGTGCGGAGGGGCTATCCACGCGAACGAATTACGCCCGTCCGGAGCGGAACCGGCGGCCATCGGGTAGACACCAGAGGTACAGATGTGGATATTTCGTACGGCGCCGAGGAGTCCCGGAGATGAGCGACCCGTCACCACCGCCCGGTTGGACGCCTCGTGACCCGGACACCCCCGAAGAACCCGAGGCCGCCGGCGCGGGTGCGGCTCCGCCACCGGAACCCGAAATGACGGCCGAGCGAGCCAAAGAAGCCAAGAAGGCCGAGAGGGCCGGGAAGGCGGCAGCAGCGGGCGGAGCGGCGAAGCGGGCCCGGCGCAAGCGCACCGGCTGGCGCCGGATCCTGCCCACCTGGCGGATGGTCCTGGCGGCCTTCCTGCTGCTCGCCCTGCTGGGCGGCGGCGCCCTGGTGGCCGGCTACCTGCTGGTCGACATCCCGCCCGCCAACGCGGCCGCCGTCGCCCAGTCCAACGTCTACCTCTACGCCGACGGTTCCCAGCTCGCACGCGACGGCGAGGTCGACCGCGTCAACGTGCCACTCTCCCAGATCCCGCGCACCGTCCAGGAGGCCGTACTGGCCGCCGAGGACCGCGACTTCTACTCCGAGCGGGCGGTGGACCCGGCAGCGATGCTGCGGGCCGCCTGGAACACGGCGACCGGCAAGGGCACCCAGTCCGGTTCGACCATCACCCAGCAGTACGTCAAGAACTACTACCTGGGCCAGGAACAGACGATCAAGCGGAAGGTGAAGGAGTTCTTCATCGCGATCAAACTCGGTCGCGAGAAGTCGAAGAACTACATCCTCGAGGGATACCTGAACACCAGTTACTTCGGCCGCAACGCCTACGGCATCCAGGCCGCCTCCCAGGCCTACTACGGCAAGGACATCGGCAAACTCACCACCGCCGAGGGCGCCTACCTCGCCACCCTCCTCAACTCCCCCAGCGCCTTCGACGTCGTCTCCCACCCCCAGAGCCGCGCCCGCGCCCTCGCCCGCTGGAACTACGTACTCGACGGCATGGTCAAGAAGGGCTGGATGACGGCCGCCGAACGCGCCACCACCCAGTTCCCCGAGCCCGGCAAGGTCCGCCCGGCCGCCGGACTCTCCGGCCAGCGCGGCTACCTCGTCGAAGCCATCAAGGACCACATCGTCGAAAACAAGATCCTCGACGACAAAACCCTCGCCGAAGGCGGCTACCGCATCACCACGACCATCGACAAGCGCCGCCAGAGCGCCATCGTCGACGCCGTCAACGACAAGCTGGTCAGCAAGCTCGACCCCGAGAAGGTCAAGGCCGACCGCGTCGTACGCACCGGCGCCGTCTCCATCGACCCCGCCACCGGCAAGGTCGTCGCCCTGTACGGAGGCATCGACTACACCAAGCAGTTCGTCAACAACGCCACCCGGCACGACTTCCAAGTCGCCTCCACCTTCAAGCCGTTCGTGTTCGCCTCGGCCGTGCAGAACGACTCGCACACCCAGGACGGCCGCACGATCACCCCGTACACGCTCTACAACGGCGACAACAAGCGCCGCGTCGTCGGCACCCGCATCCCCTACGCCCCCGAGAACGAGGGGCAGGTCAGCTACGGCGACATCACCGTCAACACCGCCACCGACCTCTCCGTCAACGCCGTCTTCGCCCAGATGGTCGTCGACGTCGGCACCGCCAAGGTCAAGCAGACCGCCGTCGCCCTCGGCATCCCCGAGAACACCCCGAACTTCGACCCCGGACCGGCCATGGCACTGGGCACCATGCAGGCCAGCGTCCTGGACATGACCCAGGCCTACGCCACTCTCGCCGACCACGGCCGCCACACCCCGCACACCTTCGTCGAAAAGATCACCAAGGCGGACGACACCATCCCCCTGCCGCACCGCGAAGCGACCCAGGCCGTTAGCCGCGAAGCCGCCGACACCACCACGTCCATGCTGGTCAGCGTCGTGGACAACGGCACCGGTACGGCCGCCCTTGCCGCCGGCCACCCCGCCGCCGGCAAGACGGGCACCGGCGAACTGGACCGCTCCGCCTGGTTCGCGGCGTACACCCCGGACCTGGTCACCGTCGTCTCGATGATGGGCCAGGACCCCGACACCGGAGCCCTGGAGTCCCTTTACGGGGCACTCGGCGAGAGCCGCATCGGGGGCGGCGGCTACCCGGCCCGGATCTGGGCGCAGTACACGAAGACGGCCCTGGCCGACAGCGACCCCGTCGACTTCGACCTGGAACTCATGCCGGGCGCCGCCCAGCCCCCGCCGCCCTCGCCCGTCAACCCGAACCCGAACCCGCCGCAACAGACCCCCGGCGACCGCCCCTCGGGCCCGCCGGTGAGCCCCACGCCGACACCGCCGACGGGCGGGCGGACGCAGGGCGGACAGACGAACGGGGGTCAGGACAACGGCGGTCAGAACAACGGCGGTCAGAACAACGGGGGCCAGACGAACGGCGGTCAGACGGACGGCGGCCAGACCACGGGCGGCCAGAACGACGGGGGCCAGACCACGGGCGGCCAGACCACGGGCGGCCAGACCACCGGAGGCCAGACCGACGGCGGCACCACCGGGAGCAGCCGCGGCGGCGCCACCGAAGGCCTGCGCCCGCCGCCGGAGCTCCTGGAGTAGGCCCGGACCGGATCCGGAAGAGGCCAGGAAGAGGGCCCGACGAGGCCCGGAGCACCGGGAACGGCCCCGGGCTCAGTGACCGGAAGTCGCCTTCAGCCCCACCACGGCGGCCAACAGCAGACAGATGAAGAAGATCCGGGCGGCGGTGACGGGCTCCCCCATGGCAGCCATACCGACCACCGCCGCACCGGCCGCGCCGATGCCCACCCACACGCCGTACGCCGTACCGATCGGCAGCGTCTTGACCGCGAGCGACAGCAGAACCATGCTCGTCACGATGCCGGCGCCCGTGAACAGGCTCGGCCAGAACCGGGTGAATCCCTCGGTGAACTTCATGCCGATCGACCACGCGACTTCGACCAGACCGGCGACGATGAGCAGAACCCAGGCCATGACAGGCACCTCCAGAACGAGAGCGGAACGGGGTGCGTCGTCTTGTCATGCAGCCATCGGCACCGGCATCGGCGATGCCCAGCGACAGCCACCCGGTACGGCGCGTCTCGTCGGGGGTTCCCACCACCGTAGCAAAACGCACGAAAGGGGCCGGTGACGAGCGTCACCGGCCCTTTCGATCTTGGAACACAAGGACCCGCAAGAGCCCGAGGCCTCGCGGGGAGACGCAGGGCCCGGCCCTACAGGTACAGCCCCGTGGAGTCCTCCGACCCCTCCAGCCGCTCGGCGGCCACGGCGTGCAGGTCCCGCTCGCGCATGAGCAGGTACGTCGCCCCGCGCACCTCCACCTCGGCCCGCTCCTCGGGGTCGTAGAGCACCCGGTCCCCCGGCTCGACCGTCCGTACGCTCTGCCCGACCGCGACCACCTCGGCCCAGGCCAGCCGCTTGCCCACCGTGGCCGTCGCGGGGATCAGGATGCCGCCGCCCGAGCGGCGCTCGCCCTCCGGAGAGTCGGACTTCACGAGCACGCGGTCGTGGAGCATGCGGATGGGCAGCTTGTCGTGGGTGGTGGTGTTCTCGCTCACGCCCCGAACCTACCCGCACGCGCCCGCGCCGCACCCGGCCGGGTCATCAGCGCTTGCGGCGCGCCGACAGGACGAGCAGGCCCACGACGCCGGCCGCGAGCAGTGCGACCGGCACGAGCCGCTCGATGCGCGGGGCGCCGTCCTCGTGCCGCAGTCCGTCCCGGGCGTCGGTGACCAGGCGGTTCACCGTCGCCACCGCGCGGCCGACGGCGTGGTCGACGGTCCCCACCACCTTCGCCTTGGCGTCCCCGATGATCGTCTTGGGGTGCATGCGCACGCCGATCTCGTCGAGCGTCTCGGCGAGCTGCTCGCGGCGGCGGACGATGTCCGCCTCGATCTGTGCGGGGGTCCTGGCTTCCGGCACCGCGCTGCCTCCGTCGTCGTGGTCGGTCGCATGAGGGCGTAGCCCCTCATGAACGGTCTGTCAGCAGCTTAGTCTCGGACCGTACCGATCCCCTCCCGAGGAGACTGTTGAGATGAGCGAGCGACTTGAGCCGGGCGACACCGCCCCCGCCTTCACCCTGCCCGACGCGGACGGCAACGAGGTCTCGCTCGCCGACCACAAGGGCCGCAAGGTCATCGTCTACTTCTACCCGACCGCGCTGACGCCGGGCTGCACCAAGCAGGCGTGCGACTTCACGGACAACCTGGCCGTCCTGGCCACGGCCGGCTACGACGTCATCGGCGTCTCCCCGGACAAGCCGGAGAAGCTGGCGAAGTTCCGCGAACAGGAGGACCTGAAGGTCACCCTGGTCAGTGACCCCTCGAAGGAAGTCCTGACGGCGTACGGCGCGTTCGGCGAGAAGAAGCTGTACGGCAAGACGGTCACGGGCGTCATCCGCTCCACCGTGATCGTCGACGAGGAGGGCAAGGTCGAGCGCGCCCTCTACAACGTGAAGGCCACGGGCCACGTAGCCAAGATCATCAAGGACCTGGGCATCTGACCCGGCTCTCCCCTTCCCGCAACGGCCCGCACCCCTCAACCGGTGCGGGCTGTTCCGTTTATCGGACGTAACCGTCCGCATATCGGTTCGTTAGCCCGTACGAGGCTGCGAACGCGCGGCCGGGACGGGAGGGGACCGATGGCAGTGAGCCCGTACACACGGGAGCGGTTGGCGGAGGCGGCGAGTACGTCGCGGACGCTGACGGAGGCGCTGGAAAAGCTGGGGGTGGACCCGAAGAGCGGCTCGCGTCAGCACATCCGCGAGCGCATGAAGCGGCTGTGGGTGGACGTCTCCCACTTCGAGCGGGAGGGGTTGAAGTGGACCAAGGAAGTGCTGGAGGAAGCGGTTTCCGCCTCGACGAGCATGTGTGAGGCACTCCGTCGCCTGGGGGTGGACGTCGTAGGCGGACAGCACACCCACATCAGCCGACGGGTGAGGGCGCTGGGGATAGACACCTCACACTTCAAGGCACAGTCCCGGACGGGCATCCCCAGAAGCCGTCGGGCTCCCGAAGCACTGCTGGTGCAACAGCCGCCAGAACACGCCCGCCGGATCCAAAGTGACCGACTCAGGGCGGGAATGGCCGCGCTGGGCATGGAGGAGCGCTGCGCCGAGTGCGGCATCGAGACCTGGATGGGCGAGCCGCTTCCCCTGGAGGTCGACCACATCAACGGCGACTGGCGGGACAACCGCCCGGAGAACCTGCGGTTCCTCTGCCCCAACTGTCACTCGGCGACGGACACGTACCGAGGCCGGGGCAAGGGCCGACGCCGATGAGTACGCGGACCAGCTACACCCGGGACGTACTCGTCGAGGCCGCTACACAGTGTGGCGACATCGACGAGGTGATCGCACACCTCCGCACGCCACCGTACGAACGCCTTGGCCGCTACCTGATGGCACGCTTCGCCCACTTCGGCATAGACGTCTCACACTTCCGCCCCACCGGTCGGCGGGTCCCACCGACCGAGGAGGAACTGAGGCAGGCCGTGGCCAAGGCGATCGGCATCGCCAGCACACTGCGGCACCTAGACCGACCGGACAACGGGACTCAACGAGCGCTCCTACGCAAGTGGATAGCCGCAGCGGCGATAGACACTTCGCACCACTTGGGCCAAGGTCACTCGAAAGGGAAGCCGGGACCGACCCAGGCGAGGCCAGCAGACGAAGTACTGGTCAAGCACGGGCGCGACAGGCGCACGAGGGCTGTCGCGCTCAGACGTGCTCTTGACGAGATCGGCGTGCCCGAGCATTGCGAGAGCTGCGGAAGCGCCCCCGAATGGCGTGGGCGCCCCATGACCCTCGAGGTCGACCACATCAACGGCGACTGGAGCGATGACCGCCGCCAGAACCTGCGGCTGCTGTGCCCCAACTGCCACTCGATCACCAGCACCTGGTGCCGGGGAGGACGACGCAAACGTTGATGTCGCTCCCTGTACGGCGCGGTGCGCAGTAGAGTGTTCATGGTCTGCGCCCGTACGCCACCTGGTGAGCGATGGTCTTTAGGTGGCCATGCATGTCGGTTCGAATCCGACCGGGCGTACCCAGAAAACGAGGCCGGGCCTTCCGGTTCACGGAAGGCCCGGCCTCGTTGCGTCAGCCCAGCAGTTCCCGGACCGCCGGGACCAGGGCTCGGAAGGCCTGGCCTCGGTGGGAGATGGCGTTCTTTTCCGCGGCCGTGAGTTCCGCGCAGGTGCGGGTGTCGTTCAGTGGCTGGAGGATCGGGTCGTAGCCGAAGCCGCCCGTGCCCGAGGGGGCGTGGCGCAGGGTGCCGAGGAGGCGGCCTTCGACGACGCGTTCCGTGCCGTCCGGGAGGGCGAGGGCGGCGGCGCAGAAGAAGTGGGCGCCGCGGTGGGCGTCGTCGATGTCCCCGAGCTGGGCCAGCAGGAGCGCGAGGTTCGCGGCGTCGTCGCCGTGGGCGCCGGCCCAGCGGGCGGAGAAGATGCCGGGGGCGCCGTTCATGACGTCGACGCAGAGGCCGGAGTCGTCGGCGACCGCCGGGAGACCGGTGGCCTGCGCCAGGGCGTGGGCCTTGAGGAGGGCGTTCTCGGCGAAGGTGACGCCGGTTTCCTTGACGTCCGGGATCTGCGGGTACGCGTCCGCGCCGACCAGCTCGTGCGGCAGGCCGGCGTCGGACAGGATGGCGCGGAGCTCGGTGACCTTGCCCGCGTTGCGGGTGGCCAGGATGAGGCGGCTGGGAGGGGGCGTCGAGGTCATGCGTCCCATTATCCGCCGGTCGTTCCCCGGCTCAGCCGGGGGTGCAGACCTTCGAGATCTCCTTCGCCGCGTCCGCGACCGGGGTGATGTCCGGGGTGGAGTTGCCGCCCTCGAGCGAGGTACGGACGTTCTTGACCGCCGTGTTCATCGAGGAAATGGCCTTGCTCAGGTCGGCGTTGTCCGTCTGGTCGCCGACCTTCTTGAGGTTGGCTTCGATCTCGTTCAGCGCGTTCTGAGCGTCCTGCGGGCTGTTGCCGGCCTGCGAGACGGCCTGCTGGAGGTCGTTGGCTCCGTCCGTGATGGCGACCGCGGTGCTCGCGCAGTCCATCGCCGTGGAGATCGCGTCGCAGGAGGTGACGGCCGGGATGAGCAGGGCGGCGGCGATCGCTATGGCTGCCGTACGGTGCTTCGACTTCACTTCGGTCCCCCGGGGGTTCGGACGGATACGCGGACGCGTGGAACGCGGATACGTCGATACGTCGATACGCGGACGGGCGCACGGCTTCGACGCCGTGCGCCCGTATGGCAAGAGACGCGCGGAGGCGCCGCGCGGTTGCCGTGAGAGCGGGTGCCCAGGCTAGTGGGGCGAGAGCCCCAGGGCTCCGAGCTGGATGGCCTCCAGGTCGGCGCAGCCGCCGGCGGCCAGGTCGAGGAGGGCGTTGAGTTCCTTGCGGTCGAAGGGCTCGGCTTCGGCGGTCCCTTGGACCTCGACGAAGCGGCCGTCGCCGGTGCAGACCACGTTCATGTCGGTGTCGGCCCGCACGTCCTCCTCGTAGCAGAGGTCGAGGAGCGGGACGCCGTCGACGATGCCGACGCTGACGGCGGCGACCGTGCCGGTGAGGGGCTTGCGGCCGGCCTTGATCAGCTTCTTCTGCTGGCCCCAGGAGATGGCGTCGGCGAGGGCGACGTAGGCGCCGGTGATGGCGGCGGTGCGGGTGCCGCCGTCGGCCTGGAGGACGTCGCAGTCCAGGACGATGGTGTTCTCGCCGAGTGCCTTGTAGTCGATGACGGCGCGCAGCGAGCGGCCGATGAGGCGGGAGATCTCGTGGGTGCGGCCGCCGATCTTGCCGCGTACGGATTCGCGGTCGCCCCGGGTGTTGGTGGCGCGGGGCAGCATCGAGTATTCGGAGGTGACCCAGCCTTCGCCGCTGCCCTTGCGCCAGCGCGGGACGCCTTCGGTGAAGGAGGCGGTGCAGAAGACCTTGGTGTCTCCGAAGGAGACGAGGACGGAGCCCTCGGCGTGCTTGCTCCATCCGCGTTCGATGGTGACCGGGCGGAGCTGTTCGGGCGTACGGCCGTCGATGCGAGACATGGCTCCGAGCCTAGTCGGTGCGGGGGTGTGGGAGGACCCCCGTCGGGAAGGCCGCAGGGCCCGTCGGGAAGGCGGACGGGCGGGTCCCGTCGGGAGCGCGAAAAGACCCCGTCCGGGTGCGTCCGGGCGGGGTCTTGTCGTGGGGAGGGCTGTGCGGGCGAGCGGGTGGGCTCAGCTCACATCATGTCTTCGATGTCGGCGGCGATCGGGTCGGCGTCGGTGCCGATGACGACCTGGATCGCGGTGCCCATCTTGACGACGCCGTGGGCGCCGGCGGCCTTGAGCGCGGCCTCGTCGACCTTGCTGGGGTCGATGACTTCGGTGCGCAGGCGGGTGATGCAGCCTTCGACTTCTTCGATGTTCTCGATACCGCCGAGCCCGGCGACGATCTTCTCAGCCTTGGTGGCCATGTGTTTCTCCCTGAGTTCTACGAAGAACGAGTCTCGGCGGCCGTAACCCGCATCGTCCGCTTTGTCACGGTAACTCACGGTTGGCCTATCTACGCGAGCGCGTGCCCGGTATCTGCCGAATGATGACCAACAGCGGCAGCCTGCCCGCAACTGGTCTACACCAGTGTGCCGCACGTGTGTCAACTGCCAAAAACGGGCCGGTCAGGGAGGACGCCGATGAGCGCGAGCAGCGCCGCAGCAGTGCCCCAGCAGAAGTGGTGGAACGGCCTGTTCCAGGGGCTGCAGAAGATGGGGCGGAGCCTTCAACTGCCCATTGCGGTACTGCCGGCGGCGGGCATCCTCAACCGGCTCGGCCAGGACGACGTCCTCGGCAAGGACCGCCTGAACTGGGTGAACGTCGCCAGCGTCATGAAGGGCGCGGGCGGCGCCCTGCTCGACGCCGACCTCGGCCTGCCCCTGCTCTTCTGCATCGGCGTCGCCATCGGCATGGCGAAGAAGGCGGACGGCTCGACGGCGCTGGCCGCGGTCGCGGGCTTCCTGGTCTACCGGGGCGTGCTGCACGCCTTCCCCAAGGACTGTCCCCCGGGGACCAAGGACATCGGGGGCGGCTGCCTGGCGGAGGGGGACGCCTTCGCCGGGTACGCGTACCAGAACCCGGGGGTGTTCGGCGGCATCGTCATGGGCCTGCTGGCCGCCTGGTTCTGGCAGCGCTACCACCGGGTGAAGCTGGTCGACTGGCTCGGCTTCTTCAACGGCCGGCGGCTCGTGCCCATCATCATGTCCTTCGTCGCGATCGCCTTCGCCGCGCTCTGCCTGTGGATCTGGCCGCCGATCGGCGACGCGCTGGAGAGCTTCTCCGACTGGCTGGTGGGCCTCGGCGCCTGGGGCGCCGGCATCTTCGGCCTGGCGAACCGCGCGCTGCTGGTGATCGGCCTGCACCAGTTCCTGAACGTGCCGGTGTGGTTCCAGTTCGGCAGCTACACCAAGCCGGACGGCCAGACCGTGCACGGCGACATCCCGATGTTCCTGGCGGGCGACCCGAACGCGGGGCAGTTCCTCTCCGGCTTCTTCCCCATCATGATGTTCGCCCTGCCGGCGGCGGCGCTGGCGATCACGCACTGCGCGAAGCCCGCGCGGCGCAAGGAGGTGGGCGGGCTGATGCTGTCGGTGGCCCTGACCTCCTTCGTCACGGGGATCACCGAGCCGTTGGAGTACTCGTTCCTCTTCCTGGCGCCGGCGCTGTACGCGGTCCACGCGGTGCTGACGGGTGTGTCGATGGCGGTGACGTGGGCGCTCGGGGCGAAGGACGGCTTCAGCTTCTCGGCGGGGCTGATCGACTACCTCATCAACTGGAGCCTGGCGACGAAGCCGTGGTTGATCATCGTGATCGGGCTCGGTTTCGCGCTCGTCTACTACGCCGTCTTCCGCTTCGCGATCACCAAGTGGGACATCAAGACGCCCGGCCGGGAGTCGGACGAGGAGATCGCGGTGATGCAGGCGGAGAACACCAAGGCGTGACCTCGGGCCCGCCGGGGGCGCGGTCGCCGGGACCGTTCGCGTGACAAAGGCCTTCGGACCCTCAGGGTCCGAAGGCCTTTGTCGTGCATGCCCCCATGTGTCCTCCCCCACGGAAATGACGGGTTCCTTACCGGAACCTCACGTGCTAAAACTGGTCTACACCACTGAGTGGTGTAGACCACGCGGGCTTTTCGGCCCCGAGGTCCCCCGTTCCGGGACGCCGCCGAACCCCCATTTTTCCATGCCCCCGGCAGCGCCTTGTCCACTGGAGGAAGACCATGTCCACAGTCACCGCTGCGGAAAAGAAGAAGGGCGCTGGCGTGATGGCCGTCATGCAGCGCATCGGCCGGAGCCTCATGCTCCCCGTTGCGGTGCTGCCGGCGGGCGCACTCCTGCTGCGCCTGGGCGCGGGCGACATGCTCGGCGACAAGGACGTCTTCCCGACGTTCGTCCTCAAGATCGCCGGCTACATGGCCGCCGGTGGTGGCGCGATCCTCGGCAACATGGCGCTGCTGTTCGCCGTCGGCATCGCGATCGGCTTCGCGAAGAAGTCGGACGGCTCGACCGCCCTCGCGGGGGTCACCGGATACCTGGTCTTCCAGAAGGTGCTCGCCACCTTCACGGACAGCAACCTGCCCCAGGTCGAGAAGGTCGTCGACCACAAGGTCGCCCTCGTCGACGCGACCGTCGACGCCGGTGTCCTCGGCGGTGTCGTGATGGGTGTCATAGCCGCACTGCTCTACCAGAA
Source organism: Streptomyces sp. ISL-66 (assembly GCF_018614135.1). Lineage (GTDB taxonomy): Bacteria > Actinomycetota > Actinomycetes > Streptomycetales > Streptomycetaceae > Streptomyces. The sequence goes on from NZ_JAGGOW010000089.1 coordinate 24,708, forward strand.
GTTCTACCGGACCAAGCTGCCGGCCTGGGCGGGCTTCTTCGGCGGCCGCCGCCTCGTCCCGATCCTCTCCGCCTTCGCGGGTCTTGTCACGGGCATCGTCTTCGGTCTCATCTGGCCGGTCCTCGGTGCGGGTCTGCACAACTTCGGTGAGTGGCTGGTCGGTTCCGGTTCCGTCGGCGCGGGCATCTTCGGTGTCGCCAACCGTGCGCTGATCCCGATCGGCATGCACCACCTGCTGAACTCCTTCCCGTGGTTCCAGGCCGGCTCCTTCGACACCCCCACCGGTGCCGTCCACGGTGACATCGCCCGCTTCCTCGCCGGCGACCCGAACGCCGGACAGTTCATGACCGGCTTCTTCCCGATCATGATGTTCGCCCTCCCGGCGGCCTGTCTCGCGATCGTCCACTGCGCCCGCCCCGAGCGCCGCAAGGTCGTCGGCGGCATGATGTTCTCCCTGGCCGCCACCGCGTTCGTGACCGGTGTGACCGAGCCCATCGAGTTCACCTTCATGTTCATCGCCCCGGTCCTCTACGCGATCCACGCGGTCCTGACCGGTGTCTCCCTGGCGCTGACCTGGGCCCTGGGCATGCGTGACGGCTTCGGCTTCTCCGCCGGCGCGGTCGACTTCCTCCTCAACCTGGGCATCGCGAACAACCCGTGGGGCCTGGCCGGCATCGGCCTCTGCTTCGCGGTCGTCTACTACTTCGTCTTCCGCTTCGCCATCATCAAGTGGAACCTCCCCACCCCGGGCCGCGAGTCCGACGAGGAGCTCGCCGAGCTGCTCAAGGCCGAGGCCAAGTAAGGACACGGACGGCTCCGGCCGTACGCGAAAGCCCCCGCCCTCCCGGAAGGGAGGGCGGGGGCTTTCGCGTGTGCCGGTGGGCCGGGCGGGGACGCGGGGCTCAGACCTCGTAGACCGCGCCGGCGTACGCCAGGTCCACCGGGCCGTCGTAGACCGAGCGGGCGTCGTCCAGGTTCTGCTGGGCGTCCGTCCACGGCGGGATGTGCGTCAGCACGAGCCGGCCGACCCGGCCGCCGCGCGCGTACTCGCCGGCCTCGCGGCCGTTGAGGTGGAGGTCCGGGATGTTCTCCTTGCCGTGCGTGAAGGAGGCCTCGCAGAGGAAGAGGTCGCTCTCCTCGGCGAGCAGCCCCAGCTCGGCGCAGGCCCCGGTGTCGCCGGAGTACGTGAGCGAGCGGCCGCCGTGCTCGACGCGGATCCCGTAGGACTCGACCGGATGGCAGACCCGCTCGGTGCGGACCCGGAACGGGCCGATCTCGAAGGTGCCCGCCTTCAGGGTCCGGAAGTCGAAGACCTCGCTCATGGAGCGTTCGTCGGGGACGTCCTCGTAGGCGGTGGACAGCCGCTTCTCGGTGCCCTCGGGGCCGTAGACGGGGATGGTGCCGCAGCGGCCGCCCTCGTGCCGGTAGTAGCGGGCGACGAAGTAGGCGCACATGTCGATGCAGTGGTCGGCGTGCAGGTGGCTCAGGAAGATCGCGTCGAGATCGTAGAGCCCGATGTGCCGCTGGAGATCGCCCAGGGCACCGTTGCCCATGTCGAGGAGCAGCCGGAAGCCGTCGGCCTCGACGAGGTAGCTCGAACAGGCCGATTCCGCGGACGGGAACGAACCCGAACAGCCGACGACGGTGAGCTTCATGGAGCGTGAACCTCCGTGGACGGTCCGTGGACGGAATGCGGGCCGTGCGTGGGTCGAGCGTAAGGCGCGAAACGTCCGGTCGCTCCTCCGCGGCGGGCCGTTGTGGGGGGAATCACCTGTGCTGTCACCCGGGGGAGCGACGGGGCGTATCGGGGTTGCCGTGGGGGCGGCGTGCCGGTGCCGCCCGCGGGCGTCCCGGCACGGGTCGCGTGCTACCGGGATGCCGCCGGGCCGCCGCCGTGCCGCCGCCGTGCCGGGGGCCCGGTGCGCGACTACGGTCGGAGTATGGACACGTCCTGGTGGCCCGCGGTCGCCGCGGTGGTGGTCGTGATCCTGCTGGTGCTGATCCCCCGGCGGGCGCGGCACGCCGCGGAGCCCGCGCACGGGCCGGGTCCGCTGCCGCGTCCGCGGGCCGGTGAGCTGTGGTCGCTGGCGGGCGGGCGGCCCTGCCTGGTGCTGGGCGTACGGGGCCACTGGGCGCGGATCGCGCGGATCACCGGGAAGTACGACGACCGGCACGCCGGGGTGATCCCGCTGCCGCCGGGGGTGGTGGGGGCGCGGGGGGCGTTCCTGGAGGCGGACCGGGTGACGGAGGTGTCGGTATGGGAGTTCGCGCGGGCGCGGCGGCTGGGCACGGTGGATCCGGCGGTGTGGGACGAGGTGAAGGGACTCGGGTCGTCCGGCTGAAGCGGGTCTACGATCCCGCGGAGCCGGGGGCCGACGGCGTCAGGGTGCTCGTGGACCGGCTGTGGCCGCGGGGGCTGTCGAAGGAAGCGGCGGAGGTCGACGAATGGGCGAAGGCGCTCGCCCCGTCGTCGGAGCTGCGGAAGTGGTTCCACGGGGGTGGGTCCGTGGAGGAGTTCCGGGAGCGGTACGCGGTGGAGCTGGAGGCGGCGGAGGCGGTGGCGGAGATCGCCCGTCTGCGGGAGGTTGCCTCGGCCGGGCCGGTCACCCTCCTGACCGCGGTCAAAGATCCGGGGGCGAGCCACGCCGGTGTGCTGGCCGCGCTGTTGACCTGACCCGTCTGACCCGCCTGACCCGCCTGCGGGTGCCCGCCGGCTGCGCCGCCGCGCGGCCGGCGGGGCTGGAATCGCCCTCCGGGCAAATCCAGCCCCGCCAGGGAGCCCCACCAGGGAGCCCACCCGGGGAGCCCCGCTGTGGGCTACGCCCAGAGTTGGCCCTGGAGGGCCTCGATCGCTTCTTCCGTAGTCGCCGCCGTGTAGACGCCCGTCGAGAGGTACTTCCAGCCGCCGTCGGCCACGACGAAGGCGATGTCGGCCTTCTCGCCCGCCGCGGCCGCCTTGCGGCCCACGCCGATCGCCGCGTGCAGGGCGGCGCCCGTGGAGACGCCCGCGAAGATGCCCTCCTGTTGCAGCAGCTCGCGCGTGCGGGTGACCGCGTCCGCCGAGCCCACCGAGAAGCGGGTGGTCAGGACCGACGGGTCGTACAGCTCGGGGACGAAGCCCTCGTCGAGGTTGCGCAGACCGTAGACGAGGTCGTCGTAGCGCGGTTCCGCGGCAACGATCTTGACGCCCGGGACGTGCTCGCGCAGGTACCGGCCGACGCCCATCAGGGTGCCCGTCGTGCCGAGGCCCGCCACGAAGTGGGTGATCGACGGGAGGTCGCGCAGGATCTCCGGGCCGGTCGTCGCGTAGTGCGCGCCCGCGTTGTCCGGGTTGCCGTACTGGTAGAGCATCACCCAGTCCGGGTGCTCCGCCGCGAGTTCCTTCGCGACGCGGACGGCCGTGTTCGAGCCGCCCGCCGCCGGCGACGGGATGATCTCGGCTCCCCACATGGCCAGCAGGTCGCGCCGCTCCTGGGAGGTGTTCTCCGGCATCACGCACACGATCCGGTAGCCCTTGAGCTTGGCCGCCATCGCCAGCGAGATGCCGGTGTTGCCGGAGGTGGGCTCCAGGATCGTGCAGCCGGCGGTCAGCCGGCCGTCCTTCTCGGCCTGCTCGACCATGTGGAGCGCCGGGCGGTCCTTGATCGAGCCGGTCGGGTTGCGGTCCTCCAGCTTCGCCCAGATCCGCACGTCGTCGGAGGGCGAGAGCCGGGGCAGCCGTACGAGCGGCGTGTTGCCGACCGCGGCCAGGGGGGAGTCGTAGCGCATTACTTCGATCCGCCGGCCACGGCCGGGAGGATGGTGACGTTGTCGCCGTCCTTGAGCTCGGTGGAGATGCCGGCGAGGAAGCGGACGTCCTCGTCGTTGAGGTAGACGTTGACGAAGCGGCGCAGCTCGCCGCCCTTGGCCTCGTCGATGATGCGCTCCTGGATGCCCTTGTGGCGGGTCTCCAGGTCCGAGAAGAGCTCGGACAGGGTCGCGCCCTCACCCGTGACGGCCTTCTCGCCGCCGGTGTAGGTGCGGAGGATGGTGGGGATGCGGACCTCGATGGCCATGGCAGGCTCCAGTCAGGAAAGTCAGAGAAGTCGGAGACGTCAGACGAGCGGAGAAGGCGGGCGGTGCGGACGCGCGGTTGAGCTGCCGGGCCCCGCGCGGGGGCTTGCCGGGGCTCAGGCGGCAGTACAGATGGCGCTGGCGAGGCGGCACAGGTCGACGTGCAGCCGCGCCACGAGCAGCAGCCTGCCGGGCGTCTCGATGCTCACGTCGTGGGGAACCATGCGGTCATGTTAACGATTCCCAGTCCCTGGTTTGGAGTGTGATCCCGCATCGTGGACGGATACCGCTCACATACTGGGCAGTAGCCCGTCAGTAGGCCTCGACGACCCGTACTTCTTCCTCCGTGATCACGCCGTCGACGATCCGGTAGGAGCGGAACTGGAACTCTCCGAGGCCGTCCGCGTCCGCCGTGGAGACCAGCACGTAGTGCGCGCCCGGCTCGTTCGCGTACGTGACGTCCGTGCGCGAGGGGTAGGCCTGGGTCGCGGTGTGCGAGTGGTAGACGATGACGGGATCCTCGTCCCGGTCGTCGAGCTCGCGGTAGAGCTTCAGCAGGTCCTTCGAGTCGAATTCGTAGAACGTGGGCGACCGGGCCGCGTTCAGCATCGGGACGAACCGCTCCGGGCGGTCCGTGCCCGCCGGGCCGGCCACCACTCCGCACGCCTCGTCGGGGTGGTCCTGACGCGCGTGCGCGACGATCTGGTCGTACAGGGCCTGGGTGAGGGTCAGCATGAGCGACAGGATATGCAGACGGGCCCTCCCGTACCGAGGAGTGGTACGGGAGGGCCCGAATGCTGGACACGAGGCCTGCGGCAGAGCGGTTCCCGACCATGACAGGCGGCCGGGACGCACGGCTGGAGGGGCCCTACGAGGCCTTGCCGAAGGCCGCGCCGCGCGGGTCGCGGGACTTCATCACCAGGTACGAGACGCCCAGCAGCAGACCCCACAGCGGGGCGCAGTAGAGCGAGACGCGGGCGTCCTTGTCGACGCCCATCATCACGATGACCATGCCGATGAAGGCCAGCGCGAAGTAGCTGGTGTACGGGGCTCCGGGCGCGCGGAACGGCGACTTGGGGACGTCACCCCGGTCGGAGGCGGCCCGGTAGCGGATCTGGCAGACCAGGATCATGATCCAGGCCCACATGCCGGAGATGGTGGCGAAGGAGACGACGTAGTCGAAGGCCTTGCCGGGGGCGACGTAGTTGATCCAGACGCCGACCAGCATGAGGGCGGCGGAGAAGCTGGTGCCGATCAGCGGGGTGCCGCTCTTGGTGAGCTTGGTGAAGAACTTCGGGCCCTGGCCGTTGAGCGCGAGGTCGCGCAGCATGCGGCCGGTGGAGTACATGCCCGAGTTGCAGGAGGACAGGGCGGCGGTGAGGACCACGAAGTTGACGATCGCGGCGCCGACGCCGAGGCCCATCTTCTCGAAGGCGGCGACGAAGGGGCTGACGCCGGGCTGGAACTCGTGCCACGGGACGACCGACAGGATCATGATGAGCGCGCCGACGTAGAAGACGGCGATGCGCCACGGCACGGTGTTGATGGCCTTGGGCAGGGTCTTCGCCGGGTCCTTGGACTCGCCGGCGGTGACGCCGACCAGCTCGACCGCGAGGAAGGCGAACATGACGATCTGCAGGGTCATCAGCGTGCCGCCGATGCCCTTGGGGAAGAAGCCGCCGTCGTTCCACAGGTTGCTGACGGTCGCCGTGTCGGCGGCGTCGGAGAAGCCGATGGTGAGGATGCCGGCGCAGATGAGGATCATGCCGACGATGGCGGTGACCTTGACCATGGAGAACCAGAACTCGAGCTCGCCGAAGAGCTTCACGGAGATCAGGTTGGCCGCGTAGAGGACGACGGTGAAGATCAGTGCGTAGGCCCACTGAGGGAAGCCGTCGTGGGTCCAGTACGACATGTACTGCGCTGCGGCGGTGACCTCGGTGATGCCGGTGACGACCCAGAAGAGCCAGTACGTCCAGCCGGTCACGTAACCCCAGAAGGGGCCGAGGAACTCTCGGGCGTAGTCCGAGAAGGAGCCGGCGACGGGGCGGTACATGAGCAGCTCGCCCAGGGCCCGCATGATGAAGAAGATGACCAGGCCGGCGATGGCGTAGGCCAGGATCAGGCTCGGTCCGGCCTTGGAGATGGCCTTGCCGGCGCCCAGGAAGAGGCCGGTGCCGATGGCTCCGCCGATCGCGATCATCTGGATCTGGCGGGCTCCGAGTGCGCGGTGGTATCCCTCGCCGCCCTCGGCCGTGTCGTGCTGCTGCTCGTCGACCTGTACGGAGGTCATGTCTTGGTGCGCCTTTCTCCACGCCGACCCGCGCCTTCACTGGCTGCGGATCGGGTCCTCGATCCCCCCGGATACGGATGGAGTTGCACGCCGGCGGTCAGCCGGTTCAAGCAGGCCGGGGGGCATGGGTGGCGCCCCGTCGGCGGTCGTGAAGATTTATCACGTGCTTACGGGTGCGGGAGGGAAGGAAATGTGACGCAGGGCGCAAAAAAATCGGGACATCGGCCCCGGAAATCGACCAGATCGCCACATCGCGGTGATCTGATCGTTATCCGGATTTGAGCGTCCGCTGAGCGAACTGGTTTCCTCGTTGAGGAAGCTCAGAGGGTTTCGATGAGGGTCTCCTGGAGGCCGCCGAGCCACAGGTACGCCATGACCATCGGCTTGCGAGGATCGTCGTCCGGGAGCCGGAACAGCGCGGCGCTCTCGTCGTCCTCGGTGATGTCGAGCCGGGCCGCGATGGTGAGCCGCAGGTCGTTGAGGGCGCCGAGCCAGCGCAGCGGCAGCTCGCCGGTCACCTCCAGGACGGCCGCCCCGTCGTCGCCCGGGGTGAGCCCGTCCAGGCTGCGCACGACGGCCAGCGCGTCCTCCCGCTTGCGGGTGCGCAGGTCGTTCTCCGTGAAGCGGCGGAATTCCGCCGAGTGGGCCCGCAGCTCCTCCTCGTCGGCGCCGGGTCCGGCCCCCGGACCGCCGTAGGCGTCGGGGAAGAGCCGGGCCAGGGCCGGGTCGGAGGGGGGCTCGGTGGGGCCGTCGGAGGCCGCGAAGAGGGCGGCGAGCGGGTCGGCGTCCGGTTCGGGTTCGGGCTCGCCGGGGCCGATGAGTTCCAGCAGTTGCACGGCAAGGGAACGCAGGATCGAGATCTCGATCTCGTCCAGGGCGATGACGGCGCCGCCGCCCTTCAGGGCCTCGAAGACGCCGCCCATCAGTTGCGGTCCTGGGACATGGTCGCCCAGAGGCCGTAGCCGTGCAGGGCCTGCACGTCGCGTTCCATCTCTTCGCGGCTGCCGCTGGAGACGACCGCCCGGCCCTTGTTGTGGACGTCGAGCATCAGCTTGTTGGCCTTGTCCTTGGAATAGCCGAAGTACGCCTGGAACACGTACGTCACGTAGCTCATGAGGTTGACCGGGTCGTTGTGCACCAGGGTCACCCACGGGACGTCGGGTTCGGGGACCACGAAGGTCTCTTCGGCCGATTCGGTGCGTTCGATCTCAATAGGAGCAACACTCACTTGTCCCATGCTGCCACTGCGGAGGGTCCGTCGCACAAACGGGGCCCTACATCTCGTCAATGTGACGAGATGCGCGCTAGCATCCGAGGCATGAACCCTGCGGACCTGGGCCTGCCGGTGGACGTGCCGTCGACAGCGCTCTTCACGGACCATTACGAGCTCACGATGCTGCAGGCCGCACTGGCCAGCGGCACCGCCGACCGGCGCTCCGTCTTCGAGGTCTTCACCCGGCGGCTGCCCGAAGGGCGGCGCTACGGCGTGGTCGCGGGAACCGGCCGGGTGCTCGACGCGGTGGAGAACTTCCGCTTCGACGGCGCCGTACTGGAGTTCCTGCGCGAGCGGGCCGTCGTCGACGCCCGCACGCTCGACTGGCTGGCCTCGTACCGCTTCTCGGGCGACATCTGGGGATACCCGGAGGGCGAGGTCTACTTCCCCGGCTCCCCGGTCCTGCGCGTCGAGGGCAGCTTCGCCGAGTGCGTGCTGCTGGAGACCGTGATCCTGTCGATCCTCAACCACGACTCGGCGATCGCCGCGGCCGCCTCCCGGATGTCCTCGGCCGCCGGCGGCCGCCCGCTGATCGAGATGGGCGCCCGGCGCACCCACGAGCTGGCGGCCGTCGCCTCGGCCCGCGCCGCGTACGTGGGCGGCTTCAGCTCGACCTCGGACCTGGCGGCCGGCTTCCGGTACGGGATCCCGACGGTCGGCACGAGCGCGCACGCCTTCACGCTGCTCCACGACGACGAGCGGGGCGCGTTCACCGCCCAGGTCGCCTCGCTGGGGAACGGGACCACCCTGCTCGTGGACACCTACGACGTGGCGGAGGCGGTCCGTACGGCCGTGGAGATCGCCGGGACCGGTCTGGGCGCGGTCCGGATCGACTCCGGGGACCTGCTGCTGGTCGCGCACCGGGTACGGCAGCAGCTGGACGAGCTGGGGGCGACGAAGACCCGGATCGTGGTGACCTCGGACCTGGACGAGTACGCGATCGCCTCGCTGGCGGCGGCCCCCGTGGACGCCTACGGCGTGGGCACGCAGCTGGTGACGGGCAGCGGGCACCCGACGTGCTCGATGGTCTACAAGCTGGTCGCGCGGGCGGCCTCCGCCGATCCGAAGGCGCCGCTGGTGTCGGTGGCGAAGAAGTCCTCGGGCGGCAAGACGTCCATCGGCGGGCGCAAGTGGGCGGCTCGGCGGCGCGACGGGGAGGGGGTCGCGGAGGCCGAGGTCCTCGGGACCGGACCCGTCCCGGCGGCGCTGGCCGACACGCAGCTCCTCGTCCAGCTGGTCAAGGCGGGCGAGGTGGTGGCCCGCGAATCCCTGGAGACGGCCCGCGACCGCCACCGCGAGGCCCTCGCGGGCCTCCCCCTCTCCGCCTCGCAGCTCTCGCGCGGCGAGGCCGTCATCCCGACGGAGTACGTGTAGCGGAGCGGGAGCCCCGGCCGGCCGGGGTGCGGGGCGGCGCCCAGCGAACAGGGGTCTGGGGCGCATCCCCAGTTTCGGGAAGGGGCGGGGTGGGGGAAGAGCCCCCGCAGGGCCCCGCCGCACCACACGACAACCGAAGGGCACTCGAGATGCACCGCGCACTGATCGTGGTCGACGTACAGAACGACTTCTGCGAGGGCGGCAGCCTCGCGGTCACCGGCGGGGCCGACGTGGCCGCCGCGATCACCGAGCTCATCGGGCAGGCCACCGCCGGCTACCGGCACGTCGTCGCCACCCGGGACCACCACATCGACCCGGGGTCCCACTTCGCGCACCCGCCGGCCCAGCCGGACTTCGAGACCTCCTGGCCCGTCCACTGCGTGGCCGGGACCGAGGGCGTGGGCTTCCACCCGAACTTCGCGCCCGCCGTCACCTCGGGGGCCGTCGCGGCCGTCTTCGACAAGGGCGCGTACGAGGCGGCGTACAGCGGCTTCGAGGGGGCGGACGAGAACGGCCGCGGGCTCGCGGAATGGCTGCGGGACCGACAGGTCACCGAGGTCGACGTGGTCGGCATCGCCACGGACCACTGCGTCAGGGCCACCGCCCTGGACGCGGCCCGGGCGGGCTTCCGTACGCACGTCCTGCTGGACCTGACGGCCGGCGTGGCCCCGCACACCACGACCCGGGCACTGGCCGAGCTCCGCGCGGCCGGGGTGGAGCTGAGCGGAACCCCCGTCGTGGCCGGCTGACACCGCGCACCACGCCGCGCACCGCACCGCACCACACCGCACCAACAGGACAAGGTGGGGCGGATTCCCGTCAAGGGTGCGAAGGAGACGTACGGAAGATCGCGACACCTGGCAGCGTGCGGGGAGCCGGCACCGGTCGGCACCACTGCCCCAGGGAGGCGATCTGTGATGCTCAGCTTCAGCGGACCGGCGGACGGCGGCGCACCCCCGGAGCACTCGCTCCGGGGGCGCGGCGCGATCAGCCTCTCGGCTGCCGAAGGCGGCTGGCGGCCGACCTTCGTGTGGTCGGGCGAGGGCGAGCCCTCCCGCCCCGCCGGGGACCTGCCCCTCGCGGCGGGCGCCGACCTCCTCACCCGCGAGGGGACGCCCGTGCTGGAGTTCCGGATGAACCGGACCCTGCCCTGCGCGTACAGCTTCGGCCACACCCCCGGCGAGCGGCTCCCGGCGGGCGCCTACGCCGTACGGTGGTGGACCGTCCGCGAGGACGACGGCACGCGGGTGGGCGGAAGCTTCGGCTTCGAGCTCGGCTGAGCCCCCGCGCTCAGCCCAGCAGCGCCCTGATCGGGTGCCACAGCTCCGCCGCCCGGTCCGGCGCGCAGCGCCACAGCAGGCCGTCCGGGTGGTGCAGGACGGCGGTGACCTCGTCCGGGGTCGGGGGCTGGGCGTTTCCGCGCAGGTAGACGGCGCGCATGCCGAGGTTCCGCAGCCTGGTCAGGGCGCGGGCCCGGTTCACCGCGTGCACCAGCACCCGTACGTTTCCGCTGTCGCCGGACGGTCTGGGCAGCGTGAGCGCGACGACCACGCTGCCGCCAGGCAGTCTGACGAAACCTCCACCGGGCATGTCTTCATCTCCCCCGTCAATAAGAAACTCGCAAGACGCATCTAAACGCGATCGGCCGCCGCCCGCTAGGGGGCGACGGCCGATCATGCTCTGACCTGCGGGTTTATTGAATTACTTAACGGCGGGACCGACCTCGACCGTCATCTGGAGACCGTCGTACGGCTCCTTGACGATCTTGATCTTGGTGTTGGTGTCAGTGACCTTCACCGAACCGGTCGGGTTCTCGTCGTAGTAGTACTTGCCCTTGTGGTCGTCGAAGACCAGGTTCGCGGGCTTCGGCTTCAGGAACAGCTCCTCGCCGTTCTTGTGCAGGGAGAAGGCATCCGTGGAGTACGCGCTGAAGGTGGCGTCGTACGGCTGGATCTTGTTCCGCAGCAGGGTGCCGTCCGACCACTTCATCGGCTTGGCGTTGGCGTCGACCGGGAGGATCAGACCGGCGCCGGGGTGCTGGCTGGTGTTGTTGTCCTTCTGGGAGGTGTCCCACTGCCAGATCAGGAGACCGTCCTGGTAGGGGTAGTGCTCCACCCAGTTCGGCTTCGTGTTGGTGAAGCCGAAGTTGTACGGACCCACCTTGAGGGTGGAGTCGTACGAGACGTAGCGGCGGTTCTCCGCCAGGTAGTACTGCGCGTACTCCTTGGTGAAGCCGTTGCCGACCCGGGAGAAGCCCTTGCCGGTCCAGCCGTTGTCGCCGTTCTCGGCGCCGTCGGTGAACAGCGGGGAGCCGTCCGCGGTGATGGTCAGGGCGTCGGCCGTGAAGCCCTTGCCGCCCGCGCCGCCGTCCGTCTGGTAGCGGAAGCGGAGGTCGACCTTCTTGCCCGCGTAAGCGTCGAGCGGGAAGTTCAGGTTCTTCCAGGCACCCGAGACGCCGGTCAGCGACGGGCTGCCGGAGGCGTCGGCCGGGATGGCCGCACCGTCGGCGGTGCCGGCCAGCGCGGTCCAGGTGGCGCCGCCGTCCGTGGACACCTCGGTGTACAGGAAGTCGTACTCCGCCTCGATGTCCCACCAGCCCTTGAGGGACAGGGCCGCGGCGGACTTGCCGGTCAGGTCGACCGAGCGGGTCAGGGTGTTCTTGAGGTCGTCACCCATGTTGCTCCACCACTGCGAGGAGCCCTCGGCGGGAGCGACGATCTCGGTCTTGACCTGCTTCTTCGGCAGCTCGACGAGGAGCGCCTGCTTGTCCTTGGTGTTGTACTCCGCCACACCGAGCTTGTGGGTGGACTTCGTCGCGGCCTTGGCCGTGTCGTAGTTCAGCCAGCCCAGCTGGAACTTGTCCCAGGCGTTCATGTCGCCCGGGAGGTCGCCTATGGAGTCCTTGCCGTTGCCGAGCCAGGAGCCGGCCGACATCAGGGACCAGAAGCCGACCGAGTTCTCGCCGGCACCGGTGGTGTCGTAGAGGTCCGGGAGGCCGAGGTCGTGGCCGTACTCGTGCGCGAAGACGCCGAGGCCGCCGTTCTCGGGCTGCATCGTGTAGTCGCCGACCCAGATGCCGGTGTCGCCGATCTGGGTGCCGCCCGACTTGTTGTTCGCCGGGCCGGTCTTGCCCACATCGGTGCCGTAGGCGTACCAGCGGTGCGCCCACAGGGCGTTCTTGCCCTGCACGCCGCCACCGGCCGACTCGTCCTCGCCCGCGTGGACGATCTGGAAGTGGTCGATGTAGCCGTCGGGCTCGTTGAAGTTGCCGTCGCCGTCGAAGTCGTTGCGGTCCCACTGGTCGTACTGGGACAGCTGCGCCTTGATCTCGGCGTCGGTCTTGCCGGCCTTCTTCTGGGCCTCGGTCCAGGCGCTCACGCCGTCCTTGACCGTGTCCCAGACGTTGGCGCAGTTGGTCTGACCGCAGTAGTTCGAGCCGTAACGGGCCTCGTTGTACGGGACCTTGACCCAGTCGGCGACCTCGCCCTCGACCGAGTAACGGCCCGAGGAGGTCTTCTCGTAGTAGGTCTTCAGCGAGTTCTTGCCCTGGCCGGTACCGAAGTACAGGTCCTGGAAGTACGAGCGGCTGAAGTCCTCGCGCCACGCCGTGCTGTTGTTCGTCGCACGGTCCGGCTTGGTGATCTGGTTGTGCGCGGGCCCCGGGTTGCCGCCGTACTTGGGCGCGGGCGGCTTGGGGCCGCCCGGGCCGTCCGGGTCGAACATGGTGGTGCTGTCCACCTGGTCGCCGAAGTCGACGAGGATCGTGAAGATCTTGTCGGTCTTCTCGCGGCCGAGCTCGACGTACTTCTTGTCGTCGAGCTTGACGACCTTGGAGGCGCCGCGCTGCTCGACGTTCTTCTTGCCGGTCAGCACCTGCTCCAGGGCGGCCTTCTTGGCCGCTGCCTGTGCGTCGCTGAACGGGCCCTTCAGGTTGTGCTCGACCTTCTCCTTGGAGGGAGCGGTCGGGTCCTGGCGGTCGGCGGCGGGCGCGCTCACCTGGCCCGGGTCTGCCTGGGCGATGGTGAAGGCGGCGCCGGATGCCGCCGTCGCGGCCATGGTCACGCCGATTGCGGCGGCGCGCAGCGCTCGTCTACTGACGGAGTTGCTGGTCACTTGATGTCGTTCCCCTCCCGCGGCCGCAACGTAGTGCGGAACGTCTCCATAGGAGCGGGGGGTTCCGTGCGGCGCGCGTCTCAAGTGACGACATTTGACCGGAGAGTCGCGAGAAAAGACAGACCTTGACTTGTTCCTTACAACTGCACTATGCGGTCATGGAGTTCCGCTATCCGGACGTACCCCGGTCATAGTGGACGAACGGTACGTCCCGGCGTCGAGACCGGCTCGAGAATGACCCCCGTGCGCCCCCTGTGCTCCGCAGCCCTGGGTTAGGTCGCGCTTACCGGCAGTTCCGCTCGGGCATCCACCGTCGTAGAGTCACTTGACGCCCGACCAGGTTGAGCCGACTCCCCCTCCCGCTTCGAGGACGGATATCGCCATGCCGCGTCCGACTGCCGCACAGCTCGCCTACGGGTCCGCCACCGTCATCGTCTCGACGATCGCCATGCTGCTGCTCTCGCAGACCAGTACGGGACTGGGCGTCGCGGTCATCTCCGCCGCGGCCCTCGCCCTCGGGCTCCTCGTCGCCCTCACCGTTCCGGCCCCGCGCCGGCGCGGGAGGCACGCGGCGCCGACCGGTACGCGGACCGCCTCGCCCGTGCCCGACACGGTGCCGCGGTCCGTGGCGACCTCGGCCGCCGCCGAACACCGCGTGCACCACTGATCGGTGGCCGCAGCGCGGCGCGGGCGGCCTCCCCCGTGGGGAGACCGCCCGCGCGCTGAGCCGCGTACGTACGCCTGCCGGCCGCCGCTGCGGCCCGGCAGGCCTTCCCGGCTACTACGGCACTAGCCGGCCCGGACCACCACGGTCTTGGCGACCTTGTCGTGGAGGCCCTGTTTGTAGGGCTTGTCGACGAGCATCGAGACGATGAGTGCGATCGGCCACAGGCAGAAGCAGCAGATCAACGTCGGCAGCCAGAGCACGGCGGCACGGGCGAGGGCGGCGCCGGACTGGGGGACGCTGCCGTCGTTGAGCATCGCGACGCGCAGGCCCATCCACTTCTTGCCGAAGGTCTGGCCGTTCTTCTTGGTGAACCACCAGTCGTAACCGACGTAGGCGGCGATCGAGACCAGGGTCATGATCAGGCCGCTGCCGCTGTAGGATTTGGTGATGACCTCGGAGACGTCCTCGCCGTTGTCCGAGTCGACCGTGTAGCGCTTCGTGCCGAAGGCCAGCTGGATCAGGAACAGCGGGATGGCGATGATCAGCAGGTCGATGATGCGGGCGACCAGCCGCTTGCCGAAGTCGGCGAGCGGGGGCATCCCGGCGAGCGGGTCGGGCATGCCGTAGCCGCCGCCACCGCCGCCGTACGGGTCGCCCCCGCCACCGTAGGGAGGCGGCGGAGGCGGGTATCCCCCGCCACCGGGGGGCGGGGGCGGCGGGAATCCGCCGGTCCCGTCGGCGGGCGGCGAGCCGTACGGCGAACCACTCGACGGGGGCGTCGGCTCCTGGGGCTTCTTGAGGAACGGGTCGTCCTCGGGCGGCTGGCCGGGCGGCGGCTGGTCGGTGCTCATGGCCCGAGTCGAACCCGGCCGGCCCCACCCCGCAACGGGGACGCACCCGTTCGGGGGACGCGCGTACGCGGGCGGCCCAGCGGCGGGGGCGGAGGGCTCCGGGACGGCCCCCGGAGGGGCTGCGCCGGTTTCGCCGGCGAGCCGCTAGCGGGCCACGTACGTCCGCGCGGCGCGGTCGTGCAGGGCCCGGCGCCGCGGGCGGTCCGCCAGGGCCCACAGGACGCCGGGGAGGCCCAGGAAGGCGTACACGAGCCAGCGGCGCAGCGCGGCGCCGAAGCGGGGCGGGCGCAGCGTGGCGGTGGCCAGGACGCGCACGCCGAGCAGCTTCTTGCCGGGGGTGCGGCCCCAACGGGCGGTGGGCAGGGCCTCGTAGAGGATGCCGAAGAGGAGTACGGCGCCGAGTACCAGGCCCAGCCGGCCCGCGATGGTGCCGTCGAACAGCCACACCGTGGTGGTCCGGCCCGTGGACCGGGCGGCGTCCACCTTCGCCTGCAGGTGTGCGGTCACCTCGGGTACGAGGGGCAGTGCCGTCCCGGCCGCGACGCCCGCGTACACGAGGGAGTCCAGGAACCGGGCCGTCGCGCGCCGCGCGAGGCCGGCGGGGCGCACCGCCCGTTCCGCCATCCGCTCGAAGACGGCCCGCTGGGCGGCGGGGCGGGGGGCGACGGGCACGGCGGGTGCGACC
>NZ_JAGGOW010000090.1 GCF_018614135.1 Streptomyces sp. ISL-66
CCCCGAATAAGCCAACAGCATCGGATCACTCCGGCCGGGGCCCCTCGGCGCCGCGCTACTTCATGAACTTCTTGAACTCGTCCGGAAGGTCGAAGTCCTTGCCGGGCTGCCCGCCACCGGCCGGAAGACCGAACGGGCTGCCGCCCGCGGCGGGCTCGGGCGCCTGCGGGCCCGCCTCGCGGCGCGCGGCGGCCGCGGCCTCTTCTTCCCGGCGCTTCATCGGGTTGCCGCTCTTGCGCTTGCCCTTGGCCTGCTTGATCTGCTTCTTCTGCCGACCGGGGCCGCCGCCCATCCCGGGGATGCCCGGCATGCCGGGCATGCCGCCGCCCTGGGCCATGCGGGACATCATCTTGCGCGCCTCGAAGAACCGCTCGACGAGCGCCTTCACGGCGCTGACCTCGACACCGGCACCCTTGGCGATACGGGCGCGGCGCGAGCCGTTGATGATGTGCGGGTCCTGGCGCTCGGCCGGGGTCATCGACTTGATGACGGCCGCGGTGCGGTCGACGTCGCGCTCGTCGATGTTGTTGATCTGCTCCTTGATCTGCCCCATGCCGGGCAGCATGCCGAGGAGCTTGGAGATGGAGCCCATCTTGCGGACCTGCTCCATCTGGGCCAGGAAGTCGTCGAGCGTGAACTCCTTCGGACCCTTCGCCAGCTTCGCCGCCATCTTCTCGGCTTCGTCCTGGCTGAACGTCTTCTCGGCCTGCTCGATCAGGGTGAGCATGTCACCCATGTCGAGGATCCGGCCCGCCATGCGGTCGGGGTGGAAGGCGTCGAACTCGTCGAGCTTCTCGCCGTTCGAGGCGAAGATGATCTGCTTGCCGGTGACGTGCGCGATGGAGAGCGCGGCACCGCCCCGCGCGTCGCCGTCGAGCTTGGAGAGCACGACGCCGTCGAAGCCGACGCCGTCGCGGAAGGCCTCGGCGGTGTTCACCGCGTCCTGGCCGATCATGGCGTCGACGACGAAGAGGATCTCGTCCGGGCTGACGGCGTCGCGGATGTCCGCGGCCTGCTGCATCAGCTCCTGGTCGATGCCGAGGCGGCCGGCGGTGTCGACCACGACCACGTCGTACTGCTTCGTACGGGCGTACTCGATCGAGTCCTTGGCGACCTGGACCGGGTCGCCGACGCCGTTGCCGGGGGAGGGGGCGTAGACCGCGACGCCGGCCCGCTCCGCGACGACGGAGAGCTGGTTGACGGCGTTGGGGCGCTGGAGGTCGCACGCGACGAGGAGCGGGGCGTGGCCCTGCCCCTTCAGCCAGAGGCCGAGCTTTCCGGCGAGGGTGGTCTTACCAGCACCCTGGAGACCGGCGAGCATGATCACGGTGGGCGCGGTCTTGGCGAAGCGCAGCCGCCGGGTCTCGCCGCCGAGGATCGAGACCAGCTCGTCGTTGACGATCTTGAGGACCTGCTGGCCCGGGTTCAGGGCCTTGGAGACCTCTTCGCCGCGGGCGCGCTCCTTGACGTTCGCGATGAAGGAACGGACGACGGGGAGAGCGACGTCGGCCTCGAGGAGGGCGATACGGATTTCCCGCGCCGCAGCGTCGATGTCCTGCTCGGAGAGGCGGCCTTTGCCCCGGAGGGACTTGAAGGTCGCGCTGAGGCGGTCGGAAAGCGTATCGAACACGGTGGTCGCGATTCCTCGGGTCGGGGGCGTGTGGTCGTCCCCCAGGGTATCGGGCCGCGCCGCCTGCCCGGCCCTGCGGGCGGCAATCCCCTGCCCGCCCCTTTCGCGGTCCCCCGGGCTCCGCACCGGACTCCGGTGCTCAGGCGCCGGACGGGCCGGGTTTCCCGGCCCGTCCGGCGCGTTCGTCCCGCTACGTCAGGGCCGACTCCACCGAGGTGGCCAGGGCGGCCGCGTCCGCCGGATCCAGCGGCTTGCCGTCCACCGTGGTCACGTACAGCGTGTCCACCGCGTTCGCGCCGAGCGTGGACACGTGCGCGCTGCGGACACGGACCCCCGCGGACTCCAGTACCCGCCCGATGCGGTGCAGCAGGCCCACCGCGTCGGGGGCGCGGACCTCCAGGACCGTGGCCAGCGAGGAGACCTCCGGCACCACCGCGACCCGGGGCGGCGGCGGGACGACCCCGCGCCGGCGCGGGTACGCCGCCTCGCGGTCCGCCAGCTTCGCCGGGACGTCCAGCGAGCCGTCCAGCGCCCGCACCAGATCCGTACGCAGCCGCGCGGCCTGCGGCAGGGAGCCGTACTCGGCGGCCACCCGCCAGCGCAGCACCAGTACCTCGCCCAGCCGGTCCGGGAGCTCCAGGGAGCGCAGTTCCGCCGCGCGGACCGTCAGGCGGTGCAGTGCCAGCACGCCCGCCACCGCGGGCAGGACCCCCGTCTGGTCGGGGACGGCCACCACCAGCTCCACCCCGACCGCGTCCTCCTCCTGCCGGGCGTGCAGGGCCAGGACCGGTTCCCCGGTCCGCAGCGCCTCCACCGCGAGGCGCTCCTGTTCGGTCGTCGGGATCTCCAGCTCCGTCACCGCCGGGGTCGCCCCGCGCAGGACCGCGGCGACCCGCGCGACCAGGTCCGCCACCAGGGAGCCGCGCCAGGCGCTCCACGCCGCGGGGCCCGTGGCCAGGGCGTCGGCCTCGGTCAGGGCGTGCAGTACTTCCAGCGTGCCCGGCGAGCCGACGGCCTCCGCGACCGCCTTCACCGTTGCCGGATCGTCCAGGTCCCTGCGGGTCGCGGTGTCGATGAGCAGCAGGTGGTGGCGGACGAGGACGCCGAGCACGGCCACGTCCCCGGCGTCGAAGCCCACCCGTGCGGCGACGTCCCGGGCGATGGTCTCGCCCGCCACCGAGTGGTCGCCGGGCCAGCCCTTGCCGATGTCGTGCAGCAGTGCGGCCATCAGGAGGAGGTCGGGGCGGCCGACCCTGCGGGTCAGTTCCGAGGCGCGCACCGCCGTCTCGACGAGGTGGCGGTCCACGGTCCAGGTGTGCACCGGGTTGCGCTGCGGCCGGCACCGCACCCGCTCCCAGTCGGGCAGCAGCTTGGTGATGATCCCCTCGGCCTCCAGCGCCTCCCATACGGCCACGGTCGGCTCCCCCGCGCCCAGCAGCGTGATCAGCTGCTCCCGCGCCTCCGCGGGCCAGGGCACCGGCAGCGGCTTCGCCTGGGCCGCGAGCCTGCGTACGGCGTGCAGCGAGACGGGCAGTCCCGCCTGCGCCGCGGCGGCGCCGAAGCGCAGCGGCAGCACCGGGTCCCGGTCGGGCCGGGCGGCCAGGGCCAGTACCGCCTCGCCGTCCGACTCCACGACGCCTTCGGCGAGCGGCGCCCGCTCGGGCGCCGCTCCCCGGGTGCCGAGGAGGCCCCGGAGCCTGGGCCGCGAGGCCCGCGCGCGGAGCACGCGGCCGACCTCGCGCCAGGTCACGTCGCCGGCGTACGAGACCACGCGCGCGGCCTCGTACACCTCCCGGAGCAGGGCGTCGGCGTCGAGCAGGCCGAGCTGCGCCGCGACCGGGGTCTGTTCCTGGAGGGAGAGCCGCTCGGTGGCGCGGCCGGTCACCAGATGGAGGGCGTCACGGGCGTCGAGCAGGCGCCGCCGGGCGTCGGCGAGGCCTTCGCGCGGGGCGTCGGCCAGCCAGGACGCGGCGACGGCCCGCAAGGCGGTGACGTCGCGCAGGCCGCCGCGGGCCTCCTTGAGGTCGGGTTCCAGCAGGAAGCGCAGCTCTCCGACGCGCTCCGCCCGTTCGAGGCACAGGGAGTGCAGCTGCGGGAGCCGCTTGGCGGCATGGTTGCGCCAGTCGGCCAGGACGGAGGTGCGCAGCCCTGCGAGGAGTCCGACGTCGCCCGCGACGGGCCGGGCGTCCAGCAGTCCGAGGTGCACCTTGAGGTCTTCTGCGGCGGTCTTGCGGGCTTCGCCGGGGGTGCGGACCGAGTGGTCGAGGGCGAGGCCCAGGTCCCAGACGGGGTACCAGAGGCGGTCGGCCAGGGCGGCCAGGGCGCGCGGTTCGGCCTTGCCGTCGTGGAGCAGGACCAGGTCGAGGTCGCTGCGGGGGGAGAGTTCGGCGCGTCCGTAGCCGCCGACGGCGACGAGCGCGGCGCCCCGCACCCCCGTTTCCCGGACGGCGGTGGCGAACAGTGATTTCAGCCAGTCGTCGGTCAGGGCGGCCAGGGCGGAACGCCGGGAAGGCCCGGACCGCGACTCCTCCTGGAGGAGTCGCAGCCGGGCCGCGGCGTAACCGCTGGGTCCCGAGCCGGCCGGGTTGTCGTCCGTGGTCTCTTCGACACTCGTCACCCAGGATCTCCCGTCGCCTAGAGCGCGTCGGCGCCGCGCTCGCCGGTGCGGACCCGGATGACCGAGTCCACGGCGATGCTCCACACCTTGCCGTCGCCGATCTTGCCGGTCTGGGCGGCGTCGACCACGATCCGCATCACGTCCTCGGCGTCGCCGTCCTCGACGAGCACCTCGATGCGGATCTTCGGTACGAGGTCCACGGTGTATTCGGCGCCCCGGTAGACCTCGGTGTGGCCGCGCTGGCGGCCGTAGCCGCTGGCCTCGGAGACCGTGAGGCCTTGGACGCCGTAGCGGTGCAGGGCTTCCTTGATCTCGTCCAGCCGGTGCGGCTTCACGATCGCGGTGATGAGCTTCATGCGTCAACCTTCTTGCTCGCGGCGGCAACGGGGGCGGGTACGGCGGTGCTCCGCGAGGAGGAACCGCCGCCGGCTCCGCTGAAGTCGTAGGCGGTCTCGGCGTGTTCGACCTGGTCGATGCCGGAGACCTCGTCGTCCTCGGGTACCCGCATGCCGATCGTCTTGTCGAGGAGCAGGGCGAGCACCGCGGATGCCACGAGAGAGTAGGCGAGGACGGAGAAGACTCCCACCGCCTGCTTGCCGAGCTGTTCCAGGCCGCCGCCGTAGAAGAGGCCGGCCGCGTCGGACTGGACGCCGCCGGTGGCGAAGAGGCCGACGAGGAGGGAGCCGATGACACCGCCGACGAGGTGGACGCCGACGACGTCGAGGGAGTCGTCGTAGCCGAACTTGTACTTCAGGCCGACGGCCATGGCGCACACGACACCGGCGATGGCGCCGATGGCGATCGCGCCGAGCGGGGAGCAGGAGCCGCCGGAGGGGGTGATGGCGACGAGGCCCGCGACCGCGCCGGAGGCGGCGCCGAGGGTGGTGAAGGAGCCGTGGCGCAGCTTCTCGTAGCCGAGCCAGGCGAGCATGGCGGCGGCGGTGGCGACCTGGGTGTTCAGGAACATGACCGCGCCGACGCCGTCGTCGTTGCCGAGCCAGGATCCGGCGTTGAAGCCGAACCAGCCGAACCACAGCAGGCCGGCGCCGAGCATCACGAGCGGGAGGCTGTGCGGGCGCATCGGGTCCTTCTTGAACCCGACGCGCTTGCCGATGACCAGGATGACGCCGAGGGCCGCGGCGCCCGCGTTGATGTGGACGGCGGTGCCGCCCGCGAAGTCGATGACGCCGAGCTCGAAGAGCCAGCCGCCGGCGCCCCACACCCAGTGGGCGACGGGGAAGTAGACGACGGTGACCCAGAGGGTGATGAAGAGGGCCCACGCGCCGAACTTGACGCGGTCGGCCAGCGCACCGCTTATCAGGGCGGGGGTGATGACGGCGAACATCAGCTGGAAGACGGCGAAGACGTAGACGGGGATGGTGTAGCCGTCCCACAGCTCGGTGACGCCGATGCCGCTGAGTCCCACGTAGTCGGAGGTCCAGCCGATGAGGGAGCCGGAGTCGGCGCCGAAGGCGAGGCTGAATCCGTAGAGGACCCAGAGGATCGTGACGATCCCGAGGCTGATGAAGCTCATCATCAGCATGTTGAGGCTGCTCTTGACGCGGACCATGCCTCCGTAGAAGAAGGCGAGTCCCGGGGTCATCAGCATGACCAGGGCGGAGCAGATGAGCATGAACCCGGTGTTCGCGGCAGACAGTGTCGGGGTGTCTGCAGCGAGGGTCGTGATGGCTGATGCCATCGGCGTCTCCTCGTCGTCGGTACGTTCGCGTGCGGGCGACCGTGAAAACCTGAGCGGCGCTGGATGTGAATCAGGCCTGAGGGGCACCGGCCCGGGGGGCTGGCCGGTTATTGGCCCTGAGATTCGCGCAGGCCGGTTTCCGGCGGCGCCGCTGGGTGTTTCGCGTCGATGACGAAGAGGTCCGGCGTGTTACGTGCCCATGAACGAGTGGTTCATGGAGCGGGGTGCTCAGAACCCGGCCGCGGCGGTGACCCGGGGAACCTGGCTGGGGGAGCCTGATCGGGCTTCACGGGGTGACTGCCGCGGCCGGGGGCCTTGGGGGCGGCCGGGGCCGGCCGTCAGACGGCCTCCGCGGCTTCGGGGAGCCGGGAGGCGAGGTGGTCGGTGAGGCGCACGACGTCGGCGACGTCGCCGTACTCACGCGCGGCGGCGTCGACGGTCTTGCGCAACCGGGTGTTCACCCTTTCGGACCGCACCTTTCCCGCCACGTCGAGGGCCCGGCCGACCAGGACGGCGGCCTGCTCGGGCTCGCGCTGGAGCAGGTGCACGGTGGCCATGCCCACGAGGTTGAGGGCCAGGGAGCGCTGGTGCTCCTCGTCCTTCTCGAAGAGCTCGACGGCGCGCTGCATGACGGGCTCGGCGAGGGAGGCGTACATGGGGCTGCGGCCGGCCACGTAGGCCAGGTCCCGGTAGGAGTGGGAGTTCTCGCCGTTGAGCTCGGCCTCGGAGAAGAAGCGGATCCAGTCGGGCTCGGGCTCGCCGCCGAAGCCGACGTCGGAGAAGGTGTCCTCCGCCATCCGCACGGCCCGCTTGCAGCGGCTGGGCTGGCCCATGTTGGCGTAGGCGCGGGCCTCCATCGCATACAGCATGGCCTGGGTACGGGGCCCCGCGCAGTCGCGGCTGCCGTACTGGGCGAGGTGGATGAGCTCCAGGGCGTCCTCGGGGCGGCCCAGGTGGATCATCTGGCGGCTCATGCTGGAGAGGATGTACGAGCCGAGCGGCTTGTCGCCCCCCTGTTTGGCGGCGTGCAGGGCGAGGACGAAGTACTTCTGTGCGGTGGGGTGCATGCCGATGTCGTAGCTCATCCAGCCGGCGAGTTCGGCGAGCTCGGCCGCGACCTTGAAGAGCCGCTTCATGACCGGGGCCGGATGGTGTTCCTGGAGCAGGTCGGTCACCTCGTGGAGCTGGCCCACGACGGCCTTGCGGCGCAGTCCGCCGCCGCACTGGGCGTCCCACTGGCGGAACATCGCGGTGGTGGCCTCGAGGAGCCCGAGCTCGGGCTCGGAGAGCCTGGGCGGCCGGTGTCCGCCGAGGGCGCCCGCCGGCCCCCCCTCGCGCGGGCCCGGGTCGGCGGCCGGGACCGGGACGAGCCAGCGCTGCATGGGCTCGATGAGGGCGGGGCCGGCGGACAGGGCGAGGGAGGTCCCGAGGAAGCCGCGGCGGGCCAGCATCAGATCGCTGCGGGAGAACTCGCCGAGCAGCTCGACGGTCTGCGGGCCGGCCCAGGGCAGGTCGATGCCGGAGACGGAGGGGGTCTGGTGAGCGGTGCGCAGGCCCAGGTGCTCGATGGCGACGACGGAGCCGAAGCGTTCGGAGAACAGCTCGGAGAGGATCCGCGGGACGGGTTCGCGGGGCTGCTCGCCGTCGAGCCAGCGGCGGACGCGGGAGGTGTCGGTGCTGATGTGGTGGGCGCCCATCTGGCGGGCACGCCGGTTCACCTGGCGGGCGAGCTCGCCCTTGGACCAGCCGCTGCGGACGAACCACGACGTCAGCTGCTCGTTGCGGGCGGTGTCGCCCTGCTCCGACGGCTCCGACCGCTCCGACGCCCCGGCGGACGACATGTCGGACTCCGCCCTCGTTCCGCTTGCGTCGTTGCCGGTCACTGGAACGCCCCCATCCCTCAGCCATTTCCACACGAGGCCCGTGAGAAGTCGGGGGAAGGTCCGTCTTCACGGGACCTTCACACCTTGCCTCCGGCATACCCGCGGACGAGTCTGCCTTCTCGCTTCGTGTACCGAAAGTAATCCTACGATCACCCCCTCTGCGAGGTCGATCCCGGAAACGCCACCATTCGCCACCCCTTCGAATGAACTCGCCACCCGGCAGGCGCGATTCACTTGACACGAAGGCGAAACCGATCGGATGGACAGAGGTGCGCTCGGGGCGCACGCGGCGAGGAGTGCGCCGGGTGACGACCGGGGCGGACCGCGCGGCCCGGCACGGCAGGGGCTCCGCGCCCGGCCCGCATCCGGTGGCGCCGAGGTCGTAACCACCGGCACGTCCGACCCGTTGGAGGGGGCATGGGCATGGGCTTCACGATCGGCGGCAGCCGCGGCACCAAGGACTTCCGTTCCGGCGCTCGGCGCCGGGGCCGGACGTCGGAGTGTACGGCGGTGGCGGAGTACACCGGACTGTGGGGCTGGGACGTGGTCCCCGGCGCACGGGCCGCGGCTCCGGCTCGCGAGTGCTCCTGCGGTCATACGAGTTGCGGCGCGCCGGGGGCGCACCCGCTGGCCCTCGCCCCGACGGTCCCGGCCGGCGCCACCCTCGACGAGGTCACCGAGACCTGGAGCGGGTACCCGGGCGCGGCGGTGCTCCTCCCCGCGGGCCGCTCCTTCGACGTCATCGACGTGGCCGAGGAGGCGGGGCGCCAGGCGCTGGTCCGGCTGGAGCGGATGGGCCTGCCGCTCGGCCCCGTCACCGCGACCCCGGACGGCCGGGCCCAGTTCTTCGTGGCGCCCGGCGCGGCGGCCGGGCTGCCGCAGCTGCTCTACCGGATGGGCTGGGACGACGCCGGACTCGATCTGCGCGCCCTGGGCCAGGGGTCGTACGTCACCGCCCCGCCCTCCGACTTCGCGGGGCTCGGCCCGACGACCTGGCTCCGTCCCCCGGCGCTGGATTCGGCCGGGGACCCGCCCCAGGCCCGGCTGCTGCTGGGCACCCTCGCCTACCTCTGCCACCGGCTGCGCAGGGCCTGACCCCCGCGCACGGCAGCGCCCCCGGGTCCGTGGGACCGCGGGGGCGCTCGCCTTCGTACGGGCTCGTGAGCCCCGTGGGGGCGCTCAGTCGCCGATCAGGGCGTCGACGAAGGCCTCCGGCTCGAAGGGGGCCAGGTCGTCCGCGCCCTCGCCGAGGCCGATGAGCTTGACCGGGACTCCCAGCTCGCGCTGGACGGCGATGACGATGCCGCCCTTGGCGGTGCCG
Source organism: Streptomyces sp. ISL-66 (assembly GCF_018614135.1). GTDB lineage: Bacteria > Actinomycetota > Actinomycetes > Streptomycetales > Streptomycetaceae > Streptomyces. The sequence continues at coordinate 9,151 of NZ_JAGGOW010000090.1, forward strand.
TCGAGCTTGGTCAGCACGATGCCGGTGATGTCCACGACCTCCGCGAAGACGCGGGCCTGGGTCAGGCCGTTCTGCCCGGTGGTGGCGTCCAGGACCAGCAGGATCTCGTCCAGCGGGCCGTGCTTCTCCACGACGCGCTTGACCTTGCCGAGCTCGTCCATGAGGCCGGTCTTGGTGTGCAGGCGGCCGGCGGTGTCGATGAGCACCACGTCGGCGCCCTCGGCAATGCCCTCCTTGACCGCGTCGTAGGCGATCGAGGCCGGGTCGCCGCCCTCGGGGCCGCGCACGGTGCGGGCGCCGACCCGGTCGCCCCAGGTCTGGAGCTGGTCGGCGGCGGCGGCGCGGAAGGTGTCGGCCGCGCCGAGCACGACGCTGCGCCCGTCGGCGACGAGCACGCGGGCGAGCTTGCCGGTGGTGGTGGTCTTGCCGGTGCCGTTCACGCCGACGACCATCACGACGGCGGGAGTGTCCACGCCGCTCTCGGTCTTCACGGCGCGGTCGAAGTCGGTGCCGAGGAGCGCGACCAGCTCCTCCTTGAGCAGCGCGCGCAGATCGGCGGGGGTGCGGGTGCCGAGCACCTTGACCCGCTCGCGGAGCCGGTCCACCAGCTCCTGGGTCGGGGCGACACCGACGTCGGCGATGAGGAGGGTCTCCTCGATCTCCTCCCAGGTGTCCTCGTCGAGGTGCTCGCGGGAGAGCAGCGTGAGCAGCCCCTTGCCCAGCGTGTTCTGCGACCGGGCGAGGCGGGCGCGCAGCCGGACCAGGCGGCCGGCGGTGGGCTCGGGCACCTCGATCTCGGGCGCGGCGGGAGCCTCGGCGACGGGGGCTTCGGGCTCCGCTACGGGGGCCTCGGCCTCGGGGAGCGCGACCTCCTCGAGCGTGCGGCGCGGCTCTTCGGCCGTCGGGGCGGCGTCCTCCCCCACCTGCGGTTCGGCGGGCGGGGCAGTGATGGTCGGCGTGCTCGAGGGCGCCGTGGGCGGCAGCTGCTTCTTCTTGCGGCTGCTGACCAGGAGCCCGCTGATCGCACCGACCGCGACCAGGGCGATGACTACGGCAAGGATGAGGATTTCCATAACGCGTTCAGTATGCGCGACCTCATAGGCCTGGCCTCGTACGTGCCGGTGAGGTTCACGCCCTGGAGCTTCCTACAGGGACGTAATCCTCTGTTTGTACTTTTTGCGGTAGCTCTACGATGATGAGCGATCCCCACCGCCCCCACCTCCCCCCCCACGGAGTACACCTATGTCTGCCGAGACCGCCGTCGAGTCACGCGGCCTGGAGCCCGTCCCGGACAGCGAGCGCCGCGGCCGGGTCCGCGAGCTCGTGCCGACCTGGGTCGCCGCCAACATCAGCGTGCTGCTGCTGACCATGGGCGCCGGCCTGGTCATCTTCAACAAGCTGAACATCTGGCAGGTGCTCGTCGTCGCGATCGCCGCGCCGGTGGTTTCCTACGGCATCGTCGGACTCATATCCATCGCGGGCAAGCGCGGCGGCGCCCCCGGCATGGCGCTCTCCCGCGCCGTCTTCGGCCAGCGCGGCAACCTCTTCCCCGGCGCCCTGATCTGGGTCGCCCGCTGGGGCTGGGAGACCATCAACGCGGTCAGCGGCGCCTACGCCGTCCTGACCGTCCTCGACCTGGTCTTCGGCATCCGGAAGAACACCGGGCTGATCGTCGTCACGCTCATCTTCTTCGTCAGCTGCACCTTCCTGGTCTCGGGCCTCGGCATCAACGCGCTGCGCGTCTGCTCCAAGTGGTCCACGTACCTCTTCGGCGCCTTCAGCGTGCTCGTCCTCGGCTACCTGATCGCCGAGACCGACTGGTCCACCGTCTTCGCCAAGCCCGCCGGCTCCACCGCGATGATGATCGCGGGCATCGGCACCATCGCGGCCGGCGGCATCAGCTGGGTCCCGTCCGGCCCGGACTTCACCCGCTATCTGCCCCGCACCGCCTCCGCCAAGGGCATGGTCGGCGCGACCATCGGCGGAGCGGCAGTCGTCGTGATCCCGATGGTGCTGATGGGCGCCGTGATGGCGGTCGCCACTCCCGACCTGGCCACCGCGCAGGACCCGGTCTCCTTCATCGGGGAACTGCTGCCGATCTGGATCGCCGTCCCGTACCTGCTGATCGCGCTGATCGGCATGCTGCTCATCAACTCGATGTCCATGTACTCGGCCGGTTTCACCGCGCAGACCCTCGGCATCAAGGTCCCGCGCGCGGCGGCCGTCAGCGTCAACGCCGTCATCAGCCTGATCTTCGGCTTCCTGCTGATGGTGGTGGCGACCAGCTTCTTCGGCTCGTTCATCTCCTTCCTGACGCTGCTGGCCGTGGCCTTCTCCGCCTGGATCGGCGTCTTCGGCGTGGACATGCTGCGCCGCCCGTCCTACGACGGGGCCGCGCTGCTGGACACCACGCGGAGCAGCGCCTACTGGTACAAGGGCGGTTTCGCCTGGCAGGCCATGACCGCCTGGGGCCTCGCCCTGGCGGTGGGCCTGCTGTTCACGAAGGTCGACTGGTTCAGCGGCCCGCTGGCCACCACGTGGATCGGCCGGAACGGCCTCGGCTGGGCGGCGGGCATCGCCACCTCGGCCGTCCTGTACGCGGTCCTGCCGCGCACGGCCCCGGCGTCCCCGGCCGCCCCCGCCTCCCCCGCGTCGGCGGAACCCGCCTTCGGGGACGAGCCGCTGGCCGCCGGAACCCTGTCCAACTGACGCTCTGTCAGCTAACGTCCCCCTTCGCCCGCCCACCCACCTCCGGCGAAGGGGGACTCCTCCGTGCCCATCACCGTGGCCCGGTTCAATCTCATCGACCCGAACGGCACCCCGGAAACCCTCTCCGCCCGGTACAAGGCCGCGCTGGAGATGGCGACGTACGCGGACGACCGCGGGATCGACACCATCCAGACCGAAGAGCACCACGGCACCGACAACAACTGGCTGCCCTCGCCGTTCGCCTTCGCGGGTGCGGTGTTCGGCGCCACCCGCCGGATCGCGGTCACCGTCTCGGCGATCATCGGCCCGCTGTACGACCCGCTGAAGGTCGCCGAGGACATCGCGGTCCTCGACCTGCTCAGCGGCGGCCGCCTGGTCACGGTGGCCGGCATCGGCTACCGGCCCGAGGAGTACGAGCAGCACGGCGTGGCGTGGGGCCGGCGCGGCAAGCTCCAGGACGAGCTGCTGGAGACGCTGCTGAAGGCGTGGACGGGCGAGCCGTTCGAGTTCCGGGGCCGGACGGTGCGCATCACCCCGCGGCCGTTCACCCGGCCGCACCCGCTGCTCCTGGTCGGCGGCAGCTCCGAGGCGGCGGCCCGCCGGGCGGCCCGCCTGGGGCTGCCGTTCTTCCCCAGCGCCCACCTGCCCGAGCTGGAGGCGTACTACAACGCGAAGCTCGCGGAGTACGGCACGGAGGGCTTCTGCATGATGCCGGCGGCCGAGACGCCGCTGCTGCACATCGCCGAGGACCCGGACCGGGCCTGGGCCGAGTACGGGGAGCGCTTCCTGCACGAGGCCGGGATGTACGCGTCCTGGCAGTCCAAGGACATCCGAAGCGCCGTGCGGTCGGGCGCGCACACGGTGGCGGAGCTCCGCGCGGAGGGCGTGTACCGCATCCTCACCCCGGACGAGGCGGTCGCGTACGCCCGCGGCGCCGGCGAGGCCGGGAACCTGGTCCTGCACCCGCTCTGCGGCGGAATGCCGCTCGACGAGGGCTGGCGGAGCCTGCAGCTCCTGTGCGAACAGGTACTGCCCCGGCTCAAGGACTGAAACGAGCGGGGGCAGTACCTGCCGTAAGAGGAGAGGGGCCGTTGGCGGGGGTGGTCAGCCCATCTCCTCCAACGCCTTGCCCTTGGTCTCCGGCACCCACTTGAGGATGAACGGGATCGAGAGCACGGCGAAGACCGTGTAGATGACGTACGCGCCGGACAGGTTCCAGTCCGACAGGGTCGGGAACGACACCGTGATGACCCAGTTGGCGATCCACTGGGCCGCCGCGGCCACGCCGAGCGCGGCGGCGCGGATCCGGCCCGGGAACATCTCGCCGAGCAGGACCCAGACGACGACGCCCCAGGACAGCGCGAAGAAGAGGACGAAGCAGTTGGCGGCGACCAGGGCCACGATGCCCTGGGCGTGCGGCAGCGCGATGTCGTCACCAACGCCGGACTTGTACGAGAAGGACCAGGCGGCCAGGCCCAGCGAGATCGCCATGCCGACGGAGCCGATGAGCGCGAGCGGCTTGCGGCCGATCCGGTCCACGAAGATCATCGCGATCACCGTGCCGATGATGTTCACGACCGAGGTCTCGAAGGAGTACAGGAACGAGGCGCTCGGGTCGATGCCGACCGACTGCCACAGCGAGGAGCTGTAGTAGAAGATCACGTTGATGCCGACGAGCTGCTGGAAGAGCGACAGGCCAATGCCGATCCAGACGATGGGCAGGAAGCCGAACCGGCCGCCGAGCAGGTCCGTGAAGGTGGACTTGTGCTCGGAGCGCATGGCGTGCTCGATGTCGGCGACGCGCGCGTCGAGGTCGATGTGCGTGCCCTCGACCTCGGCGAGCACCTTGCGGGCCTCGGCGTTGCGGCCGACGGAGATCAGGAAGCGCGGGGACTCGGGGATGACGAAGGACATCAGCCCGTAGAGCACGGCCGGGACGGCCATGACGCCGAGCATCCACTGCCAGGCTTCCAGGCCGCCGATCTCGCCGCGCTGGTCGCCGTCCGCGAGGTTGAGGATCCCCCAGTTGACGAGCTGGGAGATGGCGATGCCGATGACGATCGCGGCCTGCTGGAAGGAGGCGAGCCGGCCCCGGTAAGCGGGCGGGGACACCTCGGCGATGTAGGCCGGGCCGATGACCGAGGCCATGCCGATGCCGAAGCCGCCGATGACCCGCCACATGGCGAGGTCCCACAGGGCGAAGGGGACGGCCGAGCCGATGGCGCTGGCCGTGAAGAGGACGGCCGCGATCTGCATGCAGCGGATACGGCCGATCCGGTCGGCGATGCGCCCGGCCGTGGCGGCGCCGAAGGCGCAACCGATCAGCGCGGCCGCGATCACCTGGGCAAGGGTGCCGGGGCCGACGTCGAAGCGGTCCCGGATCGCGACGACGGCGCCGTTGATGACGGAGCTGTCGTAGCCGAAGAGGAATCCGCCCATGGCCGCGGCCGCGGTGATGAAGATGACGTGCCCCAGATGGTCGGGCTGGGACGCACGGCCGCCGCCTGTCGCCGAGGATTGCGTGGCGCTGTTGCTGGTCAAGGTCTGCTCCTGCGTGCCCGGCTGCGGTGACGGGCGGGTGACGGGTGGAGTTGATTCCTACCAGTGGCGCACAGGTGAAGATCGGGCACCACCCGGAGGAAAGGCAGCGGGAGCGAGCTTATGTGTTCATTTCTTGAAGTCAAGACTTCAAGGATGATCCGCTTTTGTTGGCTGGGCGGGGTGCAGAGAAGGCTCGTCATTCATTTCTTGAACAGAGCTGGGCTTTGTACGGTTCAGCGCAGGCGTTGGCTGATGACCTTCGAAACGCCGTCGCCCTGCATCGAGACGCCGTAGAGCGCGTCCGCGACCTCCATGGTCCGCTTCTGGTGCGTGATGACGATCAGCTGCGAGCTCTCCTGCAGCTCCTCCATGATCCGGATCAGCCGCTGGAGGTTCGTGTCGTCCAGCGCGGCCTCGACCTCGTCCATCACGTAGAAGGGACTGGGCCGGGCCTTGAAGATGGAGACCAGCAGCGCCACGGCGGTCAGGGAGCGCTCGCCGCCGGAGAGCAGCGACAGCCGCTTGACCTTCTTGCCCGGCGGGCGGGCCTCCACGTCCACGCCGGTGGTCAGCATGTTGTCGGGGTCGGTGAGGATCAGCCGGCCCTCGCCGCCGGGGAAGAGCCGCGAGAAGACCCCCTCGAACTCCCGGGCCGTGTCCCGGTACGCCTCGGTGAAGACCTGCTCGACCCGCTCATCGACCTCCTTCACGACCTGAAGGAGGTCCGCCCGCGTCTTGCGGAGGTCTTCCAGCTGCTCACTGAGGAATTTGTGCCGCTCCTCAAGGGCGGCGAACTCCTCCAGGGCGAGCGGATTGACCTTCCCGAGCTGCTGGTAGGCGCGCTCGGCCGCCTTGAGCCGCTTCTCCTGCTGAGCCCGTACGAAGGGCCGCGGCTCAACGTCCCCGCCGGAGGCCTGGGCGTCGGGGACCTGCGCGTCGGACGCCTGGGCGTCCGGGGCGTGGGCGTCCGGGGCGTGGGCCTCCGGCAGGCTCGGCGGCACCGGTTGATCGGGCCCGTACTCGCCGACCAGCTCCTGCACCCCCATCCCGAACTCCTCCAGCGCGCGGGTCTCCACCTGCTCGATCCGCATCCGCTTCTCGGCGCCGAGCACCTCGCCCCGGTGCACCGAATCGGTGAGCTTGTCGAGCTCGCCCTTGAGGTCGCGGCCCCGGCCGCGGGCCTCGCCGAGCTCCTGCTCGCGCAGGCCCTTGGCGTACTCGGCCGCCGTGCGCTCCTCGGCCGCCCGGGTCAGCGAGACCTCGATGTGCGCGAGCAGCTGCCGGGCGCCGTCGGCGACGGCCGCGGCCACCCCGGCCTCGTACCGCAGCCGTTCCCGGCGGCGTTCGGCACGGGCGCGGGCCTCCCGCTCGGCGCGGGCCCCGCGGTCGAGCGAATCGGCCCGCCCGGCCAGGCCCTTGACCCGCTCCTCGTGGGTCCGCAGCTGGAGCCGGGCCTCCATCTCGGTCTGCCGCGCGTTCGCCCCGTCGGCCGCGAGCCGGTCCCGCCGGGAGGTGTCCGGCTCCTCCTCCACGGGGATCTCCTCGGCGACGGCCAGGCGCTCGGCGCACTCCGCCACGTCGGCCAGTGCCTGCTCCAGCGCCTCCTGCGCCTTGGCCGCCGCCGCGGCACTGCGTTCCGCCTCGCCCAGCGCCCCCTTCGCCTGCCCCGCGAGCCGCCCGAGCTGCTGCGCGACCCCCGCCCGCGCCTTCTCGGCGGCCCTGCGCAGCTCCGCGAGCTCCTCGACGCGGGCCACGGCCGCGACCCGCCGCCGCTCCGCGGCCTCCTTCTCCCCTTGCAGCGCGAGGCACTGCCCGTCCAGCCGTTCCCGCTCCGCGTCGGCCTCGTCGACCGCAGCCCGCACCTCGATCAGGCTGGGCACCCCGGCGGACCCGCCGTGCGCGAGGTGCGCCCCGAGGACGTCCCCCTCGGCGGTCACGGCCACCAGCTCGGGGTGCGCGGCCACCAACGCCTCGGCCTCGTCGAGCCCCTCCACGACGACGAACTCCCGCAACACCCATCCGACGGCCCGCACGAGAGCGGCGTCCCCCCGCACGAGCCCGCCCGCGGCGACCCCGAGGGGACGACCGCCCGCCCCATCGGTCAGGGTGCCCGGCGCCGGGGCGGTCGCGGGGAACGGGGCGGTCGCGGAGGCCGGGAAGGCCGGGGCAGAGCCCGGCGGGCCCCCCGACGACTGACGCCCGGCGTCCGGCACGTCCAGGGTGGTCAGGGAGCCCGCCCCAGCGGCAGCCGCGGGAGATTCGGGCGCGGGGTCCGGCACATCCAGCCCCGCCAGGGGGCCCCTCCCGGCCGGGAAAGCCTCCGGCGCGGCATCCGGGGCGGAGCCCCGGTATCGGGAAGGGGCGGGGTGGGGCAAGACCGGTCCCCGCCCGACTCCGCCGGGCGACACGACTCCCGGACCTTGTGTCAGGCCCGCGGCGCCATCGGCCGGACCCCGCGTCAGGCCCGCGGCG
>NZ_JAGGOW010000091.1 GCF_018614135.1 Streptomyces sp. ISL-66
AACTCCAAACAGGACCTAGTCCAATCGGGTGAGCGCCGCGGCGGCCTGGGCCGAGGCCTGTGCGGAGGCCTGCGCCGCCGCCTTCGCGGCCGCCTGGGCCGCCGCTTCCGCCGCGGCCCGCTCGACCTTCTCCGGCGTGACGAAGCGGTAGCCGACGTTGCGGACGGTGCCGATCAGCGACTCGTGCTCGGGGCCGAGTTTCGCGCGCAGGCGCCGTACGTGCACGTCGACGGTCCGGGTGCCGCCGAAGTAGTCGTAGCCCCACACCTCCTGCAGCAGCTGGGCGCGGGTGAAGACCCGGCCCGGATGCTGCGCGAGGTACTTGATCAGCTCGAACTCCTTGAAGGTGAGGTCCAGGACCCGTCCCTTCAGCTTCGCCGAGTAGGTCGCCTCGTCGACCGACAGGTCACCGTTGCGGATCTCCATCGGGGAATCGTCCGAGCCGAGCTGCTGGCGCCCCGTGGCGAGGCGCAGCCGCGCCTCTACCTCGGCCGGGCCGGCGCTGTCGAGGAGGACGTCGTCGATGCCCCAGTCGGCGGTGACGGCCGCGAGGCCGCCCTCGGTGACGACGAGGATCAGTGGGCAGCCCGGTCCCGTGGAGCGGAGCAGCTGGCACAGCGACCGCACCTGCGGCAGGTCGCGGCGGCCGTCCACGAGGATGACATCGGCGCCCGGGGTGTCCACGAGGGCCGGGCCCTCGGCGGGTGCGACCCGGACGGTGTGGAGCAGCAGGCCGAGTGCGGGCAGCACCTCGGTCGACGGCTGCAGGGCATTGGTCAGGAGCAGGAGGGAGCTCATGCCCGACCACCTGCCCGGTTCGGGCTGTGGTGTGCGTGCGTGTGCGCACGCACGGTTCGCTGGTCCATCACGTCGGTTCCTCCTCGGTCCCGTCGAGGACTTTCGCGGCACTGCTTCGTACGACTTGCCTGGTGTCCGCCGGTCCCCGCGCCCTGAGGTCCGGATGGATACCACTGTTCTCGGTCCGTTCAACGTGCTGAAAGCACAAAAGGACCCGGGGGCTACGTTGCCCGGATCCTCTCGCCAGCAGAATAGCCCACCTTCCCCGGCGCGGCCGAGGCCTCGCAGCAGGCTGTTCTGTGGTTCACACCACCCCACGGCCTGCTTATGCGCCGGTTTCACCGGATCGGTGGATCTCCCGGGGGCTACCCGGGCGCACGCCGGGCGCGCGGAGCCACGCCGGGTTCGGCGGCCGGAGGGTTCATGATGGACGCCGACGGCAGAGCGCCGACGAGAGGAGCGTGCAGTGGCAACCGGAACCATCCGCTACTGGGCGGCGGCGAAGGCCGCGGCCAAGACGGCGGAGGAGCCGTACTCGGCGCGGACACTGGCCGAGGCGCTCGACGCCGTGCGGGAACGCCACCCCGGGGAGCTGACCCGGGTCCTGCTGCGCTGCTCCTTCCTCGTGAACGAAGAGCCCGTGGGCAAGCGCCCGCATGATGCCGTCGAGCTGACCGAGGGGGGCACCGTCGAGGTGCTCCCGCCGTTCGCGGGCGGGTGAGCGGAGTCCCATGAGCACGCCCGAGGAACACCGGCTGGAACTGGAGCGGCAGCAGCAGCTCCAGTTCCAGATCCAGCTCCAGGAACAGCAGCAGCAACAGCAGCAGCTTCAGCAGCAACAGCAGCAGTCGGACCCGTACGGGACCCAGACCTGGCAGTCCCCGACGTGGGAGACCTCGTACCAGCCGGTGCAGTCCCCGCTGGAGGGCGTACCGGCCCCGGCTCCGGCACCGGCCCCGCAGCACCAGCCGCAGCCGCAGTACCAGCAGCCTTCGCCGTACGCGGATCCCTACGCCGCGCCGGCCGCGCCCGCGTACCCGCAGACGGCGGCGCCGGACCACTGGTTCCGCGAGGAGCCCCATGCGCAGGCTCCCGCACCGGCGCAGCAGCAGCCTCACCAGCAGCAGGAGCAGCCGCAGTGGGGCGAGACCGCGTACCTGCCCCCGTACCCCGGCCCGGGCGGCGACCAGGAGTACCAGCACCAGGACCAGCACCAGGACCAGCACCAGGACCAGCACCAGCCGCAGCCCCACCACCAGGCTCCGGCTCCCGCGCAGGACTGGGCCGATTCGACCGCCTACCTCCCGCCGCAGGCGCCCGTCCCGGCCGAGGTACCCGCCGCCGCCCGGCCGGAGGCCCCCGGGGGCGGGGCGGCCGGTGAGGAGCCCGCGTACTCCCCGCCCACCCTGGCGGGCAACACGCTCCGCGCCGTGGATCCGGCCCAGGCCCGCGCCGAGGGCCGCTCGCCGATCATCGATCCGGGCCCGCAGGCGGCCATACTGACGGCCGCCCTCGGCCTGGTCATCGCCGTCGCCGCCGTCCTCGGCAAGCTCGCACTGCTCGCGCCCCTGATCGCCCTCCAGGGCCTCACAGCGGCCGGCTGGTTCCGGCTCAACGGCATGTGGCCGGCCCGGCAGGGCATCGCGCTCGCCTTCGCCGGAGCCGTGGTCGCCGACGTGGCCGTGCTCGCGGTGGACGACGCGTACGGTCCCGGCGCGATCGTTGGCACGCTGGGCGCCTGGGTGCTGCTCACGCTGGTCCTCCAGCTGCGCAGCCAGGCCGAACCGGACGAGCGGATGTACGGGCTGATGGCCTCGGTGGCCTCGGCCGCGCTCGCCATCGTGTGCGCCGGCTACCTGGCGGCCGGCTCCGCTGCCGCGACCGTGGGCGCGGCCGCCGTCGCGGTGGCCGTCTTCGCCCGTGCGCTGCCCCTGCCCACCGCGGCCTCCGTCGGGGTCTCGCTGGCGGCCGCGGCCGGCGCGGGCATCGCCGTGGGCGGGCTGACGTCCGTCGGGGCGGGGGGCGCGCTGATCGGCCTGGCGGCCGGTGCGTGTGCGCTGATCGGGCTGCGCGTGGCGGCGTACGACTACCCGTCGAAGTTCGTCCACATGACGGCCGGCGTCGCGCTGCCGCTGGCCGCGGCGGCTCCGGCGGTCTACCTGATCGGCCGGGTGGTGGGCTGACCCGCCGCCGGGGAGCGCCGGTCCCGTACGGCCGGGCGCTCACGGAACGCTGACGAGGGGTCATGGTCCACTAGGACGCACGTACCAATCGTCATGGGGGGTGGGCACGTGCGTGTCCTGCGTGTCTTTTTGATCATCGCCGTGGTCCTCGGGGGCCTGTTCGTCGGGGCCGACCGCTGGGCGGTCGGTTACGCCGAGGACCGGCTGGCCGACCGGATCCAGGCCCGCCAGGGCCTGGCCGGCGGCGTGGGGGTGGACATCCACGGATTTCCCTTCCTGACCCAGGCGCTCGCCCACGACCTCGACCAGGTCGACCTGACGCTGGGCGACCTCGACGTGACGACCACGGACGGCCGCAAGACGCGCCTGTCCCAGGTCGAGGTCGTCTTCCACGGGGTGGAGCTGAACGGCGACTACAGCGGCGGCACCGCGCGGCGCGCCGAGGGCTCGGCCCTCGTCGGCTACGCCGACCTGAGCGAGGCCGCGCAGCCCGGCGTGAGCGTCGCCTACGGCGGGTCCCCGGGCAAGGTGAAGGTCACGGCGGGCGTGGAGTTCCTCGGCAAGACGCTCACGCGCAGCGTGGTGTCGACGATCTCGCTGGTCGAGGCGAAGGACGCCAAGGGCTCCAAGATCGTGCGGGTGCGCGCCGACGAGGTTCCGGGCGAGGGCGTCCCCGGGGTCGAGACCGCGGTCCGCAAGAAGACCGACTTCGACCGGCGGCTCGACGGCGGTCTGCCGTCCGGGGTCCAGCTGACGGCGCTGACCTCCGACGAGTCCGGTGTGCACCTCACTCTGGGGGGTACGAACCTGTCGTTGGCCGGATAGTGAGACGCCGGGGTCCGATCCGCAGATGGGACGGGCCCCGGGCAGGCCCCGGAGGCGGCGCGGCGGCCACCCGGAGGGATCTCATCCCAATATTCGGACGATCCTGTCTCGACATATGACACGACGGTGACAGGGCGGCCGATTCGTCCCTACGATCCATGGCTATGAAGCATCAGCAGGCGGATCTCACGAAGCGACGGGCAGTAGACCTGTGTCGCGTCGCCGCCATGCTCTGTCGATCCATGTGACGTGTGAGCGCATCCCGCTCCATAGCCGGACGACGGCCTTCCGATTTCCCCGTTTTCCCCGCGTGGACCACGTGTGACCACTCCTGCCTCCCGCCCTCCCGACGCCTCCCCGCAACGGGACCGTGAGCGCACTCCGCAAGCACGCACTCCACGCACCCCGCACCACCGGCAACACAGCACCACCCCGCCGCACACTGCCCCGGAGGAGAACACCATGAGCCGCAGCGACGTCCTCGTAGACGCCGACTGGGTCGAGGCCCACCTGAACGACGCCAACGTCGTCATCGTCGAGGTGGACGAGGACACGTCCGCGTACGACAAGAACCACATCACCAACGCCGTCCGGATCGACTGGAAGCGCGACCTCCAGGACCCGGTCCGCCGTGACTTCGTGGACCAGGAGGGCTTCGAGAAGCTCCTCTCCGCCAAGGGCATCTCCAACGACGACACCGTCGTCCTCTACGGCGGCAACAACAACTGGTTCGCGTCCTACGCCTACTGGTACTTCAAGCTCTACGGCCATCAGGACGTCCGCCTGCTCGACGGCGGCCGCAAGAAGTGGGAGCTCGACTCCCGCGACCTGGTCGACGGCACCGAGGTCCCCGACCGCCCGGCCACCACGTACAAGGCCAAGGCCCAGGACACCTCGATCCGTGCCTTCCGTGACGACGCGGTCGCCGCGATCGGCACGAAGAACCTGGTCGACGTCCGCTCGCCCGACGAGTTCTCGGGCAAGCTGCTCGCGCCGGCCCACCTCCCGCAGGAGCAGTCGCAGCGCCCGGGTCACATCCCGAGCGCCCGCAACATCCCGTGGTCGAAGAACGCCAACGACGACGGCACCTTCAAGTCCGACGAGGAGCTCACCGCCCTCTACGCGGCCGAGCAGGTCGACCTGGCGAAGGACACCATCGCCTACTGCCGCATCGGCGAGCGCTCCGCGCTCACGTGGTTCGTGCTGCACGAGCTCCTGGGCCAGGAGAACGTCAAGAACTACGACGGCTCCTGGACCGAGTACGGCTCGCTGGTCGGCGTGCCGATCGAGCTCGGCGCCAACAAGTAGTTCCCCGGGCACGCGACGCCCCGTAGACGACCCGTAGTCATACCTCTCTAGGACAGGACAGAGAACATGTGTGGAGCACAGATCGGCGGGCCCGACCTCGCGACGCTCAAGCCCGGTGAGACCGCCATCCAGGGTCAGGTGACCCAGGGCGGCGAGCCCGTCAGCGGCTACGTGCGGCTGCTGGACTCGACCGGCGAGTTCACCGCCGAGGTCCCGACCTCGGCGACCGGCCAGTTCCGCTTCTACGCGGCCGAGGGCTCCTGGACGCTGCGGGCGCTCGTGCCCGGCGCCCAGGCGGACCGCGCCGTGGTCGTCGCCGAGGCCGGCGGCGTGACGGACGTGGCGATCGCGGTCTGAGCACCGCACACGCGCGCGGCGTGACCGTATGACCGCATGACCGGCCGAAGGGCCGCATCCCCGGGGGTTGGACGCCACTGGATCGGGATGCGGCCCTTCGTGCCGTCCGCCGTCTGCCGTCCGGGGGGCCTGGGCGCCGGCCGCCTCCGGCTCTACGCTGGAGGCATGTACGCCCGGCGCCGCCGCGCCTACTTCCTGCTCATGGGCGGATGCCTGTTCCTCTTCGTCTCCGCCTGGTCCTTCGTGCGCCTGTTGTCCGTCGAGGCCGCCGTGGCGCTGTGCGTGGTCGCCATGGTCATTCCGCCGGTCGCCGCGATCGTCGCGAACCGGCGCGGGCCGGACGACCGCTGGTGGGACGACCCCTCGGGCGACGCGAAGTCCGACGAGTGGTGGGACGAACTGGATGGAAAAGGACGGCGTGACGACTGAAACGCGCGAGATAGATCTTGAGATAAGAATGTAATAAGCGTGCGTACAACATCTCCCCACACCCACGTGTCATCTGTGTACGCGGGCGAGCGTCCCGTGACTCCAGTCCTGTGGGGGGACTTCTTTTGGAACTCGAACAGACCATCCCTGAGCAGCGGAAAGAGGAGGAGAACGGCCCGGAACAGGGCACTCTCGACGCTGCCGGGCCCGGGCCCGCTCCCCGCCGCCGTCGCGGCGGCCGTCGCGCCGTCCTCCTGATCGCGGGCGCCGTCGTCCTCGGCGTCCTGGCGGGCGCGGTCACCGGTTACGCGATCCAGTACGACCGCGAACCGACGCCGCTGGCCCCCCTGGCGCAGGCGAGCCTGGCGTACCCGAAGGCCCTCGCGCCCGACGACGCCACCACGAACAAGACGATCAACGCCAACCGCTGGCACAAGACGGACGACGACCTCGCGAAGCTGCTGATCGAGGCCCCGGGCGGGGCGAAGGTCGACGGCGTGGGCTACGACACCATCGACAGTGTCGCGACTCAATTCGAGCAGCCGGACTACATGCTGCGCAACCTCGTCCACACCAAGGTCCGCCGGCTCGCGTCGGTGAGCTGGTCGGAGGGTGACAGCACCTTCGTCTATGTGCAGCTGCTGCAGTTCAACGACCGCGACGGGGCCGACGACTACCAGTCCGGCCAGTCCAGCTACATGCCCGAGAAGAAGCACGCGGGCAACAGCGGTGTGGCCATTCAAGGTCTCCCTTCCGACCTCGGGCACGTCTGGGTGGACTCGGAGGCCGAGGAGAAGCCGGGTTACCTCCCGATGCGCAGCGCACGGGCCATCGCCCGGCGCGGCGACGTCGTGCTCGACATCCACTATGCGAACAACCGGGGCAAGGTCGACGAGAGCGACGTCATGGACCTGGCCAAGCGACAGCTGGAGCGACTGTGACCGAGCCGCAGAACGACGTGACCCCGGTCCCGACCGAGACGCCCGCCGAGGTGCCCGCCGAGGTGTCGGCCGAGGTGTCGGCCGAGGTGTCGGCCGAGATTCCCGCCGAGGTCCAGGCGGCGTCCGAGGCGGCGACCTACCCCGTGGTGTCGGTGGAGCCCGCGCGCAAGGTCAACCGCAAGGCGGTCGCCCTGGTCGCCGGTGTCGTGGCCGTGGCCGCCCTCGTGGGCGGTGGCGTCTGGGCGTCCGCCGCGATCGCGGACGCCGACCGGGACGCGCCGACCGCCTACTGGGTTCCCCTGGGTGAGACGTACGACAAGCCCGCCGAGCCCGGTTCCGTGCCGGCCAACGCCCTCTCGGGCAAGCTGCTGCCGGTCCCGTCCGGGTTCGCGCTGGGGCCGGACCTGGAGCAGGACGGCAACAACTTCTTCGTCTCGGGCGAGAAGGCGGTCGAGGGCTTCAAGGAAGCCCGTGGAGGCATGTCCAGTTCAGAGCGCAAGAAGCGCGACGAGATGCTGGCCGAGCTGAAGCTCAAGGGCCTGGCCGGCCGCAGCTACACCCACGAAGGCTTCTCCTCCGTCGTCGAGATCCGCATCATGCAGGCCGATCCCGGGGCCGTGGGCAAGTTCTCCGAGATCAGCAAGAAGTTCCTCGAATTCACGGCTGACGGCCGCGAGGCGCCGAAGGTGGACGGGTTCCCGGACGCCAAGTGCTCGCTGCTGGCGATCGGCGAGGAGAAGAAGGAGAAGATCGACTCGATCGACTGCGTGGCAGTCGAGGGCGATGTGATGGTCACCTTCCGCGCCTACGGGTCCAAGCCGTTCAAGAACGCCGACGCCGTCGAGTTCTTCAAGAACCAGTTGAACCACCTGAAGTCCCCCGGGGAGTCCGTGTGACCGAGCAGAACACCCCTACGCAGGCCGTGGCAGAAGCCGAGGTGCCCGCGCAGCCGACCGCCCCGGACCACACCGCACCCCAGGACACCGCACCCCAGGACACCGCGCCCCAGGACACCGTGCCCGGGCAGTGGGCCGCCCCGGCGACCCCGGCCGCCCTGGACACCGATGCCGCCACGAGCGAGGCGGCCCCGGCCAACCCCTTCGCGGCGCCGGAGGTGCCGGCCGGGCCCAAGGACCGCCGGGGGCTGTTCGCCGCCCTGCGCTGGACCGCCGCCGCACTCGTCTTCGCCGCCGTCGGCACGGGCGTCGCCTACCAGGTCACCCAGCCCGAGCGGACGGACATCCCCGGCCTGTCGACCGCGTCCGATGGCCGCTGGGCGTACCCGACGCTGTCCCAGCCCGCGCTCCCGCCGGGCGCCGCCGTGCCGTTCGCCCAGGACAACCTGGACGGCATCCACTACGCGGGCCTCACCCAGCTGCTCCTGCCGGCTCCCACCGGTTCGACCCCCGACTCCACGCTGAAGCTGGAGAAGGACGAGGCGGTGTCCGTGGACGGCTTCCTGGAGGAGTACGCGGCCACCGAGCGGGAGAAGATGAAGGAGCAGTTCACCAACGAGGGACTGCGCCAGATCGTCGCCCGCGGCTGGACCACCCCGGACGGCACCCGCACCCGTGTCTACCTGCTGCGTTTCCACGCCTCGGGCTTCGTGGACACCTTCGAGGGCTGCGGCCGTGACATGGCGCTGAACGGCGTCAAGCTCATGGGGTCGGACCTGGACTGGAGCAAGGGCAAGGTGGGCCAGTCCTCGCCGGCCCTCAACTTCGTTTCGCTCTTCGCGGAGTCGAAGCCGGTCGGCGACGAGCAGGTCAAGGCGGGCTGTATCCAGTCCGGCGACATCCAGGCCGTCATCCTCCAGACCCGCAAGGGCCAGGTGGCGACCGTGCCGTTCCACCAGACGGTGATCCTCCAGAACCAGCTGCTCGGCTAGCGGACGCCGGCGGGCTGCCGGCGGACGGCCGGTGGGGGAGCCCGTCGTACGGGACACCTCACCGAGTGCGCCGGTCCCCAGGCCAGTAGGCTTGGGGACCGGCCCCGTAATGCCGCCACACACACTCCGAGGAGCACCCCGTGCTTGAGGCAGTCTTCACCTCCCTGCTGGTCCTGGTCTGCGTCGGCGTTCTCGCCTTCACCGGACTCGCCGTGAAGAAGCTGTACCAGGGCCAGCGCTGACCCCTCCCGGATCAGCCGCCGGCCCCGCCCCGGATACCGGAACCCCTCCCACAGATCGCCTGAGCAGCCATTCATGATCCAGATCCCGTCCGACCTGAACCCGAGCCTCGTCCCTCTCGCCTTCCTCCTGGGCAATTGGGAAGGCGCAGGCGTCTTCGACTTCCCCGGTGAGGAGAAGTGCAACTTCGGCCAGGAAGTCGTCTTCAGCCACGACGGCCGGGACTTCCTGGAGTACCACTCGCGCAGCTGGGTTCTCGACGCCGAGGGCAACAAGATGCGGCCGCTGGAGTCCGAGTCGGGCTACTGGCGCATCGACGGCCAGCGCAAGGTGGAGATCGTCATGGTCCGCGACCAGGGCGTCGTGGAGATCTGGTACGGCGACCTCGCCGACAAGAAGCCCCAGATCGACCTGGTCACCGACGCGGTCGCCCGAACCGCCGCCTCGCGTCCGCACAGCGGCGGCAAGCGGCTCTACGGCTACGTCAAGGGCGACCTCATGTGGGTCGGGGAGAAGACCACCCCCGACGTCGAGCTGCGCCCCTACATGTCGGCCCAGCTGAAGAAGGTCGTCACGCCCGAGGAGGTCGCCGAGATGGCGCGCAACCTCCCGGACATGCCGGACGACGGCATCGCCTTCTTCCGGTAGACCGACCGACCGCGCG
>NZ_JAGGOW010000092.1 GCF_018614135.1 Streptomyces sp. ISL-66
TTCCGAGACTCAGGACACTAGTTGCCTGCCACTGAAGTTGCCGATCAGCTGATCGGCAACGAGGCCCCACGCCACCATGTACGGCATGGCCTCTTCAAACTTGGCAGCAGACAGCCTGACAGCTGTCTCGATAGCTGCCGTCGCCGCTGTCGTTGGCGCGTTGTTCGGAGCGCTCGGGGCCTTTCTGGCCGCTCGGTACACCAGCAGGGGGACTGTGGGCGCCGCAGCGCGCACCGGAGCGGACGCCTATGGGAAGGCCGTTCGGGAGACACGCATGGATGCCTGCACGAGCTTCGCCAGCGCGGTGCGAGTCATGATCAGCGGCCTGCAGGACCAGGCGAACGCCGTGTACGTACATGGGCAAAGCCACGGGAGCGACAGCCAGCAGCCGCTCCCTACGTCAGCCGAGGTTCTGGCTCTCGGTGAACTCATTGGGGAGGATGCCGTACGCGTGCGGATTGCCGGCCCGAAGGTTGTTGCGGAGGAGGCTTACAAGGTGCTCGACAAGTGCACCGATCTCGTGGGCGACCTCAGCGAATACATCCGTCTCACCGCCAGCAGCCCCTTCTCCGTCGACAACCCAGAGCTCGCCATCATCATGGTGGACGGGCCCATCGTTCGGCATAGAGAAGTCATGGTCTCCATGATGGCGGCCTCTAACGCTCTCGCTGTCTTCCTAGATGTCGCACGCGACCACCTGGACGACTGGAATGGTCAGGCTGCTTGAGAGGCCACCGTGAGGGGCTAACAGCGTGACACCGACGCCGTACGACCACGGACCTCCGTCGCAGGTCAGCACGGTCGGCTCAGCAGGTCGTCTGTCGCCCTGGATTGCTTCGGGACGAAGCGGTCCCCCACCTGGGGGACCGCTGTTTTCAGAGACCTCACGGGTGCCCCAAAGTGTTGAGGTTGGCCGTAACCACTGCCAGGTGATGCGAGGTTGCCCACGCCCGCCAGTCTGTGCCACCGCCGGCTTTAGACCTCTGCCGCATGGCGCACTCATTTAGACGTGCGTCGCCCCATGAAGTTCGAGCCCCTGTGGCAGGCCAGTACGGAGACGCAACCAGGTCGGCGCTCAGAGTAAAGAAGTCATCATTGCCGGAGCGGACTCGCGGATAGACGAAGACCTGCCAGGCGTCCGGAGTCGTGTAGCGCATGTTGGGATCCGGCGTCCCACGGGACTTCTTCGGCATCCGAGGGTGCGTCACACCGAAGTCACCGAAGTCTGGCGGCCTCCCGCGGCATCCGCTCAAAACTCGCCGCCAGAGCTGCGCGTCGCGTCTAGCTATCGGCGTGACCTGTCCCCGCGGGAACCCAGTCAGGTTGGCAGGGAAGGCTCCGGCGGCAACACACTCACGCCGCCAGCGCCACGGAGAGAGTGCTGTCAGCGCGGCCAGAGCATGGTCAGCCAATTGATCTCTTACGAGGCTGGAATTAACCGGCCCAGCATCAATGAGCAGGTCGACCTCTTCCGGATCCAAGTGAAGCGCCCTAAGTAGTTCCCGGATCTGTCCGTAATCAGGAAGGCGCTCCGGCACGTCGGCGGCAATGGACACACGTAAGCAGACGCCACTCTGGTGCCGAGCGATCGCCTGAGAAGCCTCAGCCAAAACGTCGCGCGAATCTGTGTATCGGACTACCGGACACATCGCCACGCCACGGAGGCCGAGAGACTCGCTGAGGCGGACCATAGGGCCACCGGCCTCACCCTCAAGGACTCGTGTCGTTGGCAAGGCGCCGCTGTCGACCGTCAGGACGCCACCTTTCGGCACTGCGTCCATCGCGCGGTCGCAGAAGGTCTCCAGAACGTCCCGCACGTCTGGGTCAGGGACCAGCTCCATGACGGGGCGCATGAATGAACGAACCGCCGGCGTGACGTGTTCAAGGGCCGAGAACTCCCCCGCCTTGCCCTTGAGTATCGGAACGTATGCCAACGGCTTCCCCCAGCGCACTCAGCACCAGCCAATGGATGTCTCGCTCACTCCAACCAGAGTGTGACGAGAACCCGCCATCTCAGATAGAGGCATAAATCAGCCGCAAGGCTGATTCCCGCCCAACCGGGTAGCTCGGGGCATGCACAGCTACCAAGGGCTGAGGCGGCACAACGTGTGAGGGGCGCGTGAGAAGGACAGCAGACGAGGGAGTGACTGACGTTTGTGCAGGTAGACAGCACAATCGGACAGTTACTGATCACGGCCTCCGGAGCCGTGTGCGCAGGTTCGAATCCTGCCGGGGGCACTTCAGCCGGACCAGCGTGAAACACCCGCTGACCAGCAAGAGTGCCAAGCATGAAGACCTGGACCCAGTCCCACTGAGTCCAGGTCTTTGTCGTTGTTACGCACTGGTCGCGATAGACCTGCGATAGAAGCCGTCTCCGCTCCAACCTGCCGGGTCGGCAGGCGTCAGACTGCGAACCCCGTGCTGCGGTGTTTAGTCGAG
The DNA here is from genome assembly GCF_018614135.1 of Streptomyces sp. ISL-66. Lineage (GTDB taxonomy): Bacteria > Actinomycetota > Actinomycetes > Streptomycetales > Streptomycetaceae > Streptomyces. The sequence goes on from NZ_JAGGOW010000092.1 coordinate 2,440, forward strand.
CCGGCGCCCTCACCGCCCGACCAGCATGCATCCAACGCAGCGGGAGGGGTGGCTGGCTCGAGCGCCTCCAAGCATCCCCCTGACAGCAGGACACGTCCGGGCGCATCCAGCGGGACAGCCCCCTCGGCGCGACGTACCGTCGAAATCAAGGCCAATTCTCACCTGGTTCGGAATGGTAGGCGAGCAGTGAGGTTTCCTTCATTTCGCAGAAGCGTCACGGACGCAACGATTAGCGATCCGACTCCCGGCCCCCAGTACGACAACCTGCCGGATGCGCCGATCGAGGTCGAACTGAGAGGAAGACTGACCAAACTAATCACCAAGAGGACTAACGCCACCAAGAGGGGAAAGACTTCCGTTGGCCTCGGCCTTTTCATGATCGGCGTGGCGATCTACTTTGGGACCACATACGACGACAAGTACGAGGTGCTGCCATATGTGCTAATGACAATTCTCTACGGCGCTGCACTTTGCTTCATGGGAGCGATTATCCTCTCAACCCAGGCACTAGATATTGAAATTCACAGCATCGAAGACGATCTCGACCTTCTCGCCGTACAAAGACAATCTCCCACAGTGAGGGCATACACACTATTCAGGCGCCACCAACTCGACCTCAAGCGGTACTACAATCAATCTTTGACCCACAGCAAAGTGATCTTCTTTGTTGGAATTGCCTGCATTGCATCCGGATTCACCATTGTAGGTTTCACGCTATACCTCCTCAACAAAAACCTGCATGCCAGCACCACCTCACAAATCATTATCGGCACCGTTGGGGCCATCGGAGGCTTGCTGAGCAATTTCATCGCCGCCCTTTACCTCCGCATGTTTACCACCACCTCCGAATCACTTTCCACCCAGCACGATAGACTGATCTCTACCCACTTTCTCCACTTTGGCAACTTCCTGGCAACCAAAGTGGAGAGTGACGCAGGTCTAAGGGAAGAGACATTTAGCTCGATGGCGAAATCTCTCGCGGATTTTGCGAACCATAAAGAGATCCTTGACAGGGCAGCCAAACGAGAACCCGAAGTCGAATCCAAGAACGATCGAAGCGAAAAGAAATGAGACATTCCAGCTACAGCATTCCTGCTGATAGTGGCGAACCGACCCACCTCGCCTGAGGTGGGGCACGGCCGGTGAACCAATTGAGCTGAGGTCTGACCTAGTTGGTCACGCCCTGGGGTCTTCGCCGTCCTCTGGCCAGCCTATCTCCTTCTCGATCTTCTTGTTCATCGCCTCCTCTTGCCCATAAATGCAGCCCTCGTACACGCGGTGGATGACCTCGGGCAAGTTGCCCACCCGGCGGGCGACCTCGGCCACGGGCACCCCGGCGTTCAACCAGGTCGTGATACAGGTGTGCCGGAGATCGTACGGTCGGCCGCCAAGGATGGATGTCTGAAGGTCCGGCGGGAGCGCGAACTCCCGAGCGTCCTTCCAGACCCGCCAGTACGTGCTGCTGCCCACGAGACCGAGCCGCTCGTTCGTGAAGAGCCGGCCATCCTTGGCCGTGCCGAACGCGGTGAGGTGAGCCCGGAGCACGGCGACCAGCGGCGGCGGGATCGGGACTGGCCGATCGTCCTTGGCCTCCCGGGACTTCAGCCCGCGCTTGTCGTGGCGCTCCCCACTGTCCGTCCACTGCTTGCCCGACACGGGGTGCGTGTCCCGGAGGGTGAGCGTCCCCCATCCCTTCTCAGGGAGGTAGCAGTCCGACTTCCTCAGCCCAACCGCCTCGCTCGGGCAGAGGGCCGCGAAGTACATCACCGCGTAGAACGCCACCAGACGGCGCCCCTTCTTGCGGTCCCACGTCCCGACATACGAAACCGCGGCGGGAAATTGAGCGGCTTGGGTCTTGTTCACGAGAACGCGTGTGTCGACACGATCCGATGAGGAGATCTTCACCTTCTTGAGCCCGGCAAGAGGGTTCTCGACCAAGAGCTTGCGCTCGATCGCGTATTCCACGGATGTGTTCAAGGCGCGTCGCCTGCGGCGGGAAGTCTCTCCCGCCGCAGGCGACCCGTCCAGCTTGAACGAAAGCCGGTACTGGACGTCTCGCAGGATCTTCGGATCTTCCAACGCGGAGACGAACAACGACTTCCTCGAAAGCCACTGATGGGCATCTTCGAGTTCGGCCGGCGGCTCCTGCTCAGCGTTTGCCGGGACAACGGCCCAGCGGAGAGCAAGGCGTAGCTCCTCCACCTCTGGCATCTGCTTGTCTCTACGCCATGCTCAGCGCCACCGCCCTAGGCCCTGCTGAATGAAGGTGGAGGGGAGAACCGCGGCATCCCGCACCGCGGCACTCGCGTCGGCGCCGCGGGCCGGTGCGCCGACTACGTGATCGGCCGCGGCGGCATGCGCCACGGCCGCCAGATGGTACCGCTCAAGGGCCTCCTGCACATGCGCCGCGTACACGTGGACCTGTGCCTCCCTCCGCGCTCTGCCCACCCCGTCCCCGCTGAGCACCGCGTAGCGCGCCAACCGTTCCAGCGCGAGACAGAACTCCTCGACTGTGCGGAACGACCAGTCCACGGGGAAGTACGCCGTCGGCCGCCGGTCTCTGCCTCGGAGGGACTCCAGTGGAGTCCTGACCCTGCTCTCCGCGCTGGCCGGCAGCACCAGTGCCTCCAGGGCCACGACACCTCGACACACGGCTTCTCCATAGGGATCCGCCCGGCGCCGCGAGACGGCCTCTGCGGCTGTCGCCGCGGCCGCCAGGGCAAACAGGCCAGCGCTAATGGCGGCGGCGGTCGGCCGCAGAGGCCCACCCCATCCTCCCAACGCTCCGTAGAGCATCAGACCTGCCGCCAGGTTGGCCGGGCCGTACAGCCACAGCCGTGCGACTGCCCAGCGCCTGGACGCACATACCCGCACAGCGAGCGCGGCAGCGTCCGGCAGGCCGGCCCGGGCTCCGTCCGCGGCCGAGAGTGCCGTACACAGCTCGTCGATACGCCTCCGGGCCGACCGGCACCGGCGCAGCGGGCCGGAGGTCAGCCACCCCCCGGGACGTCTGCGCGTGCAGAGAACGAGACACGCCGTACCGATCAGAAGGAAGGGCATCCAGACGGTGCTGAAGTTCAGGAGGAACATGATCAGCCAGGCGGATGTCTCGGGCTGCCCTGTGCGAGTTCCTCGTGCCCCGGGAGGGCGATGGTCGCGGAGTGTGTCATGCGCCCCAGGCTCACACGCCCTACTGACAGTGCCGGGTCGGGGGGCAGGGCACCAGGAGTACGCTCCGACTGCGGGGCACCTCCACCCTTACCCGGCCGCGGTGAGCGCCGCGGCCAGCGCACGGGCGCTCGCCGGGACACCATGGACCGGTTCGCCATACAGGGGGTGGGCCTGGTCCAGGGTGGGCAAGAGGTTCGGTGCGCGGTCGGCCGGGGCGCGGTCGAGGACCGTGGTGCCCGTTTCGGCCTCCTGGGTGGGGGCGTAGCCGGCCGTGCGGAGGGCTGACAGCGTCTCCTCCGGCGGGGCGGTAGAGATCAGGACCGTGGGGGCGATGCGGCGCAGGCGGAGTTTGGTCAGGCCGCGGGCCTGGGCCACCTCGGCGATCAGTCCGGTGTCGTCCGAGCGGATGCAGCAGGCGGAGCGGACGACCTTGAGTTGTCCGTGGGTGCGGGCGGTGTCCTTGATCGTGTAGGCGAGCGGTTGTGGCAGCGGAGTGCCGCGCTCGCTCGCGGTGGTGAGGCGGTCGAGCAGTTCGTCCGCGCTCCAGCCGGCGTCCAGGGCGCGGCGTACGGAGGCCGCGGTGATCCGCCAGACCACGGCGTGCCCTTCGGACTCGATGTCGCCGACAGCGGAGAGCAGGTCCGCGAGGGCGGGCGCGGGCGCACCGGTGACGGTGGCGGTCAGGTCGCTCTGGAACCGGGCCGTCTCGCTGGGCTCGGGGAGCGCCGCGTACAGGTCCTCGCGCAGCGCGGTCACCGCCTGCGCCAGGGCAGGGCGCAGGGACAGGTCCTCGCCCAGGCCCTCGGAGCCGCGGGCGGACGGGTCCGTGCCCGCGCCGGGCACCGCCGGGTAGTGGTGGGCGGCTCCCGCCTCCAGCAGTCGGCACAGGGCCCGCCCGACGGGGGTGAGCGCGCCGTGAGCGACCACGCCGAGCAGGGCCGCCTCTGTCAGGGTGGCCGCCAGGCGGTCGAGCACTCCGTCCAGGCCGGTCAACTCCCCGGCGTCGTCTACGGCCAGGTGGCCGCGCAGGGCGGGCTGGAACCACGCGGCCAGGGAGAGCAGTTCGGTGTATCCCAGCGCGTCCCCGGTCAACCCGTGTCCGTCGGGGAGGACGGCGAGCGCTCGTAGGACCCCGGTGCGCAGGGTCACGGCGTCCTCGTCCTGCGGGCTGACGAGCGCGACCGGGGTCTCGTCGGGGTCCGGCCAGTGGCTGAGCACTGCGGGGACCACAGCCCAGGCGGCCAGCAGCGGCAGCAGCTTGCCCGCTGCGGGGGCGGCCGCCCAAGCGTCATAGCGGTCGCTCGGCAGCAGCCGGGCGGAGGGCTTGGGGCCCTTGGAGTTCCGGCGGCCGCGGGGAGCGGGGACCGGTTCGTCGTCCTGAGGCGCGGCCAGGCCGGCGTTGACCGCGAGGTCCAGCCACAGCCGGGTGTCGGCCTCATCGGCCCCGGCCGCCTTGGCCAGCCGCCGGGTGTCCCGTACGGCGATCCCGCCCGCCTTGCGGATCGCGACCGGCTGGGCGGCCAGCGCCCGCAGTACCAGTTCGGCCCGCCAGGCGGCCGCCGCGGCGGCCGTGCCGCCCTCACCCTCCCAGCCGGACGGCAGCGGCGCGGTGGCGGTGAACGGTTCAGGTTCCAGCCGGGGGCTGGGTGCCGCGCCCCCGTCACGGAGCGCACGGGCGACCTCGTACGGAAGCTCCACCAGGTCGAGACCGACGGGGACCAGCAGTCCTCGCATCGCCAGCCAGTCGGTTCCCTCGTCTCCGCTGCCGCCCTCCCGGAAGACGTACTTGGCGTCCGGGCCCGCGTACTGTGCCCCGTACCGTCCGACGAAGCAGTGGGTGCGCAGCAGCGGCGGGCCGGGTACCAGGTGGTCCAGCAGCTCCAGCGCCCGGGCCGGGGCGTCCGCCACCAGTGCCCGCACCCGGGCGGGATCGGCGAGGAGGTCGATGATCAGCTCTTGGGCCTGGTCGCGGGTACGGGCCGCGCCCTCGCCGAAGAGGTTTACGGCGATCCGTTTGACCTCGGGGGCGTTGTAGGCGTAGGTCAGCAGCCGGTTGGCGGTGCGACCGTAACCGTCGAACCCGGTGGCCCGGACATGCAACAGCGGCGGCAGCGCCAGTTTCCCCTTGGGCGCGGGGAGCAACAGCGCGCGCTCCCGCAGTCGGGCGAGCGTGTGCTCCGCCCGCCGCCGCTTCTCTCCCGGCTCGAACCAGGCCAGTACGTCCTGCTCGGGCACCAGTCGGTCCGCGGGCTCCACCGCGGCAACGGGCTTCCGCTGTTGCCAGGGATACCGGGGCCCGTCCTCGGCCTCGCCACCGACTACGGGGCCGTGGCGCTCCAGGGCGACGGCGGCGATGGAAGCGAGCAACTCCAGTTCTCCGGTAGTGCCCGCCATCAGGCCCTGGCCCACCGACTCGTCGGTGAGCAGGTGTTCGGCGAGCTCGCGCAGGGTGGTGATCCGCCGGTACTCGGCGGCGAGCGGCAGATCCCGCTCCTCCAGCAAGGCGGTCAGCCGCTCGGGATCCAGGGTGCCCAGCCATTTCGCGAGGGCGGTACGCGCATTCACCCGGCCAGGCTAGCGCCGTCCGGTCACCCCGCGGGGGTGAACGGCCGCGGCCCCTCAGACCGCCGTGCTCAGTGCATCAGCTACCCGTCTGACCTGGGTGAATACCTTGGTACTGTCCGGCCTCCGGAGCCGTGTGCGCAGGTTCGAATCCTGCCGGGGGCACTTACTGTGTAAGTGTCACAAGACCCCGCCACCAGCCGAAATGCTGAGGACGGGGTCTTCGCGTATGCGCAGCCAACTGCCGTGCCGTGCGGTGGTCCAGCCGTCCGTGCGCCGGGCGAGACGGTTCACGGGTCGACCACCTCGGTGGCGAAGGCCTCGGTGTCGGCGACTTCAGGACGCGCCGGACGCCACCACACGGCGCAGGTCGTCAAGGATCTGCGCGTCCGTCCCCTCAAGGGCCGACAGTGCGCTCGCCCATCGAATCCGGGCGGCCGGCTCATCCCCGAGTGCCCTCAGGATGTGCCCGTACTCGTGCTCCGCGAGCCCTCGTCCGTAGGAATCGCCACGGGTCACGGCCTCCTGGAGAAGCGAGGCACACACGTGCCTGGCCTGCCCGAGATCGCCCAGCACGCGCAGGGCGCCGGCCTTGCCCAGGCGTGTCTCGCGTTCCGCGTTCCAGTGGGAAGCGCTGGACGCCATGAGCTCCAGTGCTTCCTCGAAGCAGGACAGGGCCGCCTCCGGCTCGTCCAGGGCCAGGTGGACGCGGCCGAGGTTGCAGAGCGCGACCTGCTCCTGCACGGGGTCCCCCGCCTCCCGCGCGAAGCTCCGGCTCCGGGCGTGGTACGAGCTCGCCAGGCGCAGGTCGGTGAGTTCGGCGACGTATCCCTGGTGGCCGAGGAACAGGGCCTCCTCGCTCGCCGCCAGGGTCGCGGGACGGAGTTCGAGGCACCGCGCCAGCGTCGCCTGGGCCTCGGCGACACGGCCCAGTTCCTTCAGCAGCGCGGCGCGGTTGCCCAACTGTCGCATCCGGACCCCCTCATCGGGGAGGCGTTCGGCGAGAGCCACGGCCTCGTCCATGAGGAGCAGCGCCTCCCTGACGCGTCCGGCCGAGTAGTGCGCCGTGGCCAGTTGGGCCAGTGCCCGGCCTTCGGCCTCGGTGTTCCCGCTGGACCGGGCGAGCGCGATGGCACGGCGAGTGAGTCGTTTCAGGTCCTGGACCCGGCCGCGGTCGTGCAGGTAGGGGAACAGATCGTTGATCATCTCCAGGGTGCGGGAGGGGCCCAGGCGGCCGTCCGCGCCCTGGCCCGCCAGGAACAGCAGGTTTCCCACTTCCGCGTCGCCCCACTCAAGTGCGGCCGCGGCGTCGGTCAAGGCCGTGCAGGTGCGGCTCGCGGGATCCTTCGGGTGATCGGGCACACGTCTCGCATCGGGCCGCAGAGCGACGGCGCACCGCGCGAGCCCCTCCCGGTACCAGTGCAGGAACCGTGCGGTCGCTTCCTCGATCCGAGCCCGCTCACCGGGGCGTCCGGCGAGTTCCCGGGCGAAGTCGCGGACCAGGTCGTGGGGCTCGTAGCGGCCGCTGTCCGTCTCCTGGAGCAGCGCCACCTCCGCCAGGCGTTCCAGGGCCCTCTCGGCGTATCGCCCGGCTGTGTTCATGACAGCGGCGATCAGCGGTACCCCGTACTCCGGCAGGTCCAGCGCGCCGACGAGCACCAGCACCGCGGCGGCGTCGCCGTCCCGTGGATCGCCTGAGGCGAGGAGCGCCTCGTAGGCCACCATGAGGGACCGGCGGACGCTGAGGTCCTCCAGTTCGAGGTGGTCCAACCGGTCTTCCTGATGGTCCAGCCGTTCCACCAACGTCTCCACCGCGAGGGTCCGCCGACTCCTCAGGCGAGCGGCGGACACCCGCAGTGCGAGCGGCAGGCGACCGCACAGAGAGACCAGCCTGCCGACCGATTCGGCGTCGGACGCCGTCCAGGAGCGGCCCGACGCCCGTTCCAGCAGAAGGGCACTGTCCCCGGGCGAGAGCGGCTCCAGGTGGACGTGCGTGCTGGCTCCGAGTGTGGCCAGAGGCTGCCTGCTCGTGATGAGTACGGCGCAGCCGGCGCCGGCGGGCAGCAGCGGGCGCACCTGACTCACCGATGCCGCGTCGTCGAGCAGCAGCAGCGTGCGCGTGTCGGACATCGCCGAGCGCAGCAGGGCCGAGGCTGCCCCCACGTCGCAAGGAATCCGCCGGGAATCCACTCCCAGACCGAGCAGAAGGACGGCGAGGGCGTCGGCGGGTGTGACGGGAACCATCCCCGCCGATGCCCCGTGCAGGTTGAGATAGAGCTGACCGTCGGGGAACTCACCCTGAAGCTGTTCCGCGACGTGCAGGGCGAGGCCGGTCTTGCCGACACCCGGCATGCCACTGATCACGGCGAGCGTCGTGCGCCTGCGGTCGGACTCCAGCACCGAGCGGACGTACGCGGTCTGCTCCGCCCGGCCGACGAATTCACCGGGCGGCGCGGGAAGCTGAGCGGCCCGCGCGGGCAGACCGGTCTGGGGCCGGGATCGGGGGCGCGGGGCCGTCCGCGCCGTGCGGTCCGAGCGCGCGGGGGCGGCGGCGAGCACTTCCCGGTGTGCCTCCTGGATCGCCGGTCCTGGCTCCACCCCCAGTTCCTCCACCAGGGTCCGGCGCAGTGAGCGGAAGAGCGACAGTGCTTCCGCCTGGCGGTCCGTGCGTGCCAGGACGAGCATCAGCTGACGGTGAAGCGACTCCCGAAAAGGGTGCTCCTTGACCAGGACACCCAGCTCGGCAGCGATGCCGTCGAGTCGGTCGAGATGCAGCAGGGCCTCGAACCGGCATTCCAGCGCCTGGAGCCGCTGCTCCTGGAGGTAGGCGACGACAGGGTGCTCCCCCAGCCCCGGCACATCCGCGAACGGTGTACCGCGCCACATCCCCAAGGCCGCCACCGCGTCCCGCTCCGCCCCGGCCCAGTCCTCCCGGTGGCGGGCATCCTGGGCCCGGCGTATCAGCAGCTCGAAGGTCGCGCTGTCCAACTCGCCCTCGTACACCGCCAGTTCGAGCCCGTGTGCCACGGTACGCAGCCTCGTGCCACCGGCGCCGCCCAGGGTGCGCCGCAGTCGCGCCAGGTGATTGTGCAGGGAAGCGGCCGCCGTCGCCGGCTGCTCCTCACCCCAGAGCGCCTCCATGACCGCGCCCAGCGGCACCGTCCGGTTCGGCTGCAGCAGCAGTACTGCGAGCAGCGCGCGGGATTTCGGCCCGCCGATGACGACGGACCGGCCGTCCTCGTCCGACGCTCTCAGCGCTCCCAGTACACCGAACTTCACCAGCCGTCCCCCCGGATTGAACATCGAACGAGGCACCATCCTCGTTCAACACCGTTCCAGTACCAAAAGGCCGTGGCGGCGCGACCTGACACGGGGACAGCTCCTCGCTCGGCGCCGGCCCCGCCCTCTCCCTGCGCGTCGGTCCGGCGGTCGCCGGCCTCCTGCCGGTCCTCCGCTCCTGTCCGGTACGCGCGCTTCCGGTGATCCGTACGAAGGACGTGGGGCGGGGTCTGTGGGTTTTGAGGGGTGGGGAGGGTGCGGCCGGGTGCGTAGGTTGGACGGGAGGCCACCGTGTGCCGCTGACCAGGTGCTCTGTGGCGTGCTCTGACGACGAGATGGGGCGGCGCGACATGCGTGACCTGGTGGAGACGGCACAGCGGTGGACGGCCGAGGGGCGGGTCGGATTCCTGGCCCGGCCCGTGACCGAGCAGGGCTTCGGTCCGCGGGATCCCGCCGGCTCGGTGCTCGTGGACGCGGGCGGGGAGTGCGTAGGGGCCCTGTACCGGGGCGTCTTCGACGCCGAACTGGCCGCGGAGGCCGCCGCGATGGCGGCCGGGGACACCGCGCGGGTGTGCGAGGTGTCCGTCGGGGCCGAGGACGCCGTCGAGGCGAAGCTGACGTGCGGCGGGCAGGCCGAAGTGCTGCTGCAGCCGCTGAGCTCGATTCCCGCCGAGTGGTGGGAACTGCTCGGGCAGGGCGTCGGGGTCGCCCTCGTGACCCAGCTCAACGAGGGGGCGGACCAGGCCGTCAGCGTCGTGGTCCGGGGGTCGGACGTGCCCGGCACCGACGCCGAGCGGCGGGCCGGCGAGCTGCTGGCCACCCGGCGGCCGGGGCGGGACGCCCTGTACGGCGGGTCGGGGCTGGTCCTCGTGGAGGCGTACCCCTCGGCCCCCTTCGTGGTGATCGGCGGGACCGGGGAACTCGCGGAGGTCATCGAGGCGCAGGCCACTCTCCTCGGCTGGGGCGTCGCGAAGGTCGACACGGTCGACGGGGCGCGGAAGCTGCTCGAAACGCGGCGGGACGCGGCCTGCCTGGCCATGCTCAGCCACGACCCCGACTTCGACGTGCCCACGCTGCGCACCGCGCTCGCGCTCGGGATCCCGTACGTGGGTGCGCTCGGGTCCCGCAAGACGACCGCGCGGCGCCGCGAGGGGCTGCTCGCCGCCGGGGTGAGCGAGGCGCGGCTGCGGACGGTGCACGGGCCGATCGGCCTGGATCTGGGGGCCCAGAACCCGGCGGAGACGGCGCTGGCCATCTGCGCGGAGATCCTGGCGGTGCTCGGGGGCCGGGAGGTGCGCGGAGTGCGTGACGTGGACGGGCCGCTCAAGGGGTGAGACCTCCCCCTCCGTCACCTCGGGGAGGGGGCGTGACCTCCGCTTCCGGGGCCATCTGCTGAAAGTCGGCGGCCTTGATCGGGTGAGATGGGGCGAAATGCGGGAAAATGCGATGTATGGACATGACTCTGACCACCCTCGCGGTGGACAGCACCCTGACCGACATCGCCTGGTTCCTGGTCGTCGGGCTCGTTGTGGTCGGCGTGCTCCTCGGCGGCTTCAAGCTCGGCCAGCGGGTCCGGGCCCAGGAGCCGCCGCCACCCGCTCCCGAGAGCCAGCCCCACCTGCCGGACGGCGGGGCGGTCTACGAGGTGCGCGAGGAGCGGGACCCCGTGGAGTTGCCCGAGGGCGGCCTGCGCCCGCACGAGATGCAGGGCTACGGGAACTTCGGCTCCACCACCTCGGCCCATCCGGAGGAGGTCAGGGCCAACCGGGAAGCCGGGCACAAGCGGCCCGAAGGACCGGGTCCGCACCCGCAGCCGGGGGCTCCGCCCGGCTCGGGGCGCGGCGCGCACTCCTGACCACCGCCCTGACCGCCCCTGACCGCCCGCGACCGCCCGCACCGTCCTCAGGACCACCCCGACCTGTGACCCCCGGCCACCGTGCCGCGGGTCACAGGTCGGACCGCAGGCGCAGCACCTCCGGTGGCGGGTGGCGGGTCGAGGTGTGGCGGACCTCGGCCGCCAGGGGCGGGTCCAGCGGGTGGAAGGGGATTTCGCCGAGTCCGATGGCCGTGACGGTGGCACCCGCGCCGGCGGCCTCACCCCCGGCCTCCGGTGCCCGGGCGGCCAGCGCCGCCGCCACGTCCGCCCGCAGCGCCGCAGTCAGCGGGCTCGACGCCACCGGGTTCTCGTCGTCGACCGGCAGGACCAGGACGAGCGCGAGCGGCCGGCGCGCGGTGCCGGTGTACCCGACGACCGCCGCGTCGCGCACGTTCGTGTGCCGCAGCTTCTGCCAGGCGCGCCGCCCCGCCGGATAGGCCTGGTCCATCCGCTTGACGACCAGGCCCTCGATCCCGCTGGCGGGCAGGGTCTCGTACCAGGTCTCCGCGAGCTCCGGGTCGGTCGTCATCGGCACCGGCTGGAGCGGCGGTCCCAGGGGCAGCAGCAGGTCGACGAGGAGCGCGCGCCTGCGCTCGTACGGCCGGGCGCGCACGTCCAGCCCGGCGAGCTCCAGGACGTCGAAGGCCGCGTACGAGGCCGGCAGGGTCTGCGCCAGTACGGCGGCCCGCGCCGTGGTAGCGGCCGCCGCGCGGCGCTGGACGAGCGCGAAGTCGGTGCGGCCCGCGTGCCAGACGACCACCTCCCCGTCCAGCACGGTCCCTGCGGGCAACTGCCGGGCGGCCGCGGCCAGATCGGGGAAGGCATGGGTGACGATGCGGCCGGAGCGGGCCTGGAGGACCACCCCGTCCAAGGTGCGCAGCACGACGAGCCGGTGGCCGTCGAACTTCGGCTCGTAGGCCAGTCCGGGTGAGCGCGGCAGGCTCCGTACGGCGGCGGCCAGCGCGACGGTGATCACGGCAGCCGCCCGGCGCGGCCGGGATCGGCCAGAGGAGCGAACAGATCGCCGTGGCGAGCCAGCCGCGGCGGCAGGTCGTCGGCGAGGAAGACCAGGTCGGAGGGGGTGCGGCAGGCCTCGACCTCCGCCCACGAGACGGGGGCGGAGACGGTCGGCAGGGTGCGGGCGCGCAGCGTGTACGGGGCCGCCGTGGTCTTGGCGGCGGCGTTCTGGCTGTGGTCGACGAAGACCTTCCCCGGCCGCAGCGATTTCGTCATCCGGTGGACGACGAGATCGGGGAGCGCGCGTTCGGTCTCTTGGGCGAGGGCCTTCGCGTACGCCGAGACCTGCTCGGAGGGGGCCGGTTCCAGGGCGACGGCCAGGTGGAGGCCCTTGGAACCGGAGGTCTTGACGTAGGCGTCCAGGCCGTCGGCGGCGAGGCGGCCGCGCAGCCACAGGGCGGCCGCGCAGCATTCGAGGACGGTGGCGGGCGGGCCGGGGTCGAGGTCGACGATCAGCCGGTCGGCGAGGGCGGGGGCGCCGGCCGGCCACTGGGGGGTGTGGAACTCGACGACGAGGTTGGCCGCCCACATGAGGGAGGCCATGTCGGCGATGACCACCTGCTCGGCCCGCAGGTCCTCGGAGCGGGGAACGGGGGTGGTCTTCACCCAGGCGGGGGTACCGGGCGGCGGGTTCTTCGTGAAGAAGAGCTGGCCGTCCGGGCCGTCGGGATACCGCAGGAACGACACCGGCCGGTCGTGGATGTGGGCCAGCAGCGGAGCGGCGACGGTGGCGTAGTAGTGCAGCACCTCGCCCTTGGTGAAGCCGGTCTCGGGGTACAGGACCTTGTCGAGATTGCTGAGCGCGATGCGACGCCCCTCCACCATTGTGATCGGCGTCATACGATGAGATTGCCACGAAACAGGAGGAACCGTGCGATCCATTTGGAACGGGGCGATCTCCTTCGGCTTGGTCAGCATCCCGATCAAGCTCGTGAACGCCACCGAGAACCACTCGATCTCCTTCCGCCAGATCCACCTGAGCGACGGCGGCCGCGTCCGCTACCGCAAGGTGTGCGAGCTGGACGGGGAGGAGGTGTCGAGCGCGGAGATCGGCAAGGGGTACGAGGAGGCGGACGGGTCCGTCATCCCGATCACGGACGAGGACCTGGCGCAGCTGCCGATCGCCACCGCGAAGACGATCGAGATCGTGTCGTTCGTACCGGCCGACGCGATCGATCCGCTCCAGATGGACTCGGCGTACTACCTCGCGGCGAACGGGGCGACGGCCGCCAAGCCGTACACGCTGCTGCGGGAGGCACTGAAACGGAGCCGGAAGGTCGCGATCGCGAAGTACGCGCTGCGGGGACGGGAGCGGCTCGGGATGCTGCGGGTCGTCGACGACGTGATCGCAATGCACGGGCTGCTGTGGCCGGACGAGATCCGGGTGCCGGAGGGGGTGGCGCCGGAGGGCGAGGTATCGGTGCGGGAGGCCGAACTCGACCTGGCGGACGCGCTGATGGCGACGTTGGGGGAGGTGGAGATGGATTCGCTGCACGATGACTACCGCGAGGCGGTGGAGGCGATGATCGCGGCGAAGGCGGATGGCGGCGCACCGGCGGTCGCGGCGGGGCCGCCCTCGGTCGGGGGTCAAGTCATCGACCTGATGGCGGCGTTGGAGAACAGCGTGCGGGCGGCGAAGGCGTCGCGCGCGGGGTCCGCGGCGGACGGGGACGGGGACAAGGACGGCGAGGAGGGCGGAAGCACGGCGGAGGTGACGCCGATCCGGCGGAAGCGGACGGCGGGATCCGGGGCCGCTGCGCCGAAGGCGACGGGAGGGAAGAAGTCGACCGCGGCGGCCGCTGCCCCGAAGGCGGCGGGCGGCAAGAAGTCGACCGCGGCGACGGCGAAGAAGAAGGCGGCACCGACTTCGGCGTCGGGTGCGGCGAAGAAGACCACCTCCGCGAAGTCGCAGGCGGCAGCCACCCCGAAGAAGGCCGCGCCACCCCGCAAGCGAACCTCCGCCTGACCGCGCCCAGCCCGGCGGCGCCCTGCCCCTTGTCCCTTGTCCCTTGTCCCTTGTCCCTTGTCCCTTGCCCACCCTTACGTTGTTCCCGGGCTCCGCCCTGACCCGCGGAGCCCGGGCCGCGCCCGGACGCCGCGAGCGGACCCGCGCGCGCCGCCACACCCCACTAGGTCCACGTGCCGCGGTCGCGCCCGGCTGCGAACAGGGCTTCCACGTCCGGGGGCCCCAGGGCCGCCTCGGAGTCCGGGTCCGTCAGGAACGGGCCCAGCGTCGCCGGCGTCAGCACCCGCACGTCGCGCAGCGTCGGCGCCACCTCCACGCGGGCCGCGTCGACCACGGCCAGGATCGGGGTCACCGTCGCCGACAGCGCCCAGGTCGCGTACGCCGCCGCGCGCCGGGCCGTGCGCGGCTCCGGGCGGGGTTCCGCGCGGCCCAGCGTCAGGAGCAGGTCCCCGACCACCGCCCGCTGTCGGCGGCCCTGGATCGTGCGGACGCAGAACACGCCCGGCGGGCCGATCACGAGGTGGTCCGCGATGTCGCCCACGCAGTGGAGGACCCGCCACTCCTCGGGCTCCGGGAGCCCGTCCAGCACCTCGCCGATCCGCTGGCGTGCCGCCAGCTCCTGGCGGAACCGGTGGCGGGCCCGGGTGCCGGCGGCGCCGTGGGTGAGCTCGCCGATCAGCGCCTCCCCCGGCCGGTTCGGCGCCAGGTCGTCGTCGGGCGCCAGGGCCAGGCGGAGCAGGTCGGCGGCCGTGGGAACGGGAGGCGGGCCGATGGCCACGGTCCCGCTCAGGTAGGGGCGCAGGACCGTCAGGATCTCCTCCCGCCGCTCGTCGGCCAGCACGCTGATCCGGTTGGCCTTCCGGTCGTACCAGGCCACCGCCTGGCCGTCGGGCAGGTTGACGTACAGCCGACCCCGGCCCGGGCGGCCGCTCGGCGCCACTCTGAGTCCCCGCGTCACCATGGCCCTCACCCCCGCCGTCCATGGGAGCAGCCCGGGCGCCCGGCGGCAATCCCCCGGTTGTGTAACGACTCCGCCGGGCAGCTGCCGTGTGGCTGTTACAAAAGCAACGCCGTAGCGCAACGGCCGGTGCTTAGGTTGGTGCCACCTGGACGCACCAGGGCCCGACCAGCAGCGAAGGACGCCCCCGTGAGCACCGTGAGCCGCAGCAGCCACAGCAGCCGCACGCTCGTCCGCGCCGCGGCCGTGGCCGCGTGCGCCGGAGCCCTGCTGGCCTTCCCGGCGGCCGCCGCGCTCGCCGGGGGCGTGCCGGCCGCTTCCTCCGCGCACGCCGCCGGGTCCGCGGCCCCGCAGCGGACGCTGGTCAAAACCGCTTCCCTCGCGGACGGCTCCTCCACCGCGCACGTCTACCGCGTGGCCAAGGACGCGTACCGGGCCGAGGTCCTGAGCGCCGACGGCTCCAAGGCCGCCACCGTGACCAGCCGCGACGGCGTCACCGGCTTCGGCGGCTCCGGGAAGCTACACCTCGCGCTGCGGGCGGACGGCCGGTTGAGCTCCTGGGTCGGGGGCGACTCCCCCGTCGCGAAGCACGGGGCCGTCGGCTCCGGGCACAAGACCGCGAGCCGGGACGGCGTGGTCGTCGCCGCCTCCGCGCCCCTGGGCGAAGCCGCGTCCGGTCCCACCGCGGCGCTGCGCCTGCACACCGTCGCCGACGGACCCGGTGACGGCGTGCTGCTGCTCGCCGCGGGCGGCGGCATCGCGGCGATGGGCGCCGCGGGGCTCGGTTTCGCGATGCTGCGCCGGGGGCGCACTGACTCCTAGCCGACGGCGTTCCCGCAATGGTTCACCGGGTCAGGGCGCCCCGGCACGGCACGGGCCGACCCGGACGACCCGGACGCGCCGGCCGACCCGGACCCGCCGGACGACCCGGACGCGCCGGCCGCGCCGGACGCGCCGGCCGCGTCAGTCTGCCGGCGGGGGCGGAGGGGTGGGCTTGGTCCAGGGCCAGCGGAGCTTCGGCTTGTGGCCGTCCGGAACGTGGGCGTACTTCCAGCCCTTCTGGAGGCCCAGGCGCTTGGAGTACCCCGCCGGGACCCGCTCGTACAGCAGCACCGTCGGGTCACCGCCGTCCGGGTCCGGGACCGGGATCTCGTACCACTTCGGCGGATGCCCGGTCGGGCCGAGGAGGATCGGGAGGGTCCGGCCGTCCATCGGGCCGCCCTCGAAGGAGGTGGGTTGGCTTCTCACGCCCCCAGTCTCACAGCTCCGGAGGCGCGGCTCCCGCCGAGGAGGCCTCGGCGCCGGGGCCACGACGCCGAGGCGGCCCCGGGGTCACAGGAGGTGGGCCGCCTCGGAGACCACCGGGATCACCCGGCGGGCCAGGACGCCGACCGGGCCGTCCGCGGATTCGAGGGCCAGGGCGGCGCGGGCGGCCGCTGCCGTCTCCGGGTCGGTGGCGGCCGTCGCCGTCAGCAGGGCGATGAACTGGTCCACCAGCCAGTCCCGGAGCGAGGAGACCTCCGGCTGCTTGCCCTCGTCGATCCAGATCAGCGAGGCGGCTTCGACCGCCGTGATCCACGTGCGCACCATCATCCGCAGCCGCGGTCCCGGTGCCGGGACGCCGAGGTGGAAGAGGATCGCCTCGGCCGCGGCCCGGCGGATGCCGTCGACGGTGGCGGTGGTGCGGGAGGTTTCGACCACGCTGCCGCCCTGGAGGAGGGCGGAGAAGCCGGCGTGGTGTTCGTCGACGAAGGCCAGGTACCGGTCCAGGGCCCGGGAGAGCCGCTGGGTCAGCGGACCGGCCTGGGGTTCGGCGAAGCAGAGCTGCAGGACGTCGGCCGCCGAGCGCAGGGCGGCCTCGTAGAGCTGCTGCTTCCCGCCGGGGAAGTAGCGGTAGACGAGGGGGCGCGAGACGCCTGCGGCCTCGGCCACGTCGTCCAGCGAGACGTCCTCCGGCGCCCGGTGCGCGAACAGCGTCAGGGCCGCGTCGAGGAGCTGGGCCCGCCGCTCCTCGACGCTCAGCCTGCGGTACGCCCGTACGGCTCTCATGTCCGCAGGGTAGCCGCACCCGGTGGCCTTCAGGCGAGGAGGCCCGAGCTCTTCCACAGCCGGCGGCCGACCCCGCGCATCACGCCGATGTCGTCGAGGAAGTCGGTGAGCCGCTTCGCTCCGGTCTGCATGACCTCGCGGCGGTGTCCGCTGGCCTTGGCCTGGGCGAGCGCCTCGCGCCGGTCGACGCCGATGTTGTCGTAGACCTGGGGGTTGACGAAGGCGACCGCGAAGACGCGGGCCGCCTGGCCGCAGCTGACGCGGGTGAGTTCCTGCTCCCAGCGCGGGGCGGTGAGCATCTGGCGGCGCAGTTCCTCGCGGGCGTAGCGGACGTGGCGCGCCTCCTCGATGACGTGGATGCGGGTGACTCCGCGGACGAGGGGCTGGACCCGCTCGTCCGGGAAGGTCAGCCGCTGCATCCAGTCGAGGATCTCCTCGCCGAGGAGGGTGCAGGCGAAGGAGCCGGGGGTGGTGGAGACGGTCTTGAGGACGCGGGCGAGGTTGTGGTTGGTGCGGGAGACCGGATACTCGGGGGCTCCGCCCGTCTTGATCATGCGGGCGAACATCATCGAGTGGCGGCACTCGTCGGCGATCTCGGTGAGCGCGTAGCGGACGTGATTGCTGGTCAGGGACTTGTCGTAGATGTGCCGGACCAGCAGCTGCATGAGGATGATCTCGAACCAGATCCCGAGCGAGCCGAGCGCCGCCGCCTCGTGGCGGGAGAGTTCGATGCGCTGCTCCTCGCCCATCTTCTTCCAGAGCGGGGTGTCGTAGAGGGAGAGCAGCTCGGGCGGCCAGTAGTACTTGCCCTCGATGGGCGGGGTGTCCCAGTCGAGCTCCTTGTCCGGGTCGAAGGAGTGCTTGACCGAGGATTCGAGGAGTCGTTCGGCTGTCTGTTCGCGGTCCTTGAGCAGGCCGAGCGCGTCGCGCAGCTCCGCCCTGTCGGTCACGGTCGTCATGGCTTCGGACACCTCACGAGTCGGTTGCCGGCGGTGGTCGCCCGCGGGGGATACCGGGGTTACCGGGGGTTCACCGCTTATGAGACTGCTTGTCAGCAAGACCGTCAATCCCCCGCGCACGACTTGTTGACCGCGCGTCTACCAACGTGTGACGCTGCCAACGGCAGCCGACGGACACCGTCCGGCCGCCAACTGGCTTGTCCTGTACGGAAGTACGCGAGACGAGGGGGCGTCAGTGTCGACGCACGAGCTCTACACCACCGACCCGGGGGCGAGCGTCTGGCCGGTCCCCGCGTCCGGCGACGCCCGCTTCAGCTGGGAGTACGACGGCGGCCGCGAGCGGCTGCTGGCCCTGTACCAGAAGGGCAAGGACAAGCAGTGGGACGGCGCCAAGCGCATCGCCTGGGACATCGAGGTGGACCCGTACGATCCGCTCGGCACCCCGGACGAGGCGCTGACGCTCTACGGCACGCGGCACTGGGCCAAGCTCTCGGAGCGGGACAAGGGCGAACTGCGCCGGCACTACAGCGCGTGGAACTTCAGCCAGTTCCTGCACGGCGAGCAGGGCGCGATGGTGTGCGCCGCGCGCATCGTCGAGTCGGTGCCGGACCTGGACGCGAAGTTCTACTCCGCCACCCAGACCATGGACGAGGCCCGGCACGCCGAGATCTTCGGACGGTTCCTGCACGAGAAGGTCGGGATGCTCTACCCGATCAACGACAGCCTGCAGGGGCTGCTCGGCGACACCCTGCGCGATTCCCGCTGGGACATGCCCTACCTGGGCATGCAGGTGCTGATCGAGGGGCTGGCACTGGCCGCCTTCGGCATGATCAGGGACACGACGGACAAGCCGCTGCCCAAGCAGATCCTGGCCTACGTGATGCAGGACGAGGCGCGGCACGTGGCCTTCGGGCGGATGGCGCTGCGCGACTACTACAAGCAGTTGTCGGACGCCGAACTGCGCGAGCGCGAGGAGTTCGTGATCGAGGGCTGCTACCTGATGCGCGACCGGCTGCGCGGGGTGGAAGTACTGGAGAACTTCGGCATCGCGCGCAAGGAGGCCGAGGAGTTCAGCGAGCAGTCGGAGTTCCTGGCGCTGTTCCGCAAGCTGCTGTTCAGCCGGATCGTGCCGTGCGTGAAGGACATCGGGCTGTGGGGCGAGCGGCTGCAGAAGGCGTACCTGGACATGGGCGTCTTCGAGATGGGCAACTCCAACCTGGACCTGTTGATGAGCCAGGACGAGGAGATCGCCGAGGCCCTCGACCGCGAACGGTTCGCGGCCGAGGAGGCGGACCGCGTGGCGGAGGTGGCGCGGGCCGTCGCCGACGGCTCGGACACGGTCCAACGCCGGCCACGAGACTAGGAGGCGCCCGGGGCGAAGTGGGTGCGGAGGGTGAACGCATAGGGGGTCGGGCCGTGTTCCCGCAGGTGGGTCAGGCGTTCCTCGGCGTCCTTGACCGTGGGGCGCTCGCCCGCCGGGACCCACCACAGGGTCGTCATCGCCTCCTTGACGTGCTCGAACCACTCCCGGCGGCGGGCCATCAGCTCCCGGTGGCGACCGGCGTACATGAAGGCGTCGAGGGCCTCGGCGTCCCGCCAGACCGACATGTTGACGATGATCCACTCGTCGTCGAAGACGACCACGTCGGTCGCGTCGCCCCCTTCCCCCTCGAGCCGCCAGACGAAGCCCTCCGCCGCGTCCGCGACGGCGTTGACGTGGTCGAGGCCGTCGACGAAGTCCTTCAGTTCCGGGGCGTCCAAGGGGTACTTGAGCCGGGATATGTTCACCTGTGCGAGTTCGTAGGTCATTCCCCTACGGCTACCAGGGAACCGCCCCTGTCCGTCAGCCGTTTCAGCGGGTGGACAGCGCCGCCTCCATCACCGCCCGTGCGATGGGCGCGGCCGCGCCGTTGCCACTGATGTCGCCGCGCACGGCCGACGCGTCCTCGACGACCACCGCCACGGCGACCGCGGGCGGCGCCCCGCCCTCCGCTTGGGCCCAGGCGATGAACCAGGCGTACGGGGTGCCCGCGTTGCCGACGCCGTGCTGCGCCGTGCCGGTCTTGCCGCCGACCACGGCGCCGGGGATCGCCGCGTTCTTGCCCGTGCCGCCCTCCACCACCTTCACCATCAGCTCCTGCATGCGCATCGCGGTGAGCGGGGTCATGGCCCGGCCGAGGGTGTGCTGGTCGGCCCGGCGGACCGGATCACCGTCGTCCTGCGTGGTGCGGTCCACCAGGTAGGGGGCCTTGAGCACGCCGCCGTTGGCGACGGCCGCCGCCACCATCGCCATCTGCAGCGGCGTGGCCCTGGTGTTGAACTGCCCGATCGAGGAGAGGGCCAGCTGGTCCGCGCTCATGTCGGTGTCGAAGTTCGAGCGCGAGACCCAGGCCGGCACCCGCAGCCCGCCGTCGTTGAACCCGAACCTGCGCGCCGCCTCCGTCATCCCCCTCAGCCCGACCTGTACGCCGATCTTCGCCATCACCGTGTTGCACGACCACTGCACGGCGTCGGCCATCGAGGCGTCGGCGCAGCCGGTGCCGGCGTTCGGGAGCAGGGTGCTCGTGCCCGGCAGCGGGTAGGGGTCCGGGGTCTGGGTCGGCGCGTCCACGTCGGTGACCACGCCCGCGTCGAGGGCGGCCGCGGCCGTCACGATCTTGAAGGTGGAGCCGGGCGGGTACGTCTCGCGCAGCGCGCGGTTGAGCATCGGCTTGGCGGGGTCCGCGTTGAGCTTCTCCCAGGCGCGCTTGGCCTTCGCCCCCGTGCCGGAGAGCAGCGCCGGGTCGTAGGAGGGGCTGCTGACCAGCGCGAGGATCTTGCCGGTGGCCGGTTCGACCGCCGCGACCGCACCCCGCTTGCCGGCGAGCCCGGTGTACGCGGCCTGCTGCGTCTTCGCCCGGATGGTGGTGGCGGCGTTGCCGCCGCCGGGGCGGCCGCGCGCGAGCTCGTACCAGAGCGGGAAGGCCGAGAGACCGGGGTCGGTGCCGGAGAGGACCGCGTCCTCGGCCCGTTCCAGGAAGCTGGTCCCGTAGGTCTGGGAGGAGAAACCGGTGACGGGCGCGTAGAGCGGTCCGTTCTTGTACGTCCGTTCGTAGCGCAGCAGTTGGCGGCTGTCCCGGGAGCCTGTGACGGGGCGCCCGTCGACCAGGATGTCGCCGCGCGGTTCGGCGTAGCGCTCGATGGCGGGGCGCTTGTTGGCCGGGTTCGCGCCGTAGGCGGCGGCCTCCCAGACCTGGACGCGGGCGACGTTGACCAGCAGGGCGAGCAGCAGCAGGGCGCAGAAGTACGCGCACCAGCGGATGTAACGGATCACGCCGCTGCCTCCTCGGCCGGTCGGGGCCTGCGGGCGCTGTCGCTGAGCCGGATGAGGAGCGCGACGATGATCCAGTTGGTGACGACGGAGGAGCCGCCCTGGGCGAGGAAGGGCATGGCCATGCCGGTCAGCGGAATCAGCCCGGTGACCCCGCCCGCGATGACGAACACCTGGAGCGCGACGATCGAGGCGAGTCCGGTGGCGAGGAGACGGCCGAAGGGATCGCGCAGGGCGAGCCCGGCGCGGAAGCCACGGGCGACGAGGAGGCCGTAGAGGAGCAGGATCGCGGTCAGGCCGACGAGGCCGAGCTCCTCCCCGGCGGTGGCGAGGATGAAGTCCGACTTGGCGGCGAAGCCGATGAGGAAGGACTGGCCGTGGCCGAGCCCGGCGCCGAGGAGTCCGCCGGCCCCGAACGCGAAGAGGGACTGGGCGAGCTGGCCGGGGCCGTCGCCACGCTCGATGGAGGCGAAAGGATTCAGCCAGTCGTCCACGCGGCTGTTCACGTGCGGCTCGAACGTCCCGACGGCGTACGCGCCCACGGCGGCGAGCAGCAGCCCGATGGCGATCCAGCCGATCCGACCGGTGGCGGTGAACAGCATGATGACGAAGAGCCCGAAGAACAGCAGCGAGGTCCCGAGGTCGCGCTCCAGGACGAGCACGCCGACGGAGAGCAGCCAGATGGCGAGGATCGGGCCGAGGACCCGGCCGGGCAGCAGCTTCAGCTTCCAGAAGAGGGTGCGTCCGGTGAGGGCGAGGGCGGTCCGGTTGGCGGCGAGGTAGGCGGCGAAGAACACGGCGAGCAGGATCTTGGCGAACTCCCCCGGCTGGAAGGAGAGTCCGGCGAAGCGGATCCAGATGTGCGCCCCGTTGACGGCCGGGAAGAAGACCGGCACGAGCATCAGGGCGAGCGCGACGGCCACGGAGAGGTACGCGTACTTCTGGAGCACCCGGTGGTCGCGGAGCAGCGCGACCCCGAGGACGAAGAGCGCCACCCCCAGGGCCGACCAGCGCAGTTGCTCCCCGGCCGTGAGGCGGTCGGGCGTGGTGGCGTCGAGCCGCTGGATGAGGACGAGGCCGAGGCCGTTGAGCAGGACGGCGATCGGGAGCAGCAGCGGATCGGCGTAGGGGGCGAACAGCCGGACGGCGAGGTGGGCGGCGAGCGCGGCGGCCGCGAGGCCGGCGGCGTAGTGGGCGGCGGGCCGGGGGATGTGGCCGGTGGTGGTGAGGCCGACGTAGAGGTGGCCGAGGACGGCGATCAGGACGGCGCCGACGAGCAGCGACAGCTCGACTCCGCGGCGCTTGGGGGCGCGGGCATCGGGTGGCGGGGGCGGGGCGGGCTCCGTCACCTTTGCCGTCAGAGCGGTCATACGGGGAAACGTAGCAAGCAGGCGGGCCGTATGTCCGCTTATGTCATAGTGTGCCGAAGAGTCGTCAGAACCGGTCGCAAGCGAAGTTCGGAAGCGAAGTAACGGATCAGCGGATCAGCGGATCAGGAGCCTCCCTCATGGGACCTGCGGAGTTCATCGTCCTGGCCTTTCCCGAAGAGCAGCTGCGAGTGGCGGCGGTCGAGGCGGTGATGGGACTGCGCAAGGCCGGGGTCGTACGGCTGATCGACGGTCTCGTGGCCACCAAGACGGCGGCCGGCCAGGTGCTGTCGGCGGAGTTCGACGAGTTCGTCGAACTCCGGGGCCTGCTCGCCCACCGGGAGGCCACCCCGCTGATCGGCCCGGAGGACGTCACGGAATCGGCCGAACTGCTGGACCGCGGCAGCTGCGCCCTCCTCCTGGTCGTCGAGCACGTATGGGCCGAGGACGCCGCGATCGCCGTCCGTGCGGCGGGCGGCCGGATCGCGGGAGCGGTCCGCCTCCCGGCCGACCGGCTGGGGGTGGCCTGATGTTCATCCGCCCCATCGGCTCCGTCGTGAACCCCTCCCAGCGCCCCTCGGGCCGCCCCCTCCTGCGCGGGATCCTGGCACGCGGCTCCTACGTGTGGGACGCGGCCCGGCCCTCCGCGGAGACCCCGCACGCCCCGGAGAGCGAGCCCGCCCCGCACACCCCGCACGCCCCGGAAGGCACGGGCCCGGCTGCGGTCCGGAACGCGACCCCGGGCGCGGCCTCCGGCCCGGCTCCGGCTCCGCCCATGGCCGGCGCCGACCGCCCGGCCTCGTCCACGGCTGCGGGAGGCCCGGGAGGTCCGGGAGCTCCGGGACCCCTCTCCCCCGGAGCGGAGCTGACGGACCACCTGACCCAGCTGGCCGCCCTGGCCCGCGAAGGCCTGCTGACCCCGGAGGAGTTCTCTGCGGCCAAGGCCCGCCTGCTGGCCGGCTGACCCCGGACGGGGTGCCCGCGCCCGGTTACCGGCGATGAGCCGCACATAGAGCTGAAGAAGGGGCTTGAGGAGGCCACCCGGAAGGGGGGCGAGCGAGGGCGCTCCGAGTGCCCCTCACCCAGCACTTGGCCAAAGCATCACCAAGCGTTTCATCGGGTCCGGCGGGCGAGCGTACGCCGACCGGGTGGGCGGGCGCGGCAGGGCCGCCCCGGGTGGGCGATTTGTCATACCGCGCGTGGCAGCATCGGGGGCCTGGAGGTGACCACATGTCACGTCGACACCGACGTCGGCTGCTTCGCGCCGCCTGCCTCGCCGCAGCCCTCGTCACGGCGGGCGGCCCACTCCCCGTCGCCCACGCCGAGCCCGCCGCACCCGCCGTACCCGGCACACCCGAAACGCACGAAGCACCCGAAGCACCCGAAGCACCCGGCACCCCCGAAGCACCCGCCGAGCCCAACGCGCCCACCCTGCCCGGCACCCCCGCCACCCCCACCGAACCCGTCGGCGTCCTCCTCACCCGCCTCCAACGCCTCTACCAGCAGGCCGAACAAGCCACCGAGGCCTACAACGCCGCCGAGTCCGCCCTCACCGCCCGCCAGAGCGAGGAACGCCGCCTCGGCACCGAGCTCGGCAAGGCCCGTACCGCCGTCTCCGACGCCCGGGCCACCGCCGGCCGGCTGGCGCGCGAGCAGTACAAGGGGGCCCGCGGGTTCTCCCCGTACGCCCGGATGCTGTTCGCCGGAGATCCCCAAGAGGCCCTGGCCCAGCGTCGGATCGCCGAGCGCGAGGGTGCCCGGCGGGCCGCCGCGCTGGACCGGCTGACCCGGGGCGAGCGGCAGGCCGACGTCCTCGCCGCCGCCGCCCGCAAAGCCCTGGACTCCGAACAGAAGCTGGCCGCCGAGACGAAGAAGCGCAAGGACGCGGCCGCCGCGCAGCTCAAGGAGGTCGAGCGGATGATCGCCTCCCTCACCCCCGCCCAGCTCGGCGAGCTCGGGACGCGCGAAGCCGAGGACACCGCCGCCGCGCAGCGGGCCCTGGTCGAGTCGGGGAAGCTCGGCGCGCAGTCCCGTAATCCCACGGCGGCCGGCGGCACGGCCCTCACGTACGCGACCGCCCAGATCGGGAAGCCGTACGTCTGGGGCGCTGAGGGGCCGGGCTCCTTCGACTGCTCCGGGCTGACCTCACAAGCCTGGGCGCACGCGGGCCGCGCGATCCCCCGGACCAGTCAGGAGCAGTGGGCCCGGCTGCCCAAGGTGCCCCTCGACGAGCTCCGCCCCGGCGACCTGGTGGTGTACTTCCCGACCGCCACCCACGTGGCCCTCTACGTCGGCGACGGCAAGGTGATCCAGGCGCCCCGGCCGGGCGCGAAGGTCAAGGTCTCGCCGATCGCCGCCAATCCGCTGCTCGGCGCGGTGCGGCCCGACCCCGACGCGGCGCCGCTGACCGCCTTCACCCCGCCGCCGCTACCCGAGCCCGAGGCCGGGGACGCGTCGGCATCGGCATCGGCCGGGGACGATACGGCCTACTCAGAGGCCGAGGCGCCCGCGACCTCCGCCAGGTAATCGGCGGCGTCGTCGGGGTCGTAGAAGTACTCGTCGAAGTCGGCCGGGTTGTCGAAGCCGTTGGCGAAACGATCCGCCACCGGCTGGAGCTGCCCCGCCGCGCCGATCAGGTTCAGCACGTGCTCCGGCGGGACGCCGAGCATGGCGTTCGTCCACTGGGTGACCGGCTTGCCGCTGGTGTACCAGTACTTGTCGAAGGTCGCCTTCATCCACGCCTCGTCGAACGGGTTGTCCCCGTGCATGAGGATCGACGAGAGGTACGAGGCCGCGCATTTGGCGGCGGAGTTGGCGCCCTGCCCGGTGATCGGGTCGTTGGCGACGACCACGTCCGCGACGCCCAGGACCAGCCCGCCGCCCGGCAGGCGGCCGACGGGGTTGCGGACGACGGGCGCGTAGCGGCCGGCGAGCGTGGCGCCCGCGTCCGTCAGCTCCACCTTCGTGGCCCGCGCGTACTCCCACGGCGTGAACGTCTCCATCAGTTCCAGCGTCAGCGCCAGGTGCTCGGCCGGCTCCCGCACGCCCTTGAAGACGTCCAGCGGACCGCCCGGGACGCCCTCCCAGAACAGGATGTCGGCCCGCCCGGACGTGGTCAGCGTCGGCATGACGAACAGCTCGCCGACGCCCGGCACCAGATTGCAGCGCACGGCCTCCGTCTCCGGGTGCTCGGGGCGCGGCCCGAGCCCGTGCACGTAACTGACCGCGAGCGCGCGCTGCGGAGCGTCGTGCGGGGAACGGGCGGCGTTCCGCTCGAACAGCGAGACCAGCTCGCCCTTGCCCGCCGCGACGAGCACGAGATCGTACGTGCGGGAGAAGAAGTCCAGGTCGGAGACGGAAGCGCCGTGGATGACCAGCTGTCCGCCGCGCTGCGCGAAGGTGTCGAGCCAGCCGGCCATCTTCACACGCTGGTCGACGGACTGGGCGTGGCCCTTCAGCTTGCCCAGCCAGTCGATGGCGCGGCTCGCGTCGGGGGCGGCGACCGAGACGCCCAGGCCCTCGATCTTCGGGGCCTGCTGCTCCCAGAAGTCCAGCCGGAGGTCCCGCTCGTGCTGGAGCGCCGTGTCGAACATGCACTGGGTGGACATGACCCGCCCGGTGCGGATCTCGTCCGCCGTCCGGTTGGACATGAGGGTGACCTCGTACCCCTTCGACTGGAGTCCGAGGGCGAGCTGGAGGCCGGACTGGCCGGCACCGACGACAAGTATCTTGCGCACGTGCACCTTCTCTATTCGGGAGTCGAGTCGAGGGCGTGGCCCACGAGGGTCAGCAGGGATTCCAGCACCGTGACCCGGCGCCGCGCGTCCATGATCACGACGGGCACGCGGGCCGGTATGGTCAGCGCCTCCCGCACGTCGTCCGGTTCGTACGAGCGCGTGCCCTCGAAGTGGTTGACGGCGACGGCGTACGGCAGCCCGCAGCTCTCGAAGTAGTCGAGGGCCGGGAAGCAGTCGCGCAGCCGGCGCGTGTCGGCGAGCACGATCCCGCCGATGGCTCCGCGCACCAGGTCGTCCCACATGAACCAGAAGCGCTCCTGGCCCGGGGTCCCGTACACGTACAGGACGAGGTCGTCGTCGAGGGTGACGCGCCCGAAGTCCATGGCGACGGTGGTGGTGTGCTTGTCGGGGGTGGCGGAGAGGTCGTCCGTCCGGACGCTGGCCTGCGTCATCAGCGCTTCGGTACGCAGCGGAGCGATCTCGGAGACGGAACCGACGAAGGTGGTCTTGCCCACCCCGAACCCGCCCGCCACCAGCACCTTTACGGCTACGGGCGCGCGCGAGCGGTCGTACTGCCAGGGCTGTGCGGGCTCGGCCGCGAGCTCGGCCCCGGTAGGGCGGCCGGTCTCGCAGGAGAGGCCTGTTTCAGAGACGGCTGAGCCCACTGAGCACCCTTTCGAGCAGCGCGCGGTCGGGACGGCCGTTGCCGTGCCCGGTCCCGTAGACGCGGATCCTTCCCTGGTCGGCGAGGTCGCTGACGAGTACGCGCACCACGCCGAGCGGGAGCTTCAGCAGCGCGGCGATCTCGGCGATCGTGCGCATGCGGCGGCAGACCTCGACGATCGCCGGCATCTCGGGCATCCGGTCGGGCTTGCGCGGATCGGACGCCTTGGTCTCCAAGGCGGCGACGAAGGTCTCGACGTGCAGGACCTGCGCGAAACGGGTCCGGCCGCCCGTGAGGGAGTACGGGCGTACGCGGGCGGGACGGCGGTCGGCGCCGCGTATCGGCAGCCGGTCGGAGGCCGGACTCCTCACGGGGTGTTCTCCATCGACTGGCGCAGCTCACTGCGGACTTCGGGGGTCAGGACGTGGCCGGCGCGGCCCACGAACAAGGCCATGTGGTAGGCGACGACGCTCATGTCGCAGTCGGGCATGGCGTGCACTCCGAGGAGCGAGCCGTCACTGATGGACATGACGAAGACGGAGCCGTGCTCCATCGCCACCATCGTCTGCTTGACCGTGCCGCCGTCCATCAGGGCGGCCGCACCCGTGGTGAGCGAGCCGAGGCCGGAGACGATCGTCGCGAGGTCGGCCGACGCGCCGCGCGGGCCCGTGGGGCGGGCGGGTGCGGGTACGGGCGCGGGCCCGGCCGGGGGCGTGTCGGGTGCCACCGGATCGGAGGACAGCAACAGGAGCCCGTCCGAGGAGACGACGGCCACGGAGTCGACCCCGGGCACCTCCTCGACCAGGTCGGTCAGCAGCCACTGAAGGTTGCGGGCCTGGGTGCTCAGTCCGTACGTACTGGGCGCGTTCATGTGCGTGCCTCCTGTGCGGTGTCCCCCCGGTCGGTCTGCCCCTGCTCTTGCCGTCGGTCGTGCCCCGGGTCCTGCGCGAGCTCCGCCTCCACGACGCGCCGTCCGTCCTGGGCACCCCGGTAGAACCCGCCGAGCCGTCGGCGCAGCTCGTCGGCGTCCACGCGGCGCGGCGCGGCGGGTACGTCCTCTCCGCGCCCGGCGGCCACCGTGCGGGGGGTCCGCTTGGGGAGGCCCTTGTCGGTGACGGGCTCCTCGGCGGATTCCTCGGCGGGGGCCTGGACGGTGAACACCTGGTCGGGAGGCACCGGCACCGGATTCTGCGCCTGCGCCTGTGCCTGCGCCTGTGCCTGCGGCGGGACCCGGAACACCTGCTCGGTCGGCGGCAGCCGCCCGGCCCGGGGCTCGAACGCGGCCGGATCGGTCTCCGGGACCACCCGGGCCAGCAGCTCCTCGGCCGGAGCCGGCGCGGTTTCGTGCACCGGCTCGGGCTCGGCCGCGGGCTGGGGTGCGACCACCGGCTCGGATGCGACCACCGGCACGCGGGCGGGCTCCGGCACGGGCACCGGCTCCGGCTCCGGCTCCGGCACGAAGTCGGCCTCCGCCGGAGCAGCCGCGACGTCCGCGACGTCCGCGGTGGCCCGGCTACCGCCGCCCTCCCGCAAGCGCGACGGGAGCGTGTTCTCGTTCGCCTCCGCGACCGCCCCGGGCAGGTGCAGCGCGGGCGCGCCCGGCGTGCCCAGCGTGTGGACCGGCGAAGTCGGCGGGGTGGCGGGCAGCAGCGCCGCCGGTACGACGACCAGGGCCTCCGTGCCTCCGTGCTGCGGGGCCCGCAGCTCCGCCGTCACCGCGTGCCTGGCCGCGAGCCGCCCGGCCACGTACAGCCCGAGGCCCAGGCCGTGTTCCGACTCAGGCTCCTCGTCGTACGCCTCCGGCGCGGCCAGCCGGGCGTTCAGCGCCTCCAGCCGGTCGCCGGTGACCCCGATGCCCTCATCGACGACGGACAGCACCACGTCGCCGGAGTCCAGCAGCCAGCCGGACACCTTCACCTTGGCGTCCGGCGGCGAGAAGGTCGTCGCGTTCTCCAGCAGCTCCGCGAGCACGTGCGAGATGTCGTCGGCGGCGTGCCCCGCGACCTGCGTGTACGAGGGCAGCGCCCCGAGGTCGACGCGCTCGTAGCGCTCGATCTCGCTGACCGCCGCCCGCATGACGTCGACCAGCGGCACCGGCAGGCCTTGTCCGTGACCGTGTTCCTGGCCGGCGAGGACGAGCAGGTTCTCGTTGTGCCGGCGCATCACGGTCGCCAGGTGGTCGAGCTTGAAGAGGGTGGCGAGGCGGTCCGGGTCCGGCTCCTGCGACTCCAGCTCCTCGATGACGGCGAGTTGGCGCTCGACGAGCCCGAGGGTCCGCAGCGACAGCGACACGGACGTGGCCGACATGATGCGGCGGTGCTCCTCCAGCCTCGCCCGCAGCCGCGCGAGTTCGTGTTCCAGGCTCTCGCGCCCCGCCGCCAGCGCTTCGTTGCGGCCGATGAGGCGGCGCCGGTCGGCGTCGAGCCCGGCGATCCGGGTGTGCAGCGAGACCGTCTGGTCCCGTACGGCATTGAGGTTCCGTACGACCTCGGCGAACTCGTCGTTGCGGCCGGTGAACCGGACCGGTTCCACCGAGCCCTCGGGCGTCGCCAGCCGCGCGGCGCCGCGCCGCAGGACCGACAGCGGCCGGGTCAGCGAGCGGGCGACGGCGGTGGCGGCGCCGACGGTGACCAGGAACAGCACGCCGAGGAAGGCGAGCAGGCGCTCCAGCGCGGTCACGTCGTCGTCCCGCAGCGTGGCGAGGGCGGTGGCGCGCTGCGCGGCGAGCGTGGCCTCGACCGAGCGCATCCGGTCCACGCGGGCGGTGAGGGACGATCCGACCGTGCCGGCGTCGAGCTTGCGGTCGGCGGTGGAGAGGGTCGGCCGGTCGGTGAGCCGCTTGAGGTAGTCGTCGGCCGTCTTGACCTCGGGTCCGGTGACGGTCGCGGCGAGGGTCTGGCGCACATCGGGACGCGCGGCCCGCGCGAAGTCGTCGAGGGCGCCCTGCTCCCGTACCCGCGCCCGCTGGGCGGCGGTGGTCAGCTCGTCCACGACGGCGGAGCCCGGGGCCTGTTCCCCGCGGGGGACGCTCAGCGCGGCCAGCAGCAGTCCGCGGGTGGCGGAGGCCTGCTCCACGGCCTGGTCGAGGGGGGCCAGCGGCCGGGCCGTGACGAGGGCGTCCTCGGCGCGCGGCGGGGTCAGTTCGGCGAGCCGGCCACCGGGGGCGAGGAGTTCGGCGATGACCCCGGAGTAGGACTGGTGGGCGGCGAGGGCGCTGACCTTGCCCTCCACGGCCTCGGTGCGCACGGCGCGGATCCGGCCCAGTGCGCGGGCGAGCTCCTCGTCGGCGTCGGCCTGGACCTCGGCGAGCTGACGGTCGGTGCCGGCGGTGCGCTCCCGGACGGTGGACTGGGCGCCGCCGGGGCGGCCCTTGGCCACGTACTCGGTGACGGCGTCGCGCTCGTCGCCGAGGAGGTGGGCGAGGGTGAGCGTCTGCCGGGTCTGATCGGCGAGGTCGACCAGCTGCTGGGAGTCCTTCAGGTCCGCCGAGGCGGAGAGCACGGCGGGCGCCCCGGCGACGAGGACGGCGAGTGCGGCCACGGCGACTCCGACGACCAGCCTGCTGCGCACCCGGACGCGGCGCCCCGCGGGGAGCCCGTCGGCGGCAGGGGCTGGACGGTGGGGTGCGGTGCCGTCGGGCGCGGTGCCGTTCGCGACGGTGCCGTTCTTCCGAGGCCGCTTCTTCTGCACCGGTGCTCGCAATCCTGTACGTGTGCTGCTCGTGCTCGTCTACTCGCGTGGCCGAGGTAACGGCCGGTCAACAAGTAAACGCCTCCCGCCCCCGCCGTCCCGCCGCGTCGTACGACGCGGCGCTTCAGACCTTCGCAGTGCGCCGGGAAGAGAGCCGCACATCATCCACCCGGCCACACGAAGGAGTGAACAGCACGGAGGAGTTGGCGGCCAACTCGGCGAACCGGCGTCAGAGCCAGCCCCTGGACAGGCGGTTGAAAGATCGATGCGGCTTTTGGCAGGATGCCCGCCCACAGACCGGCGGTCACCCCACTGGCCACGGGAATTCCCTCGCGCCCCACGCGCCCCGCTTTGGTCCGTACTTTCCCCGGGCCGCCCCGCCCCTAGGGCGCTCCGCGCGGGCAGAATGTCCGCATGCGCATCGATCTCTCCTCCGCCCCCGGCAACCGGGAACGCCCCAACGAGGACTGGGTGTCGGCCGCCATACCCGCGTCGGGCGGCGGGGTCCTGGTCGCCCTCGACGGGGTCACACCGCCGCCCGGTGACGTCGGCTGCGTGCACGGAGTCCCCTGGTTCGCGTCCCGGCTCGGCGGCCGATTGACCGAACTGTCCGGATCGCGCCGGGACATGCCGCTGCGGAGCGTCCTCGCGGAGGCCATCGGCATCACCGCGGACGACCACCGGGACACCTGTGACCTTTCTCACGCGCGGACGCCACAGGCCACGGTGGTCCTGGTCCGCTGGGACGAGTCCCACGTCGAACACCTGGTGCTCTGCGACTCCGTACTCCTCCTCCAGGCGCCCGGGGGCGAGGTGCGCGCCGTCCTCGACGACCGCCTGGACCGGATCCCGCGCGAGCGGCTGCGCACGGAAGCCTCGGCGGACGAGCTGCGCAACGCGGAGGGCGGCTTCTTCACGGCCGCCGCGGACCCGGCGGTGGCGGCCCGCGCGGTGACCGGGCGCACGCCGCGGGCCGAGGTCCGGGCGCTGGCGGCGCTCACGGACGGGGCGAGCCGGTGGACGGACACCTTCGGCGAGGGCGACTGGGCCGAGTGCCTGGCGGTGCTGCGCAAGGAGGGGGCGCAGTCGCTGATCGAGCGGGTGCGCGCCCTGGAGACGGACCCGGACCGCCCGCACGGGCGCGGCAAGCGGCACGACGACGCGCCGGCGGTGTACGCGGAGCTGTAGACCGGGGCCGACCGGGCGGACCGGGCCGACCCGGCTCCTACGCCCACGCCTACTCGTACTCCTAACTCCTACTCCGCGCTCGCGTTCAACTGGTTGAGCAGCCGGGCCAGTTCCGCGACTTCCCCGCGGTCCCAGTCCGCGAGCTTTCGCATGTACTGCTCGCGCCGGGCGCCGCGGACCCGCAGGAAGCGCACCCGGCCCTCCTCGGTGAGCCCGACCAGGAAGGCCCGGCCGTCGGCCGGGTCCGGCTCCCGGGCCACCAGGCCCAGCACCTCCAGGGCCCGCAGCTGCCGGCTCATCGTGGCCTTGCCGACGCCGAAGTACGCGGCGAGCTCGGTCGCCCGCTGCCGGCCGGCGGCCTCCAGGCGCACGAGGAGCCCGTACGCGGCCGGTTCCAGCTCCGGGTGCAGGGCGCGCGCCATTTCCCCGGACGAGGCGCGGGCGCGCCGGAGGAAGACCGACAGCTCCCGCTCCAGGGCAAGGAACTCCTGGTCTTCGCTCCCGTGCACGTCCCGCTCCTTCGGTGGTGTGGTGGAGCACCAGTATTTCGCAGCGGGTACGCCGGGGGCCCGGGGCCCCGCCGGAGCGGGATCCCGGGCCCTTGCGGCGGGAGCCCCCGCCCCCGGCGCCCTCGGATCATGCGTTCTGCTCCCCGGGGGATCAGGCGACGGCGGTCACCGCCACCGTGTCGGCGGCGAGGGCCAGCTCCAGGACCTGGCGCACGTCCGTCACCGGGTGTACCTCCAGCCCCTCCAGCACCTCGGCCGGAACGTCGTCCAGGTCGGCCTCGTTCCGCTTCGGGATGATGACGGTGGTCAGCCCGGCCCGGTGCGCGGCCAGCAGCTTCTGCTTGACCCCGCCGATGGGCAGGACGCGCCCGGTCAGCGAGACCTCACCGGTCATCGCCACGTCCGTGCGGACCTGTCGTCCGGACAGCAGCGAGGCCAGCGCCGTGGTCATCGTGATGCCCGCGCTCGGGCCGTCCTTGGGCACCGCGCCCGCCGGGAAGTGGATGTGCACGCCCCGGTCCTTCAGGTCCGCGACCGGGAGCTCCAGCTCCGCGCCGTGCGAGCGCAGGAAGCTGAGGGCGATCTGCGCCGACTCCTTCATCACGTCGCCGAGCTGCCCGGTCAGCGTGAGC
Source organism: Streptomyces sp. ISL-66 (assembly GCF_018614135.1). Taxonomy (GTDB): domain Bacteria; phylum Actinomycetota; class Actinomycetes; order Streptomycetales; family Streptomycetaceae; genus Streptomyces. Next base: position 35,374 of record NZ_JAGGOW010000092.1, read on the forward strand.
CCGGCGGCCCCCGTCTCCGGATCGGCCAGCGAGGCCTCGACGAACAGGACGTCGCCGCCCGCCCCGGTCACGGCGAGGCCGGTGGCCACGCCGGGCACGGCGGTGCGCCGCTCGGCCGGGTCCTGCGCGGACTCCGGTACGTGGTGCGGCCGTCCGATGAGTGCCCGCAGGTCGCCGGCGCCGATCCGGTACGGCAACTCCCGCTCTCCCAGCTCGTGCTGGGCGGCCACCTTGCGCAGCAGCCGGGCGATGGAGCGCTCCAGGGTGCGCACGCCCGCCTCGCGTGTGTACTCCCCGGCCAGCTTGCGCAGCGCGTCTTCCTCCAGGACCACTTCATCGGCGCCGAGGCCGGCCCGCTCCAGCTGACGGGGCAGCAGGTGGTCGCGGGCGATGACGACCTTCTCGTCCTCGGTGTAGCCGTCGAGGCGCACCAGTTCCATGCGGTCGGCGAGCGCCTCGGGGATGGCTTCCAGCACGTTGGCCGTCGCGAGGAACACCACGTCGCTCAGGTCCAGTTCCACCTCCAGGTAGTGGTCCCGGAAGGTGTGGTTCTGGGCGGGGTCGAGCACCTCCAGCAGCGCCGCCGCCGGGTCGCCGCGGAAATCGGATCCGACCTTGTCGATCTCGTCGAGCAGCACGACCGGATTCATGGACCCGGCCTCCTTGATGGCCCGTACGATCCGGCCGGGCAGAGCGCCCACGTACGTACGCCGGTGTCCGCGGACCTCGGCCTCGTCCCGCACGCCGCCGAGGGCCACGCGGACGAACTTGCGGCCCATGGCGTGGGCCACGCTCTCGCCCAGCGAGGTCTTGCCGACTCCCGGCGGTCCGACGAGGGCCAGCACGGCCCCGCCGCGGCGGCCGCCGACGACGCCCATGCCGCGCTCGGAGCGCCGCTTGCGCACGGCGAGGTACTCGGTGATCCGGTCCTTCACGTCGCTCAGCCCGGCGTGCTCCGCGTCCAGGACCGCACGGGCTCCGCGGATGTCGTACTCGTCCTCGGTCCGCTCGTTCCAAGGCAGTTCGAGCACGGTGTCCAGCCAGGTCCGGATCCAGGACCCCTCGGGCGACTGGTCGCTGGAGCGCTCCAGCTTCTCGACCTCCTTGAGCGCGGCCTCCCGGACCTTCTCGGGAAGGTCGGCGGCCTCGACCCGGCTGCGGTAGTCGTCGGACTCCTGGCCCTCCTTCTCCCCGCTGAGCTCGCGCAGTTCCTTGCGCACGGCCTCCAGCTGCCGCTTGAGCAGGAACTCGCGCTGCTGCTTCTCGACTCCGTCCTGCACGTCCTTGGCGATGGACTCGGCGACGTCCTGCTCGGCGAGGTGGTCGCCGAGGGCCTTGACCGCGAGCCGGAGCCGGGCGACGGGGTCGGCGGTTTCCAGCAGCTCCACCTTCTGGGAGACGCTCAGGAACGGGGAGTAGCCGGAGTTGTCCGCGAGGGCGCCGACGCCCTCGATCTGCTGCACCCGGTCCACGACCTGCCAGGCCCCGCGCTTCTTGAGCCAGCTGGTGGCGAGCGCCTTGTACTCCGTGACGAGCTCGGTGACGGCCCCGGGCAGCGGGTCCGGGACGCTCTCGTCCACGGTCTCGCCCTCGACCCAGAGCGCCGCCCCGGGCCCGCTGGTCCCGGCCCCGATGCGGACGCGCCCGCGTCCCCGGATCAGCGCCCCGGGGTCCCCGTCGGACAGTCGCCCCACCTGCTCGACGGTCCCCAGCACCCCGGTGCCCGTGTACGTACCGTCGACGCGCGGCACGAGCAGCACCTGCGGCTTCCCGGTCCCCGCGGCGGCCTGAGCGGCCTCGACGGCCCCTCGCACTTCCGCGTCGGACAGGTCCAGCGGTACCACCATTCCAGGCAGCACGACCTCGTCATCGAGCGGCAGCACGGGCAGGGTGAGCGTTACGGACGTCGAAGCCATGATCTTCCCTCCGGCAGTGAAGTTGAGCTATGCCGACTCAATGCACGTGCGCCTCCCAATGTTCCCCAACGCCCGTTCGCCCGGGGCGAACAGGGACTGACGGCGACTCACGATCCAGGCGAGCGCTGGCCGGAAGAGGAGGAAATCCCAGGTCGGCAGGTCCGCGCTCGGCCCGATCGGTCCGGAGCCGCGCGGCGGAGATCCGGATGTCGCCGGAGGTGGTCTTCGCCGAGAGGCGCGCGGCGGAGGAGGGATCCGGCGCGGGGAGGGGGATCTCGCGCTTGCGGGAGGCGGTGGACGCCTCGATCCCGTACGGGGCCGAGTGGGCACATTGAGCCGGGCGTCCCCCAGGTGGTCTCCACCTCGACCGAGGCCGGGGCCTTCGTGACGGCGAGACGGAGCTCGCCGGAGCCGGAGCGGGCCTGGGCGGTGACCCGGTAGCGGGCGGTGCGGTGGGCGGTGGCACCCGGTCCGGGGCCGGGGGTGACCGCGATGGAGCGGCTCCGGGCGTACGACACCTCGACCCGAGTGACGGCTTCGGTGACGGCGCTCGCTGCCTTCTCCCGGCCGCCGCCGGTGCCGACGGCGCGCCCAGCGAGCACCCGGACAGCAGCAGGCGGCGGCGAGGGCCGCGACGCGGCGGCCGCGGCCGTACGGGCGGCAGCAGTGGCGGCGGCCGTGGCGGCGCGCGGAGTCCTCTTCGCCGTCACGCGTTCGATCGTCCGTCCGGTCCCGCGCGGCGCCCGGCAGGGGGCGCGTGCCCGACTCCTGGTGGGGGGGTAGTGGTGTGACCGGAAGGGTTCACCGGGTCGCGACGCCCGGTACGGCACCTCGCGGCGTTGTCGGACCACGCAACTACGTCCAGGACGAGCCGCGCTCCTCCGCCTTGCGATGCACCTCACGGGACGCCGGGACCCGCCAAACCTTCCCCCCGTCACAGCACTGGCCCCCCCGGAACCGGTCGGCTCGCCGCTACGCGCCCGTCACCACGGGCCGGTCGGGCGACGGCACGCCCCACTCGCTCCAGGAGCCGTCGTACACCGCGAGCCGGTCGTAGCCGGCCAGGTCCGCGCCCAGTGCGAGTACGCAGGCGGTGACCCCGGAGCCGCAGCTGAAGTACAGCCGTTCCCGGTCCCCCGCCACCGCCTCGAAGGCCGCGCGGAGTTCGGCGGCGGGCCGCATCAGGCCGGCGGAGTCCTGGAGGTCCCCGAAGGGAAGGCTGACCGCGCCCGGCATGTGACCGCCGCGCAGGCCGGGGCGGGGTTCGGGGGCGGTGCCGGCGAAGCGCTCGCGGGTGCGGGCGTCGAGCACGGCGGCGGCCGGATCGGCCAGGGCCGCCGCGACGGCGGCGGCGTCCACCAGCAGCCCGGAGCGGGGACGGGCCGTGAAGGAGCCGCGCGGGCCCTCGTACGCCGCCGCGCGCTCCTCGACCGGCAGGCCGGCGGCGAGCCACGCGGGGAGCCCGCCGTCGAGGACGGCGACCCGGTCGAAGCCCATGGCGCGCAGCATCCACCAGGCGCGGGCACTGGAGTAGACGCCGGCGCCGTCGTACGCGACGACCGTGCTGGTGTCGTCGACGCCGAGGTCGCGCATCGCCCCGGCGAACGCCGCGGAGCCGGGCATGGTGTGCGGGGCGGCGGCGTCGTGGTCGGACAGGGCGCCGTCGAGGTCGAAAGGGCGGGCGCCCGGGATCCGCCGGGCCGCGTCGCGGTGGCCGCCGAGGGAAGCGTCGAAGACGACCAGCCCGGGCGCACCGATGCGCGCCGCGAGCCAGTCGGCCCCGACCAGCGGACCGGGCAGCGCGAGCGGGTCCGCGAGCGGGTGCGGTGCCGCGAGCGGGTCCGCGAGCGGGTGCGGGGCCGAGGGCGAGGGCGAGGTCAGGGACGCGGCCAGGGCCGGACCCAGGTCCTTGCTCAAGCCCGTGGCCCGATCCGTGACCGGTGCCGGGGCCGGTGCCGGTGCCGGTGCCGGTGCCGGGGCCGGGCCCGTGGTCAGGCCTGTGGCCCGATCCGGGACCGGTGCCGGTGCCCGGGCCGGTGCCGGGGCCGGGCCGGTGGTCAGGCCTGTGGCCGGATCCGGGACCGGGTCCGCGGCCAAGCTCGGGGCCAGGCCGGTGGTCAAGCCCGTGGCCGGATCCGGGACCGTAACCGGTGCCGGGCCCGTGGTTATGGCCGGGCGCGTGGCCATGGCCGTGGCCGCGTCCCTGGGCGGGGCCGAGGCCGTGGCCGGGCCCCTGGTCGGACCCGGGCCCGGGCCCGGGCCCGTGGTCGAGGCCGGGCCCGGCCCCGGGTCCGTGGTCAGGCCTGCGGCCGGATCCGAGGCCAAGCCCGGGGCCAGGCCGGTGGTCGAACCCGTGGCCGGATCCGTGACCGGTGCCGGGCCCGCGGCTATGGCCGGGCCCGTGGCCAGGGCCGCGTCCGTGGCCGGAGCCAGGTCCATGGCCGGGCCCGGGCCCGGGGCCGGGGCCGAGCCCGGGGCCCCGGCCGGGGTCCCCGCCTCCGTCGCGTTCGTGTCCGCGTGGGTACGGGCTGCGGTCATGTGGCACCTCCGGCAGGAGTCGACGACGGGCCCCCCGCTCGGCGGCCCCCTCCGCCTCATCCTCCTACGGGCAGCCGCCCGGACGGGCGAAGAGGGCCACGCGGGCTCCGTGGACCTCCGTCACCGAGCACAGGTCGAAGGAGGAGACCAGCGTCTGCCGTTTCACCGCCTCCGCCGGGTCGCCGTCCAGGGGCTGGCCCGCCGGGTCCAGCAGGGCCACCACCCGGTCGGTGTCCGGGTCCAGCAGGGCCTCCCGGATTCCCTCCGGCGTCCGCTCCACCCCCTGGAGGCTCCGCGAAGCAGCCGGGGTGCGGGACAGGGCGAGGTCGCGCAGAGAGCCGTAGAGCTCCGGCGAGGAGAGCAGCCATTCGCGGCGCCGCGAGGGGAGGAAGAGCACGGCGTCGCCCGGCCGCGCGAGTGCGCGGACGGTCGCCGCGACCGCGAGGGCGTCGTCCTTGCGGCTCTCCTGGGTACGCAGCCACGTGGACCAGAACCCCAGCGGGACGAGGAGCGCGCCGACCAGCAGCCACGGCCACCAGCCGCCCCGCACCCGGCCAAGGACCGCCCTGGGGGCCCGAACCGTCCCCTCGTCCCGGACCGCCCGGCCCCGGACCGTCCCCCCGCCCCGAGCCGCCCCGCCCCGGACCGCCCTGCCCGGGACCCTCGCGAGCCGAACCGGGGAGGGCCCGGCCGCCCCGCCCCGGACCGTCCCGCCCGGGACCCTCGCGAGC
>NZ_JAGGOW010000093.1 GCF_018614135.1 Streptomyces sp. ISL-66
GTGGGACCAGGGCCCGGTGACCGTGGAACGGGGCGCGCACGCCCTGGTGCTCGGCGGCGCCGGCCAGAGCCCCGAGTCGCTGTCGGCCGTCGCCGCCGAGGCGGACGCGGCGGTGCCCGCCGTGAGCGCCGCCTGGCCGGGCCCGTGGGCGGGCCAGGTGGTCGTGCTCGTCCCCGGGTCGTTGGACGCGATGGCGGCGCTGCTGGGCCGCCCGGCCGCGGAGTACCGGGGCCTGGGCGCCGTCACCACCGGCCGGACCGGGGCGGGCCCGGCACCCGCCGACCGGGTCGTGGTCAACCCGGAGGGGTACCGCCGGCTCACGGCGGAGGGCCGCCAGGTGATCCTGACCCACGAGACCACCCACGTCGCCACCCGCGCGGCGACCACCGCGAAGACCCCGCTGTGGCTCTCCGAGGGCTTCGCGGACTGGGCGGCGTACAGCGGCCTCGGCCGCACGGCGGCCGAGGCCGCTCCGGCGCTCGGCCGGGCGGTGGGCCAGGGCGACCTGCCGGGCGCCCTGCCCGCCGACGGGGCCTTCGCCTTCGCCGGGGACGCGGACGCCCTGGCGAGGGCCTACGAGGGCTCCTGGCTGGCTTGCAGGCTCATCGCGCGCACGTGGGGCGACGCGGCGCTCGTCTCGCTGTACGGGAAGGCCGGCCGCGAGTCGCTGCCCGCGGCGCTGGACGATGCCCTGGGGACGGACGCGGCCGCACTGACCCGCGCCTGGCAGCAGGAGCTGCGCCGGGAGTTCCGGTAGGCCCCGCCGTCCCGAGGTCCGGGCGGGAGCCGGGAGGGAGCCGGGCGGCAGCCGGAGGGAGCGGGGGCGGAAGCCAGGCGGTCCCGCCCGGCTCCGGTAGGGTCGCGAAGCGATGCACAAGACGCTGATCGTGACCAACGACTTCCCGCCGCGGCCCGGAGGCATCCAGGCCTTCCTCCACAACATGGCACTGCGGCTGGACCCCGAGCGCGTCGTCGTCTACGCCTCCACCTGGAAGCGGTCCGCCGAGGGCCGGGAAGCCACCGCGGCCTTCGACGCGGAGCAGCCGTTCCAGGTCGTCCGCGACCGCACGACGATGCTGCTGCCCACCCCGCGCGTGACCCGGCGGGCGGGGGAGCTGCTGCGCGAACACGGCTGCGGGTCGGTCTGGTTCGGGGCGGCCGCGCCACTGGGCCTGATGGGCCCCGCGCTGCGCCGGGCCGGCGCGAAGCGGATCGTGGCGACCACCCACGGGCACGAGGCGGGCTGGGCGCAGCTGCCGGCCGCGCGGCAGCTGCTGCGGAGGATCGGCGAGGGCACGGACACGCTGACCTACCTGGGGGAGTACACGCGTTCGCGGATCGCCTCGGCCCTGACGGAGCCGGCGGCCGCGCGCATGGAGCAGCTCCCGCCGGGCGTGGACGAGCAGACCTTCCACCCCGGATCGGGCGGCGCCGCGGTCCGGGCCCGGCTGGGCCTGTCGGACCGGCCGGTGGTCGTGTGCGTCTCGCGCCTCGTCCCCCGCAAGGGCCAGGACACGCTGATCGAGGCGATGCCGCGGATCCTGGCGGCGGTGCCGGACGCGGTGCTGCTGGTGGTGGGCGGCGGCCCCTACGAGGGAGAGCTGCGGAAACTGGCCGCCTCGACGGGGGTCGCCGGCTCGGTGGTCTTCACGGGCGCGGTGCCGTGGTCCGAACTGCCCGCCCACTACGGCGCGGGCGACGTCTTCGCGATGCCCTGCCGGACCCGCCGGGGCGGGCTGGACGTCGAGGGCCTGGGCATCGTCTACCTGGAGGCCTCCGCCACGGGCCTGCCGGTGGTCGCGGGCGACTCGGGCGGAGCCCCGGACGCGGTGCTGGACGGCGAGACGGGCTGGGTGGTCCCCGGCGGCTCGCCGGACGACGCGGCGGACCGCGTCGTCGCCCTGCTCCGGGACCCGGACCTGCGCGAGCGCATGGGCGGGCGCGGGCGTGCCTGGGTCGAGGAGAAGTGGCGCTGGGACCTCCTGGCGGAGCGTCTGCGCCGGCTGCTCTGACGCCGGCGAACGGAACATGACCGGCGTTGCGGCCGGCCCGCGTCCCCGCCGACCCGCGCTGATCAGCGGTATCCGGCCTCCGGCCGCGGGCCGTCGGGCCTTCTAGTGCCGCGTCAGGCAACGTTTGCCCGTCAAGGAGCGGCGTCCGGTGCGTGCTCTCGGCGTGCCGGCCGGAAGCCCTCGTACTGGACGTACTTGGGCTTTCGGCCGGTGCGGCGAGAGTGCGTGCCGGACGCCGCGACGGGGCGAACGTTGCCTGACGCGGCACTAGCCCCGGTAGAGGGCTTCGATCTCGTCCGCGAAGTCCTTCGCCACCACATTCCGCTTCAGCTTCAGCGAAGGCGTGATGTGGCCCGACTCCTCCGTGAACTGGGCGGGCAGAATGCGGAACTTGCGCACCGATTCCGCCTTGGAAACCGCCGCGTTGCCGTCGTCCACGGCCTTTTGGACGGCGGCGATGAGGTCCGCGTCCTCGCGCAGCTCCGCGGCCGTGACGCCGGCCGGCTTGCCGTGCTCCGCTGCCCAGCGGCCCAGGAACTCCTCGTCGATCGTGACCAGCGCGGCCACGAACGGCCGCGCGTCGCCGACCACCATGCACTCCGCGACCAGCGCGTGCGCCCGGATCCGGTCCTCGATCACCGCGGGCGCCACGTTCTTGCCGCCGGCCGTGACGATGAGCTCCTTCTTGCGCCCGGTGATCGTGAGGTAGCCGTCCTCGTCGAGGGTGCCGACGTCGCCGGTGTGGAACCAGCCGTCGGTCAGCGCTTCGGCGGTGGCCGTCTCGTTCTTCCAGTACCCCTGGAAGATCTGCTCGCCGTGCAGCAGCACCTCGCCGTCGTCCGCGATGCGCACCACGGAGCCCGGCATGGGCTGCCCGACCGTACCGATCTTCTGCTTGTCCCACGGGTTGAAGGTGGTCGCCGCGCAGGACTCGGTCAGGCCGTAGCCCTCCAGCACCGTGAAGCCGATGCCGCGGAAGAAGTGCCCGAGCCGCTCGCCCAGCGGGGCGCCGCCGGAGATCGCGTACTCACCGCGCCCGCCGAGGACCGCGTGCAGCTTGCCGTAGACCAGCTTCGTGAAGACCTTGTGCTTGAGCTTCAGTCCCAGGGACGGCCCGCGCGGGGTGTCCAGCGCGCGGCTGTACGCGATCGCCGTCTCGGCCGCCGCGTCGAAGATCTTGCCCTTGCCGTCGGCCTGCGCCTTGGCGCGCGCCGAGTTGTAGACCTTCTCGAAGACGCGCGGCACGCCGAGGATCAGCGTCGGCTTGAAGGACTGGAGCTCGTCGGTGAGGTCCTTGATGTCCGGTACGCAGCCGAGGCGGATCGGCGCCAGCACGGCCGCCACTTCGACCAGGCGGCCGAAGACGTGCGCGGCCGGCAGGAAGAGGAGCACCGAGCACTCGCCGGTCTTGAACAGCGGCTTCAGGCGCTCCACGGCGTTGCCGCACTCGGCGAAGAAGTTGCGGTGGGTCAGCACGCAGCCCTTGGGGCGGCCGGTGGTGCCCGAGGTGTAGACGATGGTGGCCGGGTCGTCGGCGTTGGCCAGGCCGCTGCGCTCGTCGACCTCGGCGTCGGTGATCCCGACGCCCGCGCTCTCCAGCGTCGCGAGGGCGCCGCGCTCGATCTCCCAGACCTCGCGCAGCTCCGGCAGCCGGTCGCGCAGGGCTTCGACGGCCGCGCTGTGGCCGGGGCTCTCGACGATCGCCGCGACGGCGCCGGAGTCGCCGAGGATCCACTGGATCTGCTCGGGGGAGCTGGTCTCGTACACCGGGACGGTGACGGCGCCCGCGCTCCAGATCGCGAAGTCGATCAGCACCCACTCGTAGCGGGTGCGGGAGATCAGGGCGACCCGGTCGCCCGGCCGGATGCCGGCGGCCATCAGGCCCTTGGCCGCGGCCCGGACCTCGGCGAGGAACTGCGTCGCGCTGACGTCCTGCCACTGGCCGTCGACCTTGCGGGCCATGACGGCGGTGCCTGGATGCTGAGCGGCGTTGCGGCGGATGAGATCCGTGAGGTTCCCGTCCGACGGGACCTCGTACAGAGCCGGAAGGCTGAACTCGCGCAAGACTGCTGCTCCTCTGGGCGCCATCGCCACCATGTGGACCGACCGGACGTTACCCACCGGTAGTGGGTTCCGGATAGAGGGAACCGGCCGATTGTTCCGTGCGTCACATGCCACGGCCGTGCGGTGTCGACAGTAGTCGACCCCGTTTGAGACTCGGAAGTAACCGCAGGTCCGGCCGCTGCGCCTGATCCCCTACCCGTGGTGGGCAAGCGCCCCTAGGGTGGCGGGCATGGGTGGCACGAAGAGCGGTACGCGGGTCCATGTAGTCAGCGACGTCCACGGAAACACCGAAGCCCTCGCACGGGCCGGGGAAGGCGCCGACGCGCTGATCTGCCTCGGTGACCTCGTCCTCTTCCTCGACTACGCCGACCACTCGCGCGGCATCTTCCCCGATCTCTTCGGCGTGGAGAACGCCGACCGCATCGTCGAGCTGCGCACCGCGCGCCGTTACGAGGAGGCCCGCGAGTTCGCCCGGGCGCTGTGGACCGGGCTGGACCGGGACCGGCTGGTCGAGGGCGCGGTGCGCCGCCAGTACGCGGAGATGTTCGCCGCCTTCCCCCGGCCTACGTACGCCACCTACGGCAACGTCGACATCCCGGGTCTGTGGCCCGAGTACGCCGGCCCCGGCCTGACCGTGCTCGACGGGCAGCGGGCGGAGATCGGCGGACGGGTCTTCGGCTTCGTCGGCGGTGGGCTCCCGACGCCGATGCGGACGCCGTACGAGGTCTCCGAGGAGGAGTACGCCGCCAAGGTCGAGGCGCTGGGCGAGGTGGACGTGCTCTGCTCCCACATCCCGCCGGAGGTCCCGGAGCTCTGCTACGACACGGTGGCGCGGCGTTTCGAACGCGGGAGCGGGGCGCTGCTCGCCGCGATCCGGCGGACCAAGCCCCGCTACGCCCTCTTCGGACACGTGCACCAGCCGCTGGCCCGGCGGATGCGGATCGGCGCCACGGAGTGCGTGAACGTGGGCCACTTCGCGGCGACCGGAAGGCCCTGGGCCCTGGAGTGGTGAGGCCCGTACGCGCGATAGCCTTCACGCGGCGGCTCAGGGCCGTCCGCACACTTCCTCGAAAACTCCCCGGAGGAGCGACCGCGATGGCGGAACACACCAGCTCGAACATCATGATCGAGGCGTCCCCGGCCGACGTCATGGCTGTGATCGCCGACTTCGCCCGCTACCCGGAGTGGACCGGCGAGGTGAAGGAGGCCGAGGTGCTCGCCACCGACGCCGAGGGCCGGGCTTCGCTGGTCCGCCTGCTGCTGGACGCGGGCGCGATCAAGGACGACCACACGCTGGCGTACTCCTGGCCGGAGGAGAACGTGGTCAGCTGGAGCCTGAGCAAGTCCCAGATGCTCCGGCAGCTGGACGGCTCGTACCTGCTGGCGCCGCTGGGCGACGGCACCCGTACCGAGGTCACCTACCAGCTGACGGTGGACGTCAAGATCCCGATGCTGGGCATGATCAAGCGCAAGGCGGAGAAGGTCATCATCGACCGCGCGCTGACGGGCCTGAAGAAGCGGGTCGAAGCGGCCGTCTAGCCGCCGGCCGCCGACCCCTCGTCAAAACGCCGGCGGGCTGGAGTCGTCAGCCCCGCCGGCGTTTTGAGGCGCGGGGGTCCGGGACCGGCCCCCGGCAGCCGCCGCACAGCAAGGAGCACCATGCACACCCTCCTCGTCACCGGCCCCGGCGGGGCAGGGAAGAGCACCGTCGCCACGGCGACCGCGCTCGCCGCCGCCCGGCAGGGGCGCCGCGTGCTGCTGCTCACCGCCGAGCCGACGGCCGCGACGGCCCCGGCTCCGGGCCCGGGCCCGGCCGACGGCCTCCGCGTGGCCCGCATCGACTCCGGCGAGGACTTCCGCCAAGAGCTCGTCGCACTCCAGGAGCGCGGTTCCGCGCTCCTCGGGATGCTCGGCGCCCGGCCCCTGGCCGCCGACGAGCTCACCGAGCTCCCCGGCGCCGAACAGTTCGCGCTGCTCCGCGCCCTGCGGCGGGCCGCCGCCGAGCCCGCCACCGACCTCGTGGTCGTCGACATGCCCCCGCTGCACCAGGCCGTCGCCACCCTCGCCCTCCCCGCCCAGCTGCGCCGCTACCTCGCCCGGCTGCTCCCCGCCGAGCGCCAGGCGGCCCGCGCCCTGCGCCCCGTACTGGCCCAGCTCGCCGGGGTCCCCATGCCCGCGCAGTGGCTGTACGAGGCCGCCGCCCGGTGGGACGAGGAGCTGGCGGCCGTCCAGGCCGTCGTGGAGGCCCCCGGCACCCAGGTGCGGCTGGTCGCCGAACCCGGACCGGCCGCCGACGCGGTCCTTCGGCCCGGGGTGCTCGGCCTGGCCCTGCACCGGATAGCCATCGGCGACCTGGTCCTCAACCGGACGGTGCCCGGGGACTCCGCCGACCCCTGGGTCGCCGGGATCGCCGCCCAGCAGCGCGCCTTCGCCAAGCAGTGGGAGGCGCAGGAGGTCCCCCTGACCGCCCTGCCCCACCTGGGCCGGGACCCGCGGGGCCCGGACGACCTGGCCGGGCTCGCCGCCACGGAGGGCTTCGCCGCGGGCCCGCCCCGCCCGCGCCCCGAGTGGGCCGTCGATGACCGGCTCGCCGAGGACGGGGTGCTCGTCTGGTGCGTCCCGCTGCCCCGTGCCGAGAAGCGGGAGCTCGACCTGGTGCGGCGCGGCGACGAGCTGCTGCTCACCGTCGGCCCCTACCGCAGGATCGTTCCGCTTCCCGCGGCCCTGCGCCGCTGCACGGTCTCCGGCGCCGCGCTGGCCGAGGACGTGCTCCGCATCCGCTTCACCCCGGACCCGGGCCTGTGGCCCCGGACGCCCTGAACGCCGTACCGCCGTTCGGGTACCGTCGAAGGTAGTCCGCACAGCACGCCCCGCATCCGCCGCAGGAGAGTCCGCCATGAGCGAGGCCACCGACCGCCCCCACGACGCTCCCGTCGACGACGAGGCCTGGGCCGAGGCCTGCGCCGAGGACCTCGCCGCGGAGAAGGAACGGCGCAGGTCACAGGGTGCGGGGACCGGCGCGGGGACCGGGAGCGCCGCCGAGGAGCTCTTCAAGCTGTTCGAGGCCGTCGCCGACAAAGTGTCCTCGCTGAACAACCCGCTGATCACAGGGGCCGCCCAGGACGCCGTCCGGCAGTTCGTCAATCAGGCGAAGACCGCCGCCCAGCCCGTCATCGAGCGCAATCCCGAGGTCTTCGACCACCTCGCGGCCGCCGGATCCGAGCTGCTCGCCGCCTACCGCTCGGCGGTCGAGGGCCACGAGCGCCGCTGGACGCGTGACGAGCGCGCGGGCGGGAGCGGGGTCCGGGCCGACCGCGAGGGTACGGAGAAGGGCACGGACCGGGGCGGCGACGAGGACGGCGGCGGTCCCACCGAGCGGATCGATCTCGACTGATCCTCTTCACCTCTCGGGTACGGTTGACGGCGGCGGGGTTTGACCGGAAACCGAGGGACTAATGGGACTCACCATCGGCGTCGACATCGGCGGCACCAAGATCGCGGCTGGCGTGGTCGACGAAGACGGCACCATCCTGGAGACGTACAAGGTGCCCACCCCGCCGACGGCGGACGGCGTGACGGACGCGATCTGCGCCGCCGTGTCCGAGGTGGGCAGCAGCCACACCATCGACGCCGTGGGCATCGGCGCCGCCGGATACGTGGACGACAAGCGCGCGACCGTACTCTTCGCGCCGAACATCAACTGGCGCCACGAGCCGCTCAAGGACAAGGTCGAGCAGCGCATCGGCCTGCCCGTCGTCGTCGAGAACGACGCGAACTGCGCGGCCTGGGGCGAGTACCGCTTCGGCGCCGGCCAGGGCCACGACGACGTCATCTGCATCACGCTCGGCACGGGCCTGGGCGGCGGCATCATCATCGGCAACAAGCTCCGGCGCGGACGCTTCGGCGTCGCCGCCGAGTTCGGCCACATCCGGGTCGTCCCGGACGGCCTGCTGTGCGGGTGCGGCAGCCAGGGCTGCTGGGAGCAGTACGCCTCCGGGCGGGCGCTCGTCCGCTACGCCAAGCAGCGCGCGAACGCGACCCCCGAGAACGCGACGGTCCTGCTCGCGCTCGGCGACGGCACCCCCGAGGGCATCGAGGGCAAGCACATCAGCGAGGCGGCACGGGCCGGTGACCTGGTGGCCATCGACTCCTTCCGCGAGCTGGCCCGCTGGGCCGGCGCCGGCCTCGCGGACCTGGCCTCGCTCTTCGACCCGTCGGCGTTCATCGTCGGCGGCGGCGTCTCGGACGAGGGCGACCTGGTCCTTGACCCGATCCGCAAGTCCTTCAAGCGCTGGCTGATCGGCGGCGCGTGGCGGCCCCACGCGCAGGTCCTCGCGGCGCAGCTGGGCGGCAAGGCCGGCCTGGTCGGCGCGGCCGACCTGGCCCGCCAGGGCTGACCCGCCCCGCCGGGGCTGACCCGCCCCGCCGGGGCTGACCCGCCCCGCCGGGGCTGACCCGCCCCGCCGGGGCTGACCCGCCCCGCCGGGGCCGGCCCGCCTCACCGGGGTCGATCCCGCCCGTTTCACAGGACTGCCCGCCGCGCCCTCCGGGGTACGGCGGGCAGTTTGGTTATGTTGCCCGGTATGGAACTCGCCGAGCTGCCGAACTCCCGTACCGAAGCCGACGGTTCAGCCGTGATCCGGGCGCTCTCCTACAACGTCCGCTCGCTGCGCGACGACGAGGAGGCGCTGGCACGGGTGATCCGCGCGTGCGCGCCGGACCTGGTGTTCGTGCAGGAGGCGCCGCGGTTCTTCCGGTGGCGCAAGCACGCGGCGCGGCTGGCCGCGCGATGCGATCTGGTGGTCCTGTCGGGCGGCGCGACGGCGGCCGGTCCGCTGCTCCTGTGTTCCCTGCGGGCCTTCGTGGAGCGCACCGAGGACGTGCTGTTGCCCCTGACCCCTGGCCGGCACCGCAGGGGCTTCGCGACGGCGGTCGTACGGTTCGGCGGGGTGCGGGTGGGGGTGCTCAGCGCGCACCTGTCGCTGGACGGGCCGGAGCGGCTGGAGCAGTCGCGGATGCTCCTGGAGCGGCTCGCAGGGATGGACGTGCCGTACGTGATCGCGGCGGGCGACATCAACGAGGGCCCGGAAGGCGCGGCGTTCGGGCGGCTGGCCGGGTCCTTGCAGGACTGCTGGGCGGTGGCGCCGTGGGGCTCGGAGCACACCTGGGCCCGCTCCGGGCAGCCGAAGCGGATCGATGGGGTGTTCGCCGGCCCGGGGGTGGAGGTACTGGCATGCGGTGTACCGGCCGGCCTGCCGGGTGTCGCGTCCGCGGACCTGCTGGCGGCGACGGACCACCTCCCGGTACTGGCCGCCCTGCGCCTGCCGGCGGTGTAGCCGCCCGCGGACTCGAGCCGGGGGGCCGACCGCCGACCGCCAGCCGTTGCCGGGGGGCCGGCCCCCCGGACCCCCGCGCCTCACACGCCGACGGGGCGAACGTTGCCTGACGCGGCACTAGACGACCGCGCCGCGCCCCGGGTCGTCGTCCTCGTCGTCGCCCGACGACATCCGCGCGACCAGCGTCGCGAAACCGCCGAGGAAGCCGCCGATGCCCAGCGTCGTCAGCCACCACGTCATCTCCCACTGGAGCAGCACCGCCAGCAGCAGCAGGACCGGTCCGCCCACCACCGCCAGCCAGGCGAACTTCGACGTCGCGTCCGCCTCCGGCAGCTCCGGCTCCGGGGGCACGAAGTGGCCCTCGTCCCCCGCCGCGGCGGGGGAGTCGTCCGGATCCGCCAGGGAGTGGTCCCGGGGGCCCGCCGTGCCCACCCCCGGTGCGAACACCACCGAACTGCCCAGCGCCGTCGCGGACGGGGCATCCGGCGCGGAGTCCGGCGCGGAGTCCGCCGGGGATTCCGGTGCGGACTCCGGCAGGGACGGCTTGACGTCCTCCTCCGGCAGGAGCAGGTTCTCGATCGGTCTGAAGGGCCGCGCGCCGGGCGGGTCCGCCGGCTCCTGGCCGTACCCGGCGACGATCGCCGCCCACGCCGCTTCCTCGTCCAGCGGAGGGACACCCCCCGCGGACTCCTCGTGCTCAGCCACCGCTGGCCGCCCCCTCCCTGCCCACGCTCTCCGCCAGTCGTCCGACGAACGCATAACTGTCCGCGAAGATCCGCTCCGCGTCATGGTCCAACGTCGCGACGTGGTAGCTCTGTTCCAGCAGGGTCTCGGTGACGTCCGTGGAGGACACCCGCGCCAGGATCCGCGCAGAGTCGGCCGGCCGTACGACGTGGTCCTGCGGGCTGTGCAGCAGCAGCAGCGGCTGCGTCACCTGCGGGAGTTCGGTGTCCAGCAGCTGCAGGAACCGCCGCAGGGAGTGCGCGGCCCGGGTGGGGATCCGGTCGTAGCCGACCTCCTCCGAGCCCGGCTTGGCGATGTCGCTCGCGATGCCCGGCCGCGACCGGACGAAGTGCTTGACCACGGGAAGGGTCACGGCCAGCGGATCGTGGATCTTGTTGACCGGGTTGACGAGGACGATCCCGCTGATCGAGTCCCCGTGCTTGGCCGCCAGCCGCAGCGTCAGCGCGCCGCCCATGGACAGCCCGAAGACGAACACCTGGTCGCAGTCGTCCAGCAGCTCCCGCAGCGCACGGTCCACCTCGGCGTACCAGTCCTGCCAGCCCGTGAGCTGCATGTCCTGCCAGCGGGTCCCGTGCCCGGGGAGCAGGGGCAGCGACACCGTCAGCCCGCGCGCCGCCAGATGCTCGGCCCAGGGGCGCAGCGACTGCGGGGAACCGGTGAAGCCGTGGCAGAGGAGGACACCGACCTTTCCGCCCTCGTGGCGGAACGGCTCGGCTCCAGGGAGGACGGGCACCAGGGTCTCCTTCAAGGGGGCATGGGGGTGCGTAGCGCTGTGTGACTTCACCGTACGCGACGGGGGTGGTACCGACCAGGGTCGTCGGGCCGCTGCGGGTGCGGCCACGGGTTAAGGTCTGTTCGACAGACACAGGAAGGCTTTCGAGTTGATCTACGGCGCAATGAAGTTCTCGATCGGCGGTTCCCTGAAGCTCGCCTTCAGGCCGTGGGTGGAGGGCCTCGAGAACATTCCCGCGGAGGGGCCGGCGATCCTCGCGAGCAACCACCTGTCCTTCTCCGACTCCTTCTTCCTCCCGGCCGTGCTGGACCGGAAGGTGACCTTCATCGCGAAGGCGGAGTACTTCACCTCCCCGGGCGTCAAGGGCAAGCTGACCGCCGCCTTCTTCAAGGGCGTCGGACAGCTGCCGGTGGACCGTTCCGGTGCGCGCGGTGCGGGCGAGGCCGCGATCAAGAGCGGCATCGAGGTCATCGGGCGCGGAGAGCTGTTCGGTATTTACCCCGAGGGGACGCGTTCACCCGACGGCCGCCTGTACCGCGGCAAGCCGGGCGGTCTGGCGCGCGTGGCACTGGCCACCGGCGCGCCCGTGATCCCCGTGGCGATGATCGACACCGAGAAGATCCAGCCGCCCGGCAAGGTGGTTCCGAAGCTGATGCGTCCGGGCATCCGGATCGGCAAGCCGCTGGACTTCAGTCGGTACCAGGGCATGGACGGGGACCGGTTCATCCTTCGGGCGGTGACCGACGAGGTCATGTACGAGATCATGAAGCTGTCCGGCCAGGAGTACGCGGACATCTACGCGACGGCCGCCAAGCGCCAGATCGCCGACGCCGAGAAGGCCGCGGCCAGGAGCGAGAAGGCCCACAAGGCCGAGGCGGACAAGGCCGAGAAGGCCGGCCAGGCCGACCGGCTCACGGAGACCGACAAGTAGCAGCACGCGGGCGAGGCCGCCCACGGGGGTGGGGGATATGACGAAGCGCGAGCGTGTCGTCCGCATGTCGGTCGAGCAGCCGCTGTGGCGGGCCCTGACGGCCTATCGGCTGCTCACCATGGTCTACGCGGTGCTGCTGTTCGCCTCCGCGTACAAGAAGTTCGACCGCCCGTGGATCGCCGTCTGCTATCTGGCGGTCCTCGGCGGCTGGACCCTGGTCACCCTCCCCAAGGTGGCGAACGCCGCCAGCTGCACCAAGCGCTTCCTGGGCGCCGACCTCACCGTCGCCTGCCTCGGGATCCTGCTCACCCCGCTCGCCGACGCCCACGCGCGGATAGCGGCCGGCGGCCCCACCCTCCCCACCATCTGGACCGCGGGCGCCGTCCTCGCCTTCGCCCTCAAGGGCGGCTGGCGCTGGGCCGCCTTCGCCTCCACCTTCGTCGCCGTCGCCAACCTGGTCCAGCGCGGCGAGCCCACCCGGGACACCCTGCACAACGTGCTGCTGGTCTGGGTCGCCTCCGTCGCCATCGGCTACGTCGTCGAGGTCGCCCGGGCCAGTGAGGCCACGCTCGCCCGCGCCCTGGAGATCGAGGCCGCCACCCGCGAGCGCGAACGCCTCGCCCGCGACATCCACGACGGTGTCCTCCAGGTCCTCGCCATGGTCCAGCGGCGCGGCACCGAACTGGGCGGAGAGGCCGCGGAGCTCGGCCGGATGGCCGGGGAGCAGGAGGTCGCGCTGCGCACCCTGGTCTCCAGCGGGCTGGCGCGCCCGTCCCGGATCTCCCGGGACGAGTCGCTCGGCGCGCTCGTGGCCGCGTACGAGGTCGAGGAGCCGGGAGCCGACGAGGGCGAGCTCGATCTGCGGACCCTGCTCGCGCCGCACGCCGGTTCCCGGGTGAGCTTCGCCGAGCCGGGCACCCCGGTGCCGCTGCCGGTGCCCGCGGCCCGGGAGCTGGCAGCGGCGGTCGGGGCCGCGCTGGACAACGTGCGCAGGCACGCGGGCGAGGGGGCCAGCGCCTGGATCCTGGTCGAGGACTGGGGCGACGAGGTGATCGTGACCGTCCGCGACGACGGTCCGGGCATCCCGGCGGGCCGGCTCGACCAGGCGGAGGGCGAGGGGCGGATGGGCGTGGCCCTGTCCATCCGGGGCCGGCTGCGCGACCTCGGCGGCAGCGCCGAGCTGGTGTCCGTCCCCGGACAGGGCACCGAAGTGGAACTGAAAGTACCGAGGGGGAGCACCCAGTGAACGAGCAGAACGCGACCGGTCGCACCAGTGGCACCGAGAACACCGACGGCACCGGCAGCACGGGCGGCGGCCCCGGCGACATCAAGGTCATGGTCGTCGACGACCACCCGATGTGGCGGGACGCGGTCGCCCGGGACCTGGCCGCGGCCGGCTTCGACCTGGTCGCCACCGCCGGGGACGGCCCCGAAGCGGTCCGCCGGGCCCACGCGACCGGCCCCCACGTCCTGGTGCTCGACCTCAACCTGCCCGGCATGCCCGGGGTCCAGGTCTGCAAGGAGCTCGTCGGCGCCAACCCGGCGCTGCGGGTGCTCGTCCTGTCCGCGAGCGGCGAGCACGCCGACGTCCTGGAGGCGGTCAAGTCCGGCGCGACCGGCTACCTGCTGAAGTCCGCCGGAGCCCAGGAGCTCATCGACGCCGTCCGGCGCACCGCGGCCGGCGATCCCGTCTTCACCCCGGGCCTGGCCGGCCTGGTCCTCGGCGAGTACCGGCGCCTGGCCACCGGCCCCGCGCCGGCCACCGCCGACGAGCCGAAGGCCCCCCAGCTGACCGACCGGGAGACCGAGGTGCTGCGCCTGGTGGCCAAGGGCCTGTCGTACAAGCAGATCGCGGAGCGCCTCGTCATCTCCCACCGCACGGTGCAGAACCACGTGCAGAACACCCTGGGCAAGCTCCAGCTGCACAACCGGGTCGAGCTCGTCCGGTACGCGATCGAGCGCGGCCTCGACGAGGTGTAAGGGCGCGCACGAGCCGAACCGTTCCTCGTACGAGTGAACGGGCGTACGCAACGCCCCGTAATTCCACTGGAATTGACCCTTACCGGCACCTTGCTGTGACCTGAGTCACCACTAGCGTGACCGTCATGCGGGCCCCGCGGCCTCAGCGGGCCCTGTGGCGAAGGGAAATTCCATGAAGGTCGGAGTGCTGACCGGCGGCGGCGACTGCCCGGGTCTCAACGCGGTCATCCGCAGCGTCGTGCGCAAGGGCGTGCAGGAGTACGCGTACGAGTTCATCGGATTCAGGGACGGCTGGCGCGGAGCGGTGGAAGGCAACACCGTCCCGCTCGGCATCCCCGCCGTCCGCGGCATCCTGCCGCGGGGCGGAACCATCCTCGGCTCCTCGCGCACCAATCCGTTCAAGCTGGAGAACGGCGTCCGCCAGATCAAGGAGAACCTCGCCAAGTACGAGGTGGACGCCCTCGTCGCGATCGGCGGCGAGGACACCCTCGGCGTGGCCGCCAAGCTGTACGAGGAGTACGGCATCCCCTGCGTCGGCGTCCCGAAGACCATCGACAACGACCTGTCGGCCACTGACTACACCTTCGGCTTCGACACGGCCGTCGGCATCGCCACCGAGGCGATCGACCGGCTGCACACCACCGCCGAATCCCACATGCGGGTCCTGGTCGTCGAGGTGATGGGCCGCCACGCCGGCTGGATCGCCCTGCACTCGGGCCTCGCCGGCGGCGCCAACGTCATCCTCATCCCGGAGCAGCGCTTCGACGTCGACCAGGTGTGCGCCTGGGTGACCTCCCGGTTCAAGGCCAGCTACGCCCCGATCGTGTGCGTCGCGGAGGGCGCGATGCCCAAGGACGGGGAGATGGTCCTGAAGGACGCGACGAAGGACTCTTTCGGGCACGTCCGGCTCTCCGGCGTGGGCGAGTGGCTGGCCAAGGAGATCGAGGCGCGGACCGGCAAGGAGGCCCGTACGACGGTGCTCGGCCACATCCAGCGGGGCGGTACGCCGAGCGCGTTCGACCGGTGGCTGGCGACCCGGTTCGGGCTGCACGCGATCGACGCGGTGCGCGACGGGGACTTCGGCAAGATGGTCGCGCTACAGGGCACGGACATCGTGCGGGTGCCGATCGCGGAGGCGACGGCGCAGCTCAAGACGGTGGACCCGGCGCTGTACCAGGAGGCCGGGGTGTTCTTCGGCTGAGCCGGGCCGCGGAGGCGGATCACGGGTCGTAAGGTGACGAACGACCCATGATCCGAATCTTTCGCGCAGCACGGGAGCGAACGTGGAAATCCTGGCATTCGGGGTGCAGGCAGACGAGAGGCCGCTCATCGAGAGGGCCTTCGCCGGGCAGCACGCGGTGCGCTGCCTGGACGTCTTCCTGAGCGAGGACACCGCCCCCATCGCGGCCGGGTACGAGATCGTCTCGTCGAGCGTGAACGCGGACCTGAGCGGGCGCGTCCTGCGGATCCTGGCGGCGGGCGGGACGAAGATGATCGCCCAGCGCTCCACGGGCTTCAACAACATCGACCTGCCGGTCGCGCGCGAGCTCGGCCTGACGGTCAGCCGGGTGTCGTACTACTCCCCGTACTCGGTGGCCGAGTTCGCGTGGACCCTGGCCTTGGCGGTGAACCGGCGGATCGTCCGCGCCTCGAACCGCACGCGGGACTTCGACTTCCGGCTGAACGGCCTGATGGGCCGCGACATGCGGGGCCGCACGGTGGGCGTGCTCGGCACCGGCAAGATCGGCGAGGCGTTCACCCGGATCGCGCACGGCTTCGGGATGGACCTGCTGGGCTGGGACGTGGTGCAGAACCCGGCGTGCGTGGAACTGGGCATGAAGTACGTGGACAAGGAGACGCTCTTCTCGTCCTCGGACCTCATCAGCCTGCACGTCCCGCTGCTGGAGTCCACGCACCACGTCATCGGCCCGGAGGCGCTGAAGATGATGAAGGACGACGCGATCCTGGTGAACTCCAGCCGTGGCGGCCTGGTCGACACGGACGCGCTGGTCACGGAGTTGCGGTCCGGCCGCTTCGCGGGCGTGGGCCTGGACGTGTACGAAGCGGAGGCCGGCCTCTTCTTCCTGGACAGGTCCCTGGTGGCCGTCGAGGACGACACCCTCGCCCGCCTGATCACCTTCCCCAACGTGGTCGTCACCTCCCACCAGGCGTACTACACCCACGACGCGGTGGGCCAGATCATCGACACCACGGTCACCAACGTCGCGGACTACCTGGCGGGCCGCCGCTCCGAGAACACGCTGTCGCCGCAGGAGTGACCCCCCGGAGGGGAGGGCCTGACCAGGGGCCTAGATTCACCCGCGTGCACATACCCGCAGTGTTCTTCTGGGCCCTGGTGGTCCTGGCCGCCCTCCAACTGCTGTCGGCCGCCCGTGCGCTGACGCGTGCCCTCCGGGCCGGGCCCGGTGCCCGGATCGACCCGTGGCTGACCTGCGCCGACCACGTGCTGTCGATACCACCCCTCGTCGCCCTGGCGATGGGCGAGTTCGGGGCGGCGTTCTACGCGATGCTCCCGCTGGGCCCGTTGCTCACCTGGAGCCTGGTCCGCGGCTTCCGCTCGCCTGCGGCATAGTTACGCCGGCGTGGCGGTTCTGATCCCCGCCAGCAGCTCCCGGACCAGCTCCGCACCCCGCAGGGTCAGGACCGACTCCGGGTGGAACTGGACGCTCGCGAAGCCGCCGGCGGTGGAGCGCAGCGCGTGCACCTCGCCCGTGACGGAGTCCCGGGAGACTTCGATGCCCCGCAGGGCCAGGGACTGCTCCAGCTCCTGCGGGCAGTGGGCCGCGTACGTGTTGTAGAAGCCCACCACCTCCTGCGCCCCGAACAGCGAGATCCGGGTCTGCGCCCCCTGCGCCGGCTCCGCCTTGCGGACCAGCGGGAGCCCCAGCTCGGCCGCCAGCAGCTGGTGGCTGAGGCAGACCCCGAGCAGTCCGCCCCGGTGCGAGGCCAGGAGCTGCGCCGTCAGCCCGCGCAGCAGCACCATCTTCGGGTCCGAGGGGTCCGCCGGGTCCCCCGGGCCGGGACCCAGCACGATCGGCCCGTCCCAGGCCAGGGCCGCCGCCCGCAGGCCCGGGTCGTCGTGACGCAGTACGGTCACCTCCAGCCCGGCCACCCGCAGCACGTGCCCCAGCATCGAGGTGAAGGTGTCCTCGCCGTCCACCACGAGCGCGTGGCCCGTCACCACCGCCGGCCGCTCCTGCATCCGGAGCCAGAACGGTGCCAGGTCGCGCCGCCGGGCGGCCAGCGCCGCCTGGACCCCGGGGTCGGAGCCGAGGCCGGGTGCGGCGGCGACCGGCCGCGGGGCCGCCGGGCGCACCCCCAGCGCCGCCAGGACGCCCGCCGCCTTCGCGTGCGTCTCGGCCACCTCGCCCGCCGGGTCGGAGTGCCGGACGAGCGTGGCCCCGACGGGCACCCGCAGCGCGCCGTCCGGGGCGATGTCGGCCGTGCGGATGAGGATCGGCGAGTCCAGCGTCTGCGCACCGGACCCGTCGACGCCCAGCAGCGCCAGCGCGCCCGCGTAGTACCCGCGCCCGCCCGTCTCGTACCGCTCGATGACCCGGCAGGCGTTCTGCACCGGGGACCCGGTCACCGTCGCCGCGAACATGGTCTCCTTCAGGACCTCCCGCACGTCCAGCGAGGAGCGGCCGCGCAGTTCGTACTCGGTGTGCGCGAGGTGCGCCATCTCCTTGAGCCGGGGGCCGACTACCACCCCGCCCATGTCCCCGACCGTGCACATCATCTTGAGCTCCTCGTCCACGACCATGGACAGCTCCTCGGTCTCCTTGCGGTCCCCGAGGAAGGAGAGGAGGGACTCCGCCGTCGGCCCCCCGGCCGGATACCGGTACGTCCCGCTGATCGGGTTCATCACGACCGTGCCCCCGGACATCCGCACGTGCACCTCGGGGCTGGCCCCGACGAGCGTCCGGTCCCCGGTGTGGACCACGTACGTCCAGTACGCGCCCCGCTCGCCCTCCAGCAGCCGCCGGAACAGTGCGAGCGCGTCGGCGCGGCCGAAGCCGTCGATCCGGCCCTCGTAGGTGCGCCGGATGACGAAGTTCGCGCCCTCGCCGCGGCCGATCTCGTCCTCGATGACGCGCCGGACGGTCCGCGCGTACTCCTCGTCGGGGACGTCGAAGCCGCCGCCGTCGACCCGCACCTCGTGGTCCGGCAGCGCGGCCAGGGCCTGCGCCAGCGGGATCTCGTACGCCTCGTCGGCGACCAGCACGCTCAGCGGCGTGCCGTCGTCCCGCACGTCGAAACCGCGCTCCCGCAGCTGCCGGAACGGGACGAGCGCGAGGGCCGGCCGCTCGCCGACGGGCAGGTCGGCGAGGCGCTCGGCCTCGTGGACCCGGCCGATCAGGACCTCGACGGTGTCGTGGTCGCGGCCGGGCGTGCGGCGGCGCAGCAGCGCGAACGGCGGAGCCGTCGCGGCGGTCAGTGCGAGCAGTCCGTGCGGGTCGTGCGGTCGGCTGGGGTCCATGGACATTGGCATGGATGGGCGTCCTTCCGGGTGGTGGAGGGACGGCCGGCGCTCCGCGAAACACGGAAGGCCGCCCCTCGGGGCGGCCTTCGCGTCGTTCGTGTCTTCAGGTACGCACGAGGGGCGGGCCGCCGGGAGCGGTCCACCACCAGTTCTTGTCGCAGTGCGCGTACATGCGGTGAACCCTAGCCCACCAGGGGTGGTGAACGGGCGGGTACACATCCAGAGACATCCGTCTCACGGAGTGGGCGTCGGGCTGGACGTGCCGTGGGACGCCGTAATGTGTGTGGGGTGACCGTGAACGCTGAATCCCATGCCCCCGCCGCCAAGGCGACCTGGCGAGACCTTCCCGCGGCGCAGCAGCCTTCGTACCCCGATGCCGAGGCCCTGCGCGCTGTCGTCGCGGACCTCGAGTCGTATCCTCCCCTCGTTTTCGCGGGTGAGTGCGACCAGCTGCGCACCCGTCTGGGAGCCGTCGCCAAGGGCGAGGCGTTCCTGCTGCAGGGCGGCGACTGCGCCGAGGCCTTCGACGCCGTTTCCGCCGACCACATCCGCGCCAAGCTGAAGACGCTGCTCCAGATGAGCGCCGTCCTGACGTACGCGGCCTCCGTGCCGGTCGTCAAGGTCGGCCGCATCGCGGGCCAGTACTCCAAGCCGCGTTCGAAGGACACCGAGACCCGCGACGGCATCACCCTGCCGACCTACCGCGGCGACTCCGTCAACGGCTTCCCCTTCACCGAAGAGGCCCGGATCCCGGACCCCGAGCGGCTGAAGCGCATGTACCACGCCTCCGCCTCCACGCTGAACCTGGTGCGCGCCTTCACCACCGGCGGATACGCCGACCTGCGCCAGGTCCACGCCTGGAACCAGGACTTCGTGAAGTCCTCCCCCTCCGGGCAGCGCTACGAGCAGCTCGCGCGGGAGATCGACAACGCGCTGAACTTCATGAAGGCGTGCGGCACGGACCCGGCCGAGTTCAAGGCGGTCGAGTTCTACTCCTCGCACGAGGCGCTGCTCCTCGACTACGAGGGCGCCCTCACCCGTACGGACTCGCGCACCGGCAAGCTGTACGACACCTCCGGCCACATGGTCTGGATCGGTGAGCGCACCCGCCAGCTGGACCACGCGCACATCGAGTTCTGCTCGCAGATCGCCAACCCGATCGGCGTCAAGCTCGGCCCCACCACCACGGTGGACGAGGCGCTGACGTACATCGACCGCCTGGACCCCGACCGCCAGCCGGGCCGGCTGACCTTCGTCGTCCGCATGGGCGCCGACAAGGTCCGCGACAAGCTCCCCGAGCTGGTCGAGAAGGTCACCGCCTCCGGCGCGAACGTCGTCTGGGTCACCGACCCGATGCACGGCAACACCTTCGAGGCGGCCTCCGGACACAAGACGCGGCGTTTCGACGACGTGCTCGACGAGGTCAAGGGCTTCTTCGAGGTCCACAAGGGCCTCGGCACCCACCCGGGCGGCATCCACGTCGAGCTCACCGGTGACGACGTCACCGAGTGCGTGGGCGGCGGCGACGAGATCTTCGTCGACGACCTGCACCAGCGCTACGAGACGGCCTGCGACCCCCGCCTGAACCGCAGCCAGTCCCTGGACCTGGCGTTCCTGGTGGCCGAGATGTACCGCGACCAGTAGGCGCGATCTTGACGTTGTAGCTTTCGACGACGATGGGGCGCGGATCGATGTGATCCGCGCCCCATCGTCATGTCCAGGGCTTTTAGGCTTGCCTAACTTTCGGTACGGTTAGGTAAGCCTCACCGAATACGGGATGGCTCGCCGAACCGTTCCTGTCAGGGAGGTGAACCGCGTGTACGTCTGCTCTTGCTTCGGGATCACCGACGAGCAGGTCAAGGACCACGCGGCCGCCGGGGCCTGCACCCCGCGCCAGATCGCGTCCGCCACCAAGGCCGGCACCGACTGCGGTTCCTGCGTGCGCACCATCCAGGGCCTCCTCGGCCGCGGGGCCTGCCCGCGCCGTGAGCTGCTGGAGAAGGGCGACGCCGCCGCCGTGCTCGCCGCCGACTCGGCGCTCGTGGCCCCGCCCGTGCTCGCGGAAGCGGCGTAGGGCCCCAGCCCGCCGGACCGGTCAGCTGGGCTGTTCGATGAGCTGCGCGATGTAGAGCGCCTCGCCGATGGACTCGATGAGCTCCAGCTGGGTGTCGAGGTAGTCGATGTGGTGCTCCTCGTCCTCCAGGATCTCCTCGAAGAGCCGCGCCGAGGTGACGTCACCCTTGCCGCGCATGACCTCGATGCCGCGCTTGAGGCGGTCGATCGCCTCGACCTCGACCTGCCGGTCCGCCTGGAACATCTCCGTCAGCGTCTGACCTACGCGCACGTGGAAGAGGCGCTGGTAGTTCGGCAGACCGTCGAGCATCAGGATGCGCTCGGTGATCTTGTCCGCGTGCTTCATCTCATCGATGGACTCTTCACGCGTGTACTTGGCGAGCTTGGTCCATCCCTTGTTGTCCTGGATGCGGTAGTGCAGCCAGTACTGGTTGATGGCGGTCAGCTCACCGGTCAGCTGCTCGTTCAGAAATTCGAGGACCTCGGGGTCGCCCTGCATCGCAGAGGCTCCTTCCAAGCAATGTCAGCAATGTGACTGGGCAGGTGCGCGCATCCTCGCACCGCCGTCGGAAGCCGTCCAGTAAGTGCCTCCTTAGTGGGAGTTGCAGGGACTTGCCCGAATCGGGTCGCAGCTGGTCATGACCACCCCGCGACGTCTGTCACCATGGAGACATGGGTCAGCCGGAAAGCCGGGAATCTCCGGGATCAGAGCAGCTGGAGCTTCCCCCGGGGCAGCGGTTGCAGCGAGGCTGGCCGGTCACCCACTACGGTCCGGTGCCCAAGTTCAAGCCCGACCGCTGGGAGTTCCGCGTCTTCGGCGCTACCGCCGACGGCGAGAAGCACTGCTGGAACCACGAGGAGTTCGCGGCCCTGCCGTTCGAGTCCGTCGTGGCGGACCTGCACTGCGTGACGAAGTTCAGCATGACGGGCGCCGAATGGGGCGGGGTGCTCACCCGCACGATCCTCGACCTCGCGCCGCCGTCCCCGCAGGTCACGCACGTGATGGTGTGGGCCGAGTACGGCTTCAGCTCCAATATGCGCCTCGCCGACTTCTCCTCCGGGCGGGCCCTCTTCGCCACCCACCAGGGCGGTGAGCTGCTCACCGCCGAACACGGGTTCCCGCTGCGGCTCGTCGTGCCGCACCTGTACGCGTGGAAGGGCCCCAAGTGGGTCCGCGGCATCGAGTACATGACCGCCGACCGCCGCGGCTTCTGGGAGGAGCGCGGCTACCACAACATCGGCGACCCCTGGCGGGAGCAGCGCTACTCCTACCAGGAGGAGCCGGGGGACGGCCCCGAGCTGTAGGGCCCGTCCGCCGCGCTCCCGCTCCCGCCACCGCTCCCCCCGGTTCAGTGGTGGTACTGGTGTACGACGGCGTGCCCCTTGCCCCGGCCGATCATCCACCGGTTGACCGGGGTCGTGACGACGAAGGCCAGGGCGAGCGAGATCGCGAGGGCGATCCAGAACAGCGCGTCCGAGAGCATGGCGTCCATGGCGCCTGGCCAGAGGACGATCACCCCGTTGTCGATCAGCTCCATGACGGCGATCGAAAGGGTGTCCGCCGCCAGAGCCACCCGGACGGCCGTACGGAGGTCCACGCCGGCCGAGCGGATCCCGCGCAGGGTGAGCGCGTAGCCGAAGAAGAACGCGAGGACGATCGCGAGGGCCATCGTCGGCACGTTCCCCCAGCCGAGCGCGGTGCCGATGACCATGCCGAGCACCTCGCCGATGGCGCATCCGGTCAGGCAGTGCAGGGTGGCCTTCGCCGCCATCGCCCAGCTGACCTTCGCGGTGCCGTGTCCGCCCGTGTGTTCGTGGTGGGCGTGGTGCTCGTGCTGCTCGTGGTGCTGGTGTTCGTGCTGTTCGTCGTGCCCGTGGTGGTGCGTGTGCTCCATGACGACCCCCTGTGGGAAACCCGAGTAGCGACCCTGTCGACAAGACAGAACCGTATACCCCCCGGGGGTATTCCTCAAGATCAGCCGAAGTCGCGGAGCTCCTTCAGCAGCGCCACGTCCGCCGCGTGCCCTTCCTTGCCGCCCGGCGTCTCCGTGATCAGCGGTACGCCCTCCATCGCCGGGTGCGTGAACAGCTCCGCGAAGGCGTCCCGGCCGATGTGGCCCCGCCCGATGTTCTCGTGCCGGTCCTTGTGGGCGCCCACGCCCTCCTTGGAGTCGTTCGCGTGGACCAGCTTCAGCCGGCCCTCGCCCACGGTGTCCACCAGCAGGTCCAGGGTCTGCTTCGTCCCGCCCGGCTCCGCCAGGTCGTGCCCGGCGGCGAAGACGTGGCAGGTGTCGAGGCAGATCCCCAGCTTCGGATGATGGTCGAGCGCGTCGAAGTACGGGCCGAAGTCCCAGCTCCGCGAGCACAGCGAGGAACCCTGCCCGGCCGTCGACTCCAGCAGCAGGAAGGGGTCGTCCTCGTGCGTCAGCTCGTCCAGCAGCGGCAGCATGTGCTGCCTGATCTGCGCGTACGCCGCCTCGCGCGGGCGGCCCCCGGTCGCCGAGCCGGTGTGCACGACCACGCCGAGCGCCCCGATCGCGCGGGCCCGGCGCAGCGAGTGCCGCAGCGATTCCACCGACTTCTCGACGGTCGCCTCGGTGTGCGAGCCGAAGTTGATCAGATAGGGCGCGTGCACGTACGCCGGGACCGACTCGGCCGCGCAGCTCTCGCGGAACAGCTCGTCCTGCGCCGGGTTGCCGAGCGGCGTGGCCCAGCCGCGCGGGTTCGCGACGAAGACCTGGACGGCCTCGGCGCCCATCTCACGGGCGTAGGCCAGGCCGACCGCGGCGAGCCCGCCCGCCACCGGGACGTGCCCGCCCACTGGATTGCGGCTCATCGAATTGCTCATGGCGTGGTGCTACAGCCCCTTGGTCCTGATGGTGATCGTGCTGCCCTCGGCGGCGCTCTGGCCGCCGGGTACCGACTGGGAGTCGACGGTGTTGCTGAAGGAGAGGAACGGTTTGTCGACCTTCACCTTGAAGCCCAGGCCCTCCAGGGTCTTGCGGGCCGCGTCCGACTCCTGGCCGGTGACGTCCGGCACCTGGACCTGGCGGGGGCCCTTGGACACGGTGAGCGTGACCGCGTCGCCGGCCGCGGCCTGGGTGCCGGCGGCCACCGACTGATTGGCGACCGTACCGGCGGGGGAGGGGGAGTTGACCTGCTCGGGAGCGGTCTCCACCTTCAGGCCCAGCCCCTCCAGAGCGGTCCGGGCCTGGTCGAGGGGCTTGCCGGCGACGCTCGGGACCTGCACCGGGCGGCCCTTGCTGACCACGATCGAGACCGCGGTGTCCAGGGCGCGCTTCGGGCCGTCCGCCGCCGGATCCGTACTGATCACCGAGCCCTGGGCGACGTCCTGACTGAAGGCGTGCGTGACGATCCCGAGGGCGAGACCGGCCGAGGTCAGCTCGGTCTTGGCCGCCTCCAGCGGCTTGCCCTTCACGTTGGGCACCGCCACGACCTCGGGGCCGCGCGAGATGGTGACGACGACCGCCGCGTTGCCGCGGATGCGCTTGCCGCCCGCGGGATCGGTGTTCATCACCGTCCCCTTGGCGAAGCCGGCGCTGAACTTCCGGTCGATCCGTTTCACTCCGAGGCCGGCCGCCGACAGCTGGGACTTGGCCTCCGCCTCGGTCTTGCCGAGCAGGTTCGGCACCTTGGTGAACTGACCCGAGCTGATGTACCAGACACCCGTGCCGAAGCCGAGGGCGAGCAGTACGCCGACGACGACGAGCAGCACGCCGCGGCGGCGGATCCGCGGTCCGGCCGCGGGCGCGGGCGGCAGCGGCGGCGAGGCGAGCCGGGAGGTGTGGGAGACGGGCGGGGCCACGGGCCGGGCGATCACGCTGGTGCGGTCCTCGGCGGCCGTCCGCTCCGCGGCGCGCGCCTGCGGCGGTACCGCGTCCAGCTCGGCCTCGGCGAGCTGCGCGCGGGCTTCTATGGCCAGTCCGAGGAGCCCGGCCGCGTCGCGGGGGCGCAGCTCGGGGTCGCGCGCGGTGGCGTAGGCGACGAGCTCGTCGAGCGCGGCGGGCAGTCCGGGGACGATGGCGGACGGGGGCGGCACGTCCTCGTTGAGGTGCTGGTAGAGGACCTGCGCGGGATTGGTGCCGGTGTGGGGCTTGGCGCCGGTGAGCATCTCGTAGAGCACGACCCCGCAGGCGTAGACGTCCACGCGGGTGTCGGTGACCCCGTTCTGGATCTGCTCGGGTGCGAGGTAGGAGACGGTTCCCAGGATGGAGCCGGTGGTGTTCGTGACGGCGTCGACCGACCGGACCAGCCCGAAGTCGGCCACCTTGACGCGGCCGTCGTCGCCGATCAGCACGTTCTCGGGCTTCATGTCCCGGTGCACGAAGCCGGCCCGGTGCGCGGCGCCGAGGGCGGCGAGGACCGGTTCGAGGATGTCCAGGGCCGCGCGCGGCTGGAGCGCTCCGCGCTCGCGCAGCAGGTCGCGCAGGGTGCAGCCGGAGACGTACTCCATGGCGAGGTAGGTGTACGGCCCGTCCGTGCCCTGGTCGAAGACGGCCACCACGTTGGGGTGGGCGAGGCGGGCGACGGACTTGGCCTCGCGGATGAACCGGTCGACGAAGCCGCCGTCGGCCGCGAGCGCCGGGTGCATCACCTTCAGCGCGAGGATGCGGTCGAGGCGGGTGTCCACGGCCCGGTAGACCGTGGCCATGCCGCCGGCCGCGATGCGGGCGTCCACGCGGTAGCGGCCGTCGAGCGTCCGCCCGACGAGGGGGTCATCCAGGGTCGTGTCCACCCGGAGATTCTACGAGGGCCGGGTGGGGGCCCGTCCCGGGTCCCCGGGGTTGCAGCCGACCTGTGACGGTGCGGCCGTACGGGCCCCCGCTCCGGGAGGCGGTGACGCTACGGGGCCGCCCCGTGCGGCCGTGGTCGCACGGGGCGGCCCGGGCGCTTCAGCTGAGTCGTGCCTCAGCGAAAAGCGGCGATGTTGCGGGCGACCCAGTTGTCGAAGGGGCGCGGAGCGCGACCGAGGACTCGTCCCACGTCCGAGCTGATCCGCAGTTCGGCGGGGTTCGGGGCGGAAATGATGTCCAGGGTGTCGTCGGCGAGCTCCGGCGGCACGAACCGGGTCATCGCGGCTTTGGCCTCCTCGCGGGTGAGTTCGTGGAACCGCACCGGCGAGCCGAGCGCGGCGGCGATGGCCTCCGACTGCTGTCGGGGTGTGATCACCGAGGGCCCGGTCAGCTCGAAGGTTCCGCCGGTGTGCCGGTCGTCCAGCAGGCAGGCCGCCGCGACCTCGGCGATGTCCGCCGGGTCGACGACCGGAACCCCGACATCGCCGAAGGGTGCGGCGACCGTCCCTCGTGTGCGGACGGACTCCGCCCACGCCATGGCGTTGGAGGCGAAGCCGCCCGGTCGTAGGACGGCCCAGTCCAGGCCGGACCCTCTCAACGCGTCCTCCACTGCGCGCATCGCGATCCGCGACGGGCCGAGCGGCCTCGTCGCCACGCCCTGCGAAGACAGCAGGACGACTCGGCGGACCCCGCTGGCAGCAGCCAGGTCGATGATGTCGGTCGGCCTGGCTCCGGGTGCGTGCAGGTCGCCGGACAGCAGGAGGAACAGCGCCTTCGCCCCGTCCAAAGCGGGGGTGAGGCCCTGCGGCTCGGCCAGGTCGGCCGACACGTGCCGGACCCCGGCCGGCATTGCCGCCGCGTGCCGTGACACCGCCGTCACCTGCTCGCCCGCCTTGGCCAGGGCCTGCGTCAAAGGTCGGCCCACATTCCCGGTAGCTCCGGTCACCACGATCATGTTCGGCTCCTAGTCCGTTGTGCACTGCGGAAATTGACGCTAGGAGGCGGGCTTACTTTTCGTAAGAACACACCCAGAGGTAAGCTCCGGACATGGGAGAAGGTGCGCAGCTGACGCAGGTTGAGGCGGGCCATCGGTATGAGGTGTTTCACACCGACTGCCCAGCGCGCGACGTGGTCGACCACGTGACCAGCAGGTGGGGAATCTGGGTGCTGATCTCCTTGCGGAGCACCGACCTTCGGTTTTACGAGCTGCGCGACAGCATCCAGGGCATCAGCGAGAAGATGCTCGCCCAGACACTGCGCGCACTGGTCCAGGACGACCTGGTCTGGCGGAAGGTCGAGCCGACGACGCCACCCCAAGTCACCTACGGGCTGACCGAGTTCGGCCAGGACGTCGGTGGGCCCCTGACGGACTTGTTCGACCGGATCACACAGCGGCTGGCAGCCGGCGGGGCGTCCGCCACGGAGCGGCTGAGCACCACTCATTAGGTGCTCCCCCGGAGGTGTTGAGGAAGTACTCCCGGCCGACCGGCGCGCGGTCGAGTAGACCCGCACTGGGCTCGACCGGCGCAGCCGCCCCGACCGGGGCGCGAGGGGGTGATGCCCCCGCGCACCGGAACCCGTACGGCCGCGCCGTCAGAACGCCGGGCGCTCCGGGTCGAGGGCCGCGCGGCCCTCCGTCGGGGAAGAGGCTTCGGCGAAGCGGCGCTGGGGGATGCGGCCCGCCCGGAAGGCCAGGCGGCCCGCCGAGACCGCGTCCCGCATCGCCGCGGCCATCAGGACGGGCAGCTGCGCGCGGGTCACCGCCGAGGCGAGCATCACGGCCGAGCAGCCCAGCTCCATGGCCAGGGCCACGTCCGAGGCGGTGCCGGCGCCCGCGTCCAGGATGACGGGGACGCCCGCCCGCTCGACCATGAGCTCGAAGTTGTGCGGGTTGCGGATGCCCATCCCGGAGCCGATCGGAGACCCCAGCGGCATGATCGCCGCGCAGCCCACGTCCTCCAGCTTCCGCGCGAGCACCGGGTCGTCGTTCGTGTAGGGCAGCACCGTGAAGCCCTCGTCGACCAGGATCTCCGCCGCGTCCAGCAGCTCGACCCCGTCGGGCAGGAGCGTCCGCTCGTCCGCGACGACCTCCAGCTTGATCCAGTCGGTGCCGAGGGCCTCGCGCGCCAGCCGGGCCGTCAGCACGGCCTCGCCCGCCGTGAAGCAGCCCGCCGTGTTGGGCAGCACCGCGATCCCGAGCCGGGTCAGGACGGACAGCACCGAGCCCTGGACCGTGGGATCGAGGCGCCGCATCGCGACCGTGGTGAGTTCCGTACCGGACGCGAGCAGGGCCCGCTCCAGGATGTCCAGGCTGGGGGCCCCGCCCGTGCCCATGATCAGGCGCGAGGAGAAGGTCCGGCCGCCCAGGGTGAAGACGTCGTCGGCCATCGGGTCAGCCTCCCTGAACCGCGGTGAGGACCTCGACGCGGTCGCCGTCCGACACGGAGGTGTAGGGCCACTGGCCGCGCGGCACCACGGTCTCGTTGAGGGCCGCGGCGACCCCCTTGGTGGCCTGGGTGAGCGTGGCGATCACGGCCGCGAGCATGGTGCCGGCCGCGATCTCGAGCGGCTCGCCGTTGACGGAGATGGTCATGCGTACGACTCCTGTCGCGTGAGGGCGAAGCGGCGCGGGGTGAAGGGGCGGGCGATCTCCGGCAGTTCGCCGGTGGTCAGCAGCTCCGCCATGACGTCGCCGGTCAGCGGGGTCAGCAGGACCCCGTTGCGGTAGTGCCCGGTGGCCAGGTGCAGGCCCGGCAGGTCGGTGGGGCCGAGCAGCGGGGCGTTGTCCGGCGAACCGGGTCGCAGCCCGGCCCGGGTCTCCACCAGCGGGAGTTCGGTGATGCCGGGCACCAGCTCGTGGGCGTCGCGCAGGAGCTCGTAGACCCCGCCCGCGGTGACGGTGGTGTCCCAGCCGAGTTCCTCGCTGGTGGCGCCGATGACGAGCTCGCCGTTCTCGCGCGGCACCAGGTAGACGTGGCTGCCGCGCACGACGGCCCGTACGGTCCGGGACAGGAACGGCGCGTACGCGGGCGGCACCGAGAGCCGCAGCACCTGGCCCTTCACCGGCCGTACGGGGGCCACGACCTCGGGCGGTACGCCGTCCAGCCGGCCGCTGAGCGAGCCCGCCGCCAGCACCACCTGGTCGGCACGCACCTCGGTGGCGTCCCGGTCGTCGAGGACCGCGCCGACGGCCCGGTCGGCGCCGGTCAGCAGCCGGGAGGCGGCCGCCCGGTGGAAGGACACCCCCGCGCGCTCGCAGGCGGCCAGCAGCGCGGCCGAGAGGCGGCGCGGGTCGACCTGGTGGTCGCCGTCCACGCGCAGGCCGCCGCGTACGCCCGGGGCCAGCATGGGCTCCAGGCGGCGGCACTCGCGGCCGGTCAGCCACTGCGATTCCAGGCCGCAGCGACGCTGGAGCGCGTGCAGTTCGCGCAGGTGGAGGCGGTCGTCGGAGTCGAGGGCGACGGCGAGGGTGCCGCAGGCGCGGTAGCCGATGTCCATGCCGCCGCTGGCGTCGGCCAGGTCGGCGGCGAACTGCGGGTAGCGGGCGGCGGAGGCGAGGTTCAGCCCGAGCAGGGTCTCCTCGCCGTAGTGCAGTTCGGTGACGGCGGCGAGCATGCCGGCCGCGACCTGCGCGGCGCCGCCGCCGGGCGCCGGATCGGCGAGGGCGGTGCGCAGTCCGGCGCGGGCCGCCCGCCAGGCGGTGACCAGGCCGATGATGCCGCCCCCGATGACGAGGACGTCGTATCCGGAACTGCGGCTCTTCCCGGACGGGTGTGCGGATGGATGCGCGGTCGTGCGCACGGATGAATGCATGGGCGTCCAGCCCCTCCCTTCGCCGGCATGACCCGGATCAGGTTCGTACGGTCGGAGGCCGGCCAGCCTCCCTCTCAGCCCGGTGCGCCCGGACTCCCGCGATAGGTTCGGTGGCCAGAGTAACGCCGGGGCCGACGGCCGGTAAGGCTGCCTCCCCGGTCCCGGCGCACGCCCGGGGACCGGACCGGCCCCGCCCGCTATTCCTGACGGGCCATCAGATGATTAGGGTGGGCCGGGTGAGCGAGCAGACGGAACAGACCGAACACACCCAGCGCGCCGTCGTCGTCGGCGCCGGAATGGCCGGGGTCCAGACCGCGGTCGCCCTGCGGGAACAGGGCTGGACCGGCCCCGTCACCCTCCTGGGTGCCGAACCCCACCAGCCCTACGACCGCCCCCCGCTGTCCAAGGCGGTGCTCCTCGGCAAGGCCGAGGACTCTGCCTTCGACGTCGACTTCGAGGGGCTCGGCATCGAACTGCGGCTCGGCGTCGAAGTGACCGGCCTGCGCGCCGCGGAGCACGAGGTGGACACCGAGGCGGGCCCGGTCCCGTACGGGGTCCTCGTGCTGGCGACCGGCGCGCGACCGCTCACCCTGCCCGGTGCGGAGGGGGTCCCCGGCGTGCACCTGCTGCGCACCCTGGACGACGCGGCCCGGCTGCGCCCCGTCCTGGCGACCGGATCGGCGGTGGTGGTCGTCGGCGCGGGCTGGATCGGCGCGGAGTTCGCCACGGCGGCGCGCGAGGCCGGCTGCGAGGTGACGGTGGTCGAAGCGGCCGACCGGGTCCTCGCCGGGGCCCTGCCGGCGGAGGTCGCCGAGCCGATGGGGCGCTGGTACGCGCAGGCGGGCGCCACGCTGCTGACCGGCGCGCGCGTGGCCTCGGTCGAGGCAGGCAGGGTCCTCCTGGCGGACGGCCGCGAGCTCGCGGCCGGGGCCGTCGTGGTGGGCATCGGGGCCCGCCCCGCGACGGACTGGCTCGCCGGGTCCGGGGTCGAGCTGGGCCCGGACGGCGCGGTCGTCGCGGACGAGCACCTGCGGACCTCGGTACCCGGGGTGTACGCGGTGGGGGACTGCGCTTCCTTCCCGTCGGCGCGGTACGGCACGCGCCTGCTCGTGCACCACTGGGACAACGCGCTGCAGGGCCCGAGGGCGGTCGCCGCGAACGTCGTCGCCCAGGGCTCGGCGGCGCGGGACTCGGCGGCCCCGGGCTCGGCGGCGCGGGACTCGGTGGCCCCCGGCTCCGCGGGCCAGGTCTACGACCCGGTCCCGTACTTCTGGTCGGAGCAGTTCGGCCGCTTCGTGCAGTACGCGGGCCACCACGGCGGCGCGGACACCATGCTGTGGCGCGGGGACCCGGCGGCCGAGACCTGGTCGGTCTGCTGGCTGCGCGACGGCCGTCTGGTCGCGGTCCTCGCGGTGGGCCGCCCGCGCGACCTGGCCCAGGGCCGGCGCCTCATCGAGTCGGGCGCGGCCCTCGACCCGGCCCGGGTCGCCGATCCGGCGGTCGCGCTGAAGTCGACGCTGCTCTAGCGAGATGGCAGGCTTGTGCCCGTGACCGAGATTGACGCAAAGATCGATGCCCTTGTTCCCGCCTGGCTGTACCTCCCCGACATCGCGGAGAAGCTCGACATCGAAGTGACGAAGGTCCGCCAGCTGGTCAAGGAAGGTCAGCTGCTCGCGGTGCGTCGCGGCGAGAACCGTTCCCTCCAGGTGCCCGCGGCCTTCATCGACGGGGACAAGATCGTCAAGGGCCTGGTCGGCCTGCTGACCGTGCTCCGCGACGACCGGTTCTCCGACATGGAGATCCTGGAGTGGCTGTTCACCCCCGACGACACGCTGCCGGGCACCCCGGTGCAGGCGCTGGGCGAGAATCGCGGCACGGAGGTGAAGCGCCGCGCTCAGGCGCTCGCCATCTGACCCGATCCCGCAGGAGCAGCAGTAGCGGCAGCAGAAACAGCAGTCGCAGTAGCAGTAGCAGTACACGGCGCAATGCCACACGCGGTGTGCGGGTCCCTTGCCGGGTCCCGCACACCGCGTACGTACGAACGAGACACACCACCCGGGGGTACCCATGTCCGCCATCGCCGCCCAGCTGTCCGACGCCCGGCTCTACCTGTGCACGGACGCCCGCAAGCGGCAGGGCGACCTCCCGGAGTTCCTGGACGCCGTCCTCGTCGGCGGCGTGGACATCGTCCAGCTCCGCGACAAGGGCATGGAGGCCGGCGAAGAGCTCGAGCACCTCCAGGTGTTCGCCGACGCGGCCCGCCGCCACGGCAAGCTGCTCGCCGTCAACGACCGCGCCGACGTCGCGCACGCCATCGGCTCGGACGTGCTGCATCTGGGCCAGGGCGACATCCCGGTGCCCGCCGCCCGCGCCGTCCTCGGCCGGGAGGTCCTCATCGGGCGCTCCTGCCACTCCGAGGCCGAGGCCGACGCGGCCGCCGCCGAGCCCGGAGTCGACTACTTCTGCACCGGCCCGTGCTGGCCCACTCCCACCAAGCCCGGCCGCCACGCCCCCGGACTCGGGCTGGTCCGCCACGCGGCCTCCCTCGCGCAGGACCGGCCGTGGTTCGCCATCGGCGGGATCGACGCGTCGAACCTGGACGAGGTACTGGACGCCGGAGCCTCCCGCGTCGTGGTCGTCCGGGCCCTCACCGAGGCCTCCGACCCGGGTGCGGCCGCCGCCGACCTCGCCCGGCGGGTCCGCGCCCGGCTCGGCTGATGCCGTCCCGTCCTCCCCTTCCGCCCGCCCGCCGTCTCATTTCCGCGTCCAAGGGATGGACAGCGCTTCGGCGTCCACCGGCCCCCGTCTAACCTGCCGGTATGGCCCTTGGTACCGCTTCCACCTGGTCGGATCGTGCACACACGGTCCGCGACCTCCTCGCGTCCGGGCGCTCGTACTCCTTCGAGTTCTGGGCACCCAAGACCGAGAAGGGTGAGCGCAACCTCTGGAACGCCCTGCGCCGGATCGAGGCGGTGGCCCCGAGCTTCGTCTCCGTCACCTACGGAGCCGGCGGCTCCACCCGCGGCGGGACCGTGCGGGCCACCGAGCAGATCGCCGCGAACACCACGCTGACCCCCGTCGCGCACCTCACCGCCGTGGACCACTCCATCGCCGAGCTGCGCCACGTCATCGGCCAGTTCGCCGACGCCGGCATCCGCAACATGCTCGCGCTGCGCGGAGACCCGCCGGGCGACCCGATGGGCCCGTGGGTGCCCCACTCCGAGGGCGTGCACTACGCCGCCGACCTGGTGCGCCTGCTCAAGGAGTCCGGCGACTTCTGCGTCGGCGTCGCGGCCTTCCCCGAGATGCACCCGCGCTCGGAGGACTGGGACACGGACATCCGGCACTTCGTGGACAAGTGCCGTGCGGGAGCCGACTACGCGATCACACAGATGTTCTTCGACCCGGAGAATTATCTGAGGATGCGCGACAGCGTCGCCAAGGCGGGCTGCGAGACCCCGATCATCCCCGAGGTCATGCCTGTTGTGGGCATCAAGCAGCTCGACCGGCTTCCGCAACTCAGCACCGCGGTCTTCCCCGCGGCCGTGAAAGAGCGCATGCTCGCCGTCAAGGACGATCCGGCCGCTGTACGCTCCATTGGCATCGAGTTCGCCACGGAGTTCTGCGCGCGGCTGCTGTCCGAAGGTGTCCCGGGACTGCACTTCATCACGCTGAACAATTCGACGGCGACCCTCGAGATCTACGAGAACCTGGGCCTGCACCAGCGGGCCTGATCGGCCGTACCCGTGTGCGGCCGCACCGAGAGGGGCCATGCATGGGAATGACGGTCCTCTACATCGCGTTCGGTTTCGTCGCGCTGTGGCTGCTTGCCGAGGTCCTGATGCAGTACAAGGCCCGGCTGCGCTGGCGCCTGCTCGCCTTCGCGGGCTTCCTGGGCGTCGTCGCGGGCGTCGTACTGCCGTCCGTGCTCGTCATCGCCGCCGGCGCGCTCGCGTTCGCGGCCGGCCAGACGCTGGTGACCCTCTCCTTCCGCAAGGGCTTCGTGGCCGGCTGGGCGCTGCGCCGTGGCAAGGCCGCCGCCGAGGCCGCTCCGCAGCAGAACCGGCGCCGCCGGTCCGCGGGCGGACCGCGCCCGGAGCCGGCCCTGCAAGTGACGGCCCTGGAGTACGGGCCCGATTCCGCGGCCGAGGATTCCGCGGAGTTCGCCGAAGACGAGTTCGCCGGAGCCGGCGGCGGATCCACTGCCGGATCCCGGCCCGCCGCCGAGCAGGGGCACGCGGGGGACCAGCAGTTCTACGCCGCGCAGCCGATGGACGAGGACACCGGCTCGTACGGGGTCCAGAGCTTCGAAACCGCCTCCTTCGCCTCGCCGTTCACCGCGGGCGAGCAGGACTCCCACCAGTACGCGGCCTACTACGAGCCGCAGGGCCAGGGCGGCTACGACTACACCACCGGCTACCCGGCCCCCGGCGAACAG
This sequence comes from Streptomyces sp. ISL-66, assembly GCF_018614135.1. Taxonomy (GTDB): domain Bacteria; phylum Actinomycetota; class Actinomycetes; order Streptomycetales; family Streptomycetaceae; genus Streptomyces. Next base: position 33,443 of record NZ_JAGGOW010000093.1, read on the forward strand.
CAGGTCTACGCCGCGTACTCGGACCCGTACATCGGCACCGGCGGAGCCGTCGCCCCGCAACAGCCGTACGAATACCCCCAGCCCACCGCCTACGGCGGCTACGCCCCCGACCCGTACGCGGCCGCCCAGCAGCAGTACTCCATGGACACTCCGCCCGGCGGGGTCTGGGTCCCGCAGCAGCGCTCCACCGACGGGGCCGCCCCGGGCTACCCGGCCGAGGAGCAGCAGCAGTACCCGTACCAGGGCACGAACGAGTACGACCAGTACCGCTACTAGCCCCACCGGCCACCGGCCACCGGCCACCGGCCACGGCCACCAGCCCTGCCGGCCCGTCCCGCGGGCGGCGGGCCGCTCCTACCGCGAGCCGCGGAACTCCGCGCCCTCCACGATCAGTCCGGCCACCAGCGCCCCCGTCATCCCGGCGTGCGCCAGCCCGCCGCCGGGGTGCGCCCAGCCGCCGGCGAGGTAGAGCCCGGGCAGCGCCGCCGAGTTGGCGGGGTAGAGCCCGCGGCCAC
>NZ_JAGGOW010000094.1 GCF_018614135.1 Streptomyces sp. ISL-66
ACCCCGAGCTCCGCCGTCAGGACCGCGCGGGTCGGGGCCCGGCCGGTGTGGACGAGCTCCAGCGCGGGGCCGAGCGCGCCGCGGCCCCGTTCCAGCTTGGTCCGCGCGGAACCGGTTGACGCTACCGGCACCGCGGGGGCGGACACCGCCGGCGCGGACACCGCCGGCGCCGCGGGCGCGGCCGCGGCGGTCGCGGGCGCCCCTTGGGTCTCGTCGGTCTTCCCGGTCCCAGCGGACACCGCGGTCACATCCCCCACCCGCGGCGGGGCCCCGTTGCCGTTCATGACAGCGATCCTCGCACGAGCGGAGCTCCGGGAACGCCGTCCGCTAGCCGAGCCCGCCGACCCTGAGGGTGATGTTCAGCCGCCCGGTCAGCCCGAGGCCGGGCGGAGCGGTGCCGGGCAGGACCTTCGGCACCCCGTGATAGGCCCGTCGGGCCGGTCCGCCGAAGACGAACAGATCCCCGCTGCGCAGCTCGACGTCCTGGTACGGACGCCCGCGCGAGTCGGTGTTGCCGAAACGGAAGAGGCAAGAATCACCCAGGCTGAGGGAGACGACCGGGGCCGGGGAGCGCTCCTCGGCATCGCGGTGCATGCCCATGCGGGAGTCGCCGTCGTAGAAGTTGATCAGGGCGATGTCGTACGCGGCGTCGAGCCCGGGCAGATCCAACGGATCACGCGGATCCCACCCGTTCCCCGACTCCCGCCCGCCCGGTCCGTGCTGCCCGGCCTGCCCGGCCTGGCCGTTCTGGCCGGCCAGGCCGTTCTGGCCGGCCTCCAGCCCGTAGGCGGCGGTCACCGCTTCCTTTCCCAGCCGTGCGAGCCAGCCGGGCATCGGTTTGACCGGCGCCCCGTCGCCGTCCACGGCGGTGGACGCGTACGCGTACGGATACCAGTGCAGCCCCAGGCACACCTGCCGGGCGGTCATCGTCCCGCCGCCCGGGGTGCGCACGGTGCGCAGCCCGGCGGGCGGCCTGGCCCATTCGCGACAGGCGTCCAGCAACTCCCGTTGCCGTAACGGGTCGAGCCAGTCGGGCACGTGCACGGCACCGGGAACGATCTCGGTGCGCTCGCGCGGGAAGAACTCGCGCGGGAAGAGTTCGCCATCCATGTCCTCCATTGTCAGTCCCGGCTGGCAAACTCCGGGCATGGAGATCACGGAGTATCTGAAGACCCTTGCCCACGAGGGCGAATTGCTCGCCGACGCGGCCGAACGGGCCGGCACCGACGCCCTTGTGGCCACCTGTCCCGAGTGGCGGATCGCCGATCTACTGCGGCACACCGGTTCGGTGCACCGCTGGGCGACCCGGCTCGTCGCGGACGGCCTGCTGGAGCCGGCGCCGTTCCCGCAGGCACCGGAGCTCGCGGGCGGGGAGCTGGCGGCCTGGTTCCGCGAGGGCCACGCGGCGCTGGTGCGGACACTGACCGAGGCCCCCGCCGATGTGGCGTGCTGGACGTTCCTGCCGTCGGCTCCGCCGTCTCCGCTGGCGTTCTGGGCGCGACGCCAGGCCCACGAGACCACCGTGCACCGGATGGACGCGGAGTCCGCGCTGGGGGTCGAATTCGAGCCGGTGGAGGCCGAGTTCGCGACCGACGGGGTGGACGAGCTGCTGACCGGCTTCCACGCGCGGCCGAAGAGCCGGGTGCGGACGACCGAGCCCCGGGTGCTGCGGGTGCGGGCGTCCGACACGGGCGCGGTGTGGACCGTACGCCTGTCGCCGGAGCCGGCGCGCACCGTGCGCGGCGACGCGGACGACACACCGGCCGACTGCACCCTGACGGGCGAGGCCTCCTGGCTCTACACGGCCCTCTGGAACCGCCTGCCCCTCACCGGTCCGGGCGTGACGGGCGACGCGGAGCTGGCCCGCCTGTGGACGGCCACGGCCGGCATCTGACCACGGCACGGTCCTGGAGCTCTACCCGGCCAGGCCGTCGGACCGATGCCCTGCGGCCTGGGCTGGCCCTCGACGGGAGCACCGCGCGTCCGCCCCTCGGGCCGGGGCGGTACCAGCGCGTCGACCCCGACGGGCGGACCATCGAGATCGAGGTGTCCGGGCCCGGGGCCCAGCGGGGGCCGGCCCGGTCGGCTTCGGCGTAAGGTTTCGCCTCAGCCGAGGGAAGAGGCGTGGGTGGTCTGGGAGCCGTATTCCCAACTGGGCTGCGCGTTCCAGGGGTTCGGCATCTCCGCGCTCGTGGCGTACGCGTAGCCCGCGCCGCGTTCGAAGGCGGTGCGGAGCGTGGCGCGCATCGCGGCGGCGTCCGGGACGTCGTGGACGAGGTGCCAGAACGCGGTGCCGCTCGGGTCGAGTTCGCTGCCCGCGCGGTACCCGGTGAGGTCGTTGAAGACGTTGCCGCCGAGCCAGCCGCCGCCCACGTACGCCGCGTAGGTGTCCTCGTAGGTGACGAAGATGTCGGCGGTCCGGTGGCCCGGCTCCAGGTAGCAGTCCGCGATGGCCGTGCCGGGGTTGTTGACCACCAGGTCCGCGGCGTCCGAACCGGGCGCTACCGCCTCCATGGTGTCCTGGACGTATCGGCGCAGCTCCGCGTAGTGGTCGCGGACGGCGTTGGCGGGGCCGCAGTCGCGGCTGACGACGTCGAAGAAGATCCCGTCCACGTGGAGGCGGCCATCGGCGGTCTTCAGGTAGTTGTCCACGGAGTCCTTGACGGCGGCGAGGGGGCGATTGCCGTGGTCGGTGTGGACGTAGCCGAGCACCTTGGTCTTCTCGCCGGTGGAGGTCGTGCCCGAGCGCAGGGCGTCGGCACGGGCCCGCCAGGGGTCATCGAACGGGGAGTCGCCGTTGCCCGGGTTGAGGACGACGACGGAGGCGGCCGGGCCGGTGGCGGTCAGGTCGACGAACATCGGGTCGTCGGCCCAGACGTACGCGGGGACGGCTATCTCCAGGCCGCGGACGCCCGGTTTCCGGGGGGTCGGGGTCACCGCGGGGGCCACGGCGGGGCTGCGCGCGGGGGCCGGGGCCGCCGCCGAGGCCCGGCCCTAGGTCGCCGAGGCGGTGACGGCGGGCGCCGGCGCGGCCAATAAGGCGGTGGCGAGGACGGCGTAGAGGGCCTTCGCGGCGCGGGTCATGACTGCTCCTCGGGCTGCGGCAGGGAGGCGACCCGAGGAACAGTAGACGCGCGGCCGGTCACCGCACGGCGGAACCCTTGGCTTCGGCGTGAAGAACTGACAAGCGAGGTTTCTTAGGGGGCGTCACACCGCGGGCAGTCCCACCCCGTGCGCCAACTGGTCGGCGGCGTGCGCGAAGAAGGCGTCCCGGTCTTCGACGATCCGGGTGAACTGGCCGAACAGCTCGAAGGAGACGAGCCCGAAGAGCTGCGCCCAGGCGGCGACCAGGGCGGCGGTGACCTCCGGGGGGAGCCCTTCAGCGAAGTGCCCGGCCATCCGGACGGCTTCGGGGCGCAGTTCGGCGGGGAGCGGCGGGAGGGCGATGCCGCGGCCCTCGTGGGCGGCGCGGGCGATGCCGATGAGGGCATTGCCGACGCGGGAGGCGGGGCCGATGGTGTCGAGGGGGGCGGTGTATCCGGGGACCGGGGAACCGTAGATGAGCGCGTACTCGTGCGGATGCTCCAGCGCCCAGGCGCGGACCGCCTGGCAGACGGCGATCCAGCGGGCGCGGGGGGCGGCGCCGGCGGCGAGCGTACGGGCGTCCGCCGCCTCGGCGGCGGCGCCGACGCTGTCGTAGGCGTCGACGATGAGCGCGGTGAGCAGCTCGTCGCGGCTGGGGAAGTAGCGGTAGAGGGCGGAGGAGACCATGCCCAGCTCGCGGGCGACGGCGCGCAGGGAGAGTTTGGCCGCGCCCTCGGCCGCGAGCGCGCGGCGGGCCTCGTCCTTGATGGCGGCGGTGACTTCGATGCGGGCCCGTTCGCGGGCCCCTCGGACGGGACTCATGGGGCTCAGTGTGGCACGCGATCAGAGCACTGCCCAAAAAAGGGAGCTCCGATCACATCAGAGAGCACTGCTCTTGATTTAGAGCGACGCTCCGTGCACACTGTTCTCAAGCGAGAGCACTGCTCTCCCCATCGCCTCGGAGGCCGCCATGAACGCGCCCACGCCCTACTACGTCCAGGCAAGCCCGCTCGGCGTGCGCTTCAACGCCTTCTTCGGCAAGCTCGCCCGCCTCGGCATCAGCCTGGCCGGGACGGCCGAACTGTCGGTGCGCGGCCGCACGTCCGGTCGGATGCAGCGCATCCCGGTGAATCCGTACACGCAGGACGGCGTGCAGTACCTGGTCTCGGCCCGCGGCCACTCCCAGTGGGTGCGCAACATGCGCGCGGCGGGCGGCGGCGAGCTCCGCGTGGGCCGCAAGGTGCGCACCTTCACCGTCACGGAGATCACCGACCCCGTCGAGCAGGCCGTCGTCCTGCGCGGCTACCTGAAGAAGTGGGGCTGGGAGGTCAACCGGTTCTTCAACGGCGTCACCGCGAAGTCCTCCGAGGCAGAACTCCAGGCCGCCGCCCCCGACCACCCGGTGTTCCGCCTCACGGTCACCCGCTGACCGAGCTGAGGCCGGGGCCGGAGCCCCGACCCAGGTCCGGGGCCGGGGCCGGGGCCGGGGCCCGAGCCCGAGCCGGGGCTGAAGCCGGGGCCGAGGCGGAAGTCGAGGCCGGGCCGGACCTGGGGCCGGTTCCGAGGTCAGGCCTCGGATCCGCCTCCGGATCCGCCTCCGGATCCGCCCCCGGACCCGCCCCGGCCCTCACCCTGGTTCCGCGCCTGCCGGGTGTCCAGCAGGTGCAGCGCCTTGCGCGCCAGCGGGTACGTCCGCACCATGTCGGCCAGCGTCATCGAGCCGCGCGTGATCCGCGCGAAGGCCAGCCACGCCGGCCGGAAGCCGGTGATCGCCGCGTGCAGAACACCCGGCCTGGACTCGAAGACGGCCACCATCCGCTTGCCGACCCCCATCTCCACACCCAGCCCCGCCTTGACGGCGAAGGCGTAGTTGAGCGCCTGCCGCCGCGCGTCCACCGCGTCCTGGGCCTCGGAGATCTTGACGGCCCATTCCCCGGCGAGCCGCCCCGAACGCAGCGCGAAGGAGATGCCCTCCCGGGTCCACGGCTCCAGCAGCCCGGCCGCGTCCCCCGCGACCAGGACCCGGCCGCGCGAGAGCGGGGATCCCGGCTTGCGGCAACGGGTCAAGTGGCCGGAGGATATGGCCGGTTCGAAGCCGGCCAGGCCCAGGCGGGCGATGAAGTCGTCCAGGTACCGCTTGGTCGCGGCGCCTTCGCCCTTCGCCGAGATGACCCCGACCGTGAGGGTGTCGCCCTTGGGGAAGACCCATCCGTAACTGCCGGGCATCGGGCCCCAGTCGATGAGGACCCGGCCCTTCCAGTCGGCGGCGACCGTGCCCGGGACGGGGATCTCCGCCTCCAGACCGAGATCGACCTGGTCCATCTCGACGCCGACGTGCGCGCCGATCCGGCTCGCGCTGCCGTCCGCGCCGACCACGGCCCGCGCCAGCACGGTCTCGCCGTCGGCGAGCACCACCGCGACGGTGCGCCGGTCGGGCACGGACGCCCCGTGCTGCTCCACCCGCGAAACGGCGGTGCCCGTACGGACGGTCGCGCCGGCCTTCTCCGCCTCCACGACCAGCGCCGCGTCGAACTCGGGGCGGTCGATCAGCCCGAACAGCATCTGCTTCGAACGTCGCGTCCTGGTGAACTTCCCGTTCAGCGAGAAGGTGACCGCGTGGACGCGGTCCTTGAGGGGCAGCACGAAACCCGGCGGAAGGGCGTCGCGCGAGGGGCCGATGATGCCGCCGCCGCAGGTCTTGTACCGGGGCAGTTCGGCTTTCTCCAGCAACAGGACGCGTCTCCCGGCGGTCGCCGCCGCGTGCGCGGCCGAGGACCCGGCCGGCCCGGCCCCGACCACGACCACGTCCCACACCTCGCCGGTCCCCCCGGCCGTCTCCGCGTCCGCCCCCTGAGCGGCCCGCCCTGCTGCCGCGCCGTGTACGTCGCCGCTGTCGCTCTCGTCGCTGCTCACGATGTGCTGCTGCTCCTGATCATGCGGTTCATGCCGTGCTCCGATACCGGGGAAATCCTACGGCGCGAGTCGGCCCGCCCCGCTGTGCGAGGATCGGGACTGTTCGCCGTCAGCCCGCATGCGCCCACCCCGCGGACGCGGGAGGCGTACACACATACCAACGTCGCACCCAAGAGGAGCGTGCCCATGTCTTCGCACCCGATCGCCGAGACCATCGCCTCACTGATGCCCCGCGCCAAGCAGGAGCTGTCGGAGCTGGTGGCTTTCCAGTCGGTGGCGGACTGGGCACAGTTCCCCAAGAGCGAGAGCGAGGCCGCGGCGAACTGGGTGGCCGACGCGCTGCGCGTCGAGGGCTTCCAGGACGTGGCGCTGCTTGACACGCCCGACGGCACCCAGTCCGTCTACGGCTTCCTGCCCGGCCCGGCGGGCGCGCCGACGGTGCTCCTGTACGCGCACTACGACGTGCAGCCCCCGCTGGACGACGCGGCCTGGATCTCCCCGGCCTTCGAGCTGACCGAGCGCGACGGCCGCTGGTTCGGCCGCGGCGCGGCGGACTGCAAGGGCGGGTTCATCATGCACCTGCTCGCGCTGCGCGCCCTGAAGGCCAACGGCGGTGTGCCGGTGAGCGTCAAGGTCATCGTCGAGGGCTCGGAGGAGCAGGGGACCGGCGGTCTGCAGCAGTACGCGACGGCGCACCCCGAACTGCTGACCGCCGACACCATCGTGATCGGCGACGCGGGCAACTTCCGCACCGGCCTGCCGACGGTGACGGCGACCCTGCGCGGGATGACCCTGCTGAAGGTCAAGGTCGACACCCTCGGCGGCAACCTGCACTCCGGCATGTTCGGCGGGGTCGCCCCCGACGCGCTGGCCGCCCTGATCCAGGTGCTGGCCTCGCTGCGTGCGGCGGACGGTTCGACCACGGTGGACGGGCTGGCCTCGGACGCGGTGTGGGAGGGGCTCCAGTACCCGGAGGCCGATTTCCGCGCCGACGCGAAGGTGCTGGACGGGGTCGAGCTGATCGGCGAGGGCACGATCGCGGACCGGCTGTGGGCCCGGCCTGCGGTGACCGTGCTGGGCATCGACTGCCCGCCGGTGGTCGGCGCGACCCCGTCGGTGCACGCGAGCGCGGGCGCGCTGATCAGCCTGCGGGTGCCGCCGGGCGTGGACACCGTGCAGGCGATCAAACTGCTGGAAGCGCACATGGTGACGCACACCCCGTGGAAGGCGCGCCTCGAACTCGAAGTCGTGGGCCAGGGCCAGCCCTTCCAGGCAGACACCGACAGCCCGGCGTACGCGTCGATGGCGCAGGCCATGAAGGTGGCGTACCCCGGCCAGGAGATGCAGATCAGCGGCATGGGCGGCTCGATCCCGCTGTGCAACACGCTGACCTCGCTGTACCCGGAGGCGGAGATGCTCCTCATCGGCCTGAGCGAGCCTGAGGCGCAGATCCACGCGGTGAACGAGAGCGTCTCCCCCGAGGAGCTCGAGCGCCTCTCGGTCACCGAGGCGCTGTTCCTCGTCAACTACGCGGCGTCCAAGCGCGCCTGACGCTCAGCCATGAGCGGATCCCGCTCCCGGCGTAATCTCCGCCGGGGGCGGGAGCCGCCCGCGTACGTTCGGGCCATGGATCTCGTCGAAGTCATCCCCGAACGCCTCCACATGCTCCGCTTCCCCATCGGCCAGGCCTACCTCTGGCGGGACGGGGCGACCCTGACCCTCATCGACGCGGGTCACGCCGGTTCGGCGGACGCGATCGAAGGGGCGATACGTTCGCTCGGGCTGCTCCCGGAGCGGCTGGAGCGGATCGTCCTGACCCACTGCCACGGCGACCACTTCGGGGCGGCGGGCGAACTCGCCGCCCGCTGGGGCGCGCGGGTGCTGGCGCACGAGCTGGACACGCCAGTGATCCGCGGTGAGCAGCCGGTTCCGGAACCGGTGCTGCTGGACTGGGAACTGCCCCTGTGGGCCCAGGCCCTGACGGTCCCGCAGGCCCCGCCGACCCCGGTGGACCAGGAGTTGACGGACGGGGAGGTGCTCCCCTTCGGCGACGGGGCGGTCGTCGTCCACGCTCCGGGTCACACCCCGGGCAGCATCGGCATCCATCTCCCGGCGCACGGAGTGCTGTTCACGGGTGACTGCATCGCCGGCGTCGTCCAGGTGATGCTCGGCGTCTTCAACGTGGACCGCGCCGAGGCCGTCGAATCCATGCTCCGACTGGCCGCACTGGAACCGTCGGTGGCCTGCTTCGGCCACGGGGACCCGCTGACGTCGTACACTGCCGCCACCCTCCTCGCAGCGGCGGAAGCGGCAGCCGCACCCGAGACCCACCCTTCGCCCGCGCCGACGGGCTGAGACGGACAGAACGCCCGCCCCACCCCGCTACGGAACCGCCCGGCCCGCCTCCAGGTAGGCCGCACGGCCCCGGTCGCGGGCCCTCACGGCCCACCGCAGGCGCTCGTACCGCACCTCGGGGAGCAGGCCGGCCGCCTCGTCCTCGGTCACGAAGCGCCACGCCCGCAGCTCCGGGCCCGGCAGCCGCAGCCGTCCGATCTGCGCCGGTGACAGGCGGCCGCCGTCGAACAGCAGCCGCAGTCCCCCGTACCCCGCCGGGGGCTCCGGCGGCTCCCAGTCCACGACCAGGAGCTCCGGCGAGCGTTCCAGTACGAGCCCGAGTTCCTCCTCGACCTCCCGGACGCCCGCGCACGCCGGGGCCTCGCCCGCCTCGACGACGCCCCCGGGGAACTCCCAGCCCGCCTTGTACGTCGGATCCACCAGCAGCACCCGGTCCGCGTCGTCGAAGAGCAGCACCCCGGCCGCCACGGTCTCCCGCGTCGGCTGCGGGGTCTGCACGATGTCGCAGACCCGAGCGGCGTCGGTCCGGACGGCTTCGGCGATCCGCTCCGCGGTCTCGCGCACGGTCAGGGCCCCGTTGTCGACCACGTGCGCGTCGGCCGTCAGCCAGCCCAGCGCGTGCTGGTAGGCAGGAATGTGGTCGTATGCCCACTGGCGTACCCGCAGGTCCGCGTCCGGCTGTGGTCCCGGCTCCTCACGGGTCGCGATCCGCTCGCGCAGGATCGTTTCCGCCGGGGCCAGGAGCACGTGCCGCACCGCGATCCTGCGGGCCGCGAGCCCGCCGAAGATCTCGTCCCGGTACTCCTGCCTCAGCAGGGTCATCGGGACCACCAGCACCCCGCCCAGCTCCGCGAGCATCGCCGCCGCCGTGTCCACGACCAGGCGCCGCCAGCTCGGCAGGTCCTGGTAGTCGGAGACCTCCGCGAGGCGCTTGCGCGGCAGCAGCACGCGCAGCGCGTCACCGATGAACTCCGGGTCGAACAGCGTGCTCTCGGGCAGGAGCCCGGTCAGTTCGCGGGCCGTGCTGCTCTTCCCGGCGCCGAAGGTGCCGTTGATCCAGACAATCACGTCTGCCCCTCTCCCGATGCCCCCAATGGCTTGCCCGCACCACCCTGCCACGGAAACCCCGCCACCCCTGGTGAGTGCATATCCTCAAGTCAGGGCCCTGCCGCCCCGACCGCCCGGCCGCCCGCCGGCCCGCTCCACCGTCCGGCCGCCCGACCGTCCGACCGCCCCTCCCGGAGGCTTTGAACCGTGCCGCACACCCGCCGCCCGCCCGAACCCCGCTACGGCAACCGGCCGACCATGAAGGACGTGGCGGCCCGGGCCGGCGTGGGCCTGAAGACGGTGTCGCGCGTGGTCAACGGCGAGCCGGGAGTCACCCCGGACACCGAGAAGCGGGTCCAGGACGCCATCGACGCCCTGGGATTCCGCCGCAACGACAGTGCCCGCGTGCTCCGCAAGGGCCGGACCGCCACCGTCGGCCTGATCCTGGAGGATCTCGCCGACCCCTTCTACGGTCCGCTCAACCGGGCCGTGGAGGAGGTGGCCCGCACGCACGGCGCGCTGCTCATCAACGGTTCCAGCGCCGAGGACCCGGACCGCGAGCGCGAGTTGGCGCTCGCCCTGTGCGCCCGCCGGGTCGACGGCCTCATCGTGATCCCCGCCGGGGACGACCACCGCTACCTGGAGCCGGAGATCCGCGCCGGGGTGGCCACGGTGTTCGTGGACCGCCCGGCGGGCCGGATCGACGCGGACGTCGTCCTGTCCGACAACTTCGGCGGCGCCGCGGACGGGGTGGCCCACCTGATCGCGGGCGGCCACCGCCGGATCGGTTTCATCGGCGATCACCCGCACATCCACACGGCGACCGAGCGGCTACGGGGCTACCGCGCGGCCATGGAGTCCGCCGGTCTCCCGGTCCACCCGTCCTGGGTCTCCCTCGGCTCGACGGCCCCCGACCGGGTCGCGGCCACCGCCCGCGCGATGCTGTCCGGCCCGGAGCCGGTCACGGCGGTCTTCGCCGGCAACAACCGCGTGACGGTCACGGTCGTACGGGTCCTCGCGGCCCGGCCCCGGTCCGTGGCACTGGTCGGCTTCGACGACTTCGAACTCGCCGATCTGCTGCGCCCCGGCGTCACCGTCGTCGCCCAGGACGCGGCGGCGCTGGGCCGGGTGGCCACGGACCGCCTCTTCCAGCGCCTGGCCGGCGCAGGCCTTCCCCCGGCCCGCATCGAGCTCCCGACCCGCCTGGTCCCCCGGGGCTCGGGCGAGATCCCGCCGGTCGGCGGATGAGACCCGCGGGCCCGAAGGAGCCCGGGACGCCGAAAGGCCCGGCCGGGGGCAGACCGGCCGGGCCCCGTTCGGGGTGCTACGACGCTCAGGCGGTCGCCGTCAGCGTCGCCGAGCGGCGCGGGATGGCGAAGGCGTCGAGCTCCGCGCGGGTCAGGCCGGTCAGGGCGGTGACCTCCTCGGTGCCGACGGCGCCGCAGTCGAGGCCGCGTACCAGGTAGCCGGCCAGCGCCTTCGCGGTGGCGGGCTCGTCCATGACGTCGCCCTCGATCTTGGCGACGTACGCCTTCAGGCGCGCGGCGGCCGTCTCCAGGCCCTCGCGGTAGAAGACGAAGACGGCCGCGTAGCGGGTCGGCAGGTGCGCCGGGTGCATGTCCCAGCCCTGGTAGTAGGCACGGGCCAGGGCGCGGCGGGTCAGGCCGTAGTGCAGCTTCCAGGCCTCGTGGACGTGCTCGGTCGTGCCGATCGGCAGGACGTTGGTCGAGCCGTCGGAGACGCGTACGCCGGTGCCGGCGGCCGCGACCTGCATGATCGCCTTGGCGTGGTCGGCGGCGGGGTGGTCGCTCGACTGGTAGGCGGCGGACACGCCGACGCAGGCGCTGTAGTCGAAGGTGCCGTAGTGCAGGCCGGTGGCGCGGCCCTTGGAGGCTTCGATCATCCTGGCGACCGCGGCGGTGCCGTCGGAGGCGAGGATGGACTGGCTGGTTTCGATCTGGATCTCGAAGCCGATCCGGCCCGGACGCAGGCCGCGGGCGGTCTCGAAGGCCTCCAGCAGCTTGACGAAGGCCGTGACCTGCTCGGGGTACGTGACCTTGGGCAGGGTCAGGACCAGACCCTCGGGCAGGCCGCCGTGGGCCAGCAGACCGGACAGGAAGATGTCGGTGGTCCGGATGCCGCGGTCGCGGACGTTGGACTCCATGCACTTCATGCGGATGCCCATGTACGGGGCGTTCGTGCCGTTGGAGAAGGCTTCGGCGACGAGGCGGGCGGCGCGGGCCGCGGCCTGGTCCTCCTCCTCGTCGGAGCGGACGCCGAAGCCGTCCTCGAAGTCGACGCGCAGGTCCTCGATGGGTTCGGAGGCGAGCTTGGCGCGGACGCGGTCGTAGACCGGTACGGCCAGCTCGTCGGAGATGCCCAGGACCTTGGCGAAGGTGGCGGCGTCCGGGGCGTGCTCGTCGAGGGCCGCGAGGGCCTGGTCGCCCCAGGAGCGGATGGTGTCCTCGGCGAAGGCGTCACCGGGGACGTAGACCGTGTGGATGGGCTGACGGGTGCCGGGGTCACCCGGGTAGTGGCGCGCGAGTTCCGCGTCCACCGGCGCGAGGGAGGCGCTGATGCCCTCGCTGACCGCGCCTGCGAGGCTCGTTGCCACCTTCTCCTGCTGACCCATCGTGCACTCTCCTATTTTCCGCTTCACGGAATATTAGATCCGCATTACAGAATTTAGTCACGGGGTTCCGCTCAGTCAATGGTCCCTCGGCGGTCCTGGGCAAACGACTCGGGGCCGTGTGGTGAGAAACACCACACGGCCCCGGAGACCACTTACCCGCAGGTCAGCGCCTGCGGCAAAGTTTTAGCCCTTGCGCGCCTTGATCTCGTCGGTCAGCTGCGGGACGACCGCGAAGAGGTCGCCGACCACGCCGTAGTCGACGAGGTCGAAGATCGGGGCCTCGGCGTCCTTGTTGATGGCCACGATGGTCTTCGAGGTCTGCATGCCGGCCCGGTGCTGGATCGCGCCCGAGATGCCGGAGGCGATGTACAGCTGCGGGGAGACCGACTTGCCGGTCTGGCCGACCTGGTTGGAGTGCGGGTACCAGCCGGCGTCGACGGCGGCGCGCGAGGCGCCGACGGCCGCGCCGAGGGAGTCCGCGAGCGCCTCGATGATGTGGAAGTTCTCGGCGCCGTTGACGCCGCGGCCACCGGAGACCACGATCGCGGCCTCGGTCAGCTCGGGACGGCCGGTCGACTCGCGCGGGGTGCGGGAGGTGACCTTGGTACCGGTGGCCAGGGCGCCGAAGGTGACGGCGAGCGCCTCGACGGTGCCGGCGGCCGGAGCGGCCTCGACCGGGGCCGAGTTCGGCTTCACGGTGATGACCGGGGTGCCCTTGGAGACGCGCGACTTGGTGGTGAAGGACGCGGCGAACGCGGCCTGCGTCGCGACCGGGCCCTCGTCACCCGCCTCCAGGTCGATGGCGTCGGTGATGATGCCCGAGCCGATGCGCACGGCCAGACGGGCGGCGATCTCCTTGCCCTCCGCGGAGGACGGGACGAGCACGGCGGCCGGTGAGACGGCGTCGTACGCGGCCTGGAGCGCGTCCACCTTCGGTACGACGAGGTAGTCGGAGAACTCCGGGGCGTCGGCGGTGAGGACCTTGACCGCGCCGTGCTCGGCGAGCACGGCGGCGGTGGCTTCGGCGCCGGCGCCCAGGGCGAGGGCGACGGGCTCGCCGATGCGGCGGGCCAGCGTCAGCAGTTCGAGGGTGGGCTTGCGGACGGCGCCGTCGACGTGGTCGACGTAGACGAGGACTTCAGCCATGGGGGATGCTCCTGCGAATGCGAAGTAGTCAGGGGGCGTTTTGAGGAGGGGCCGGAGCTCTTGGACGAACTTCCGGCCGGCCAGGCTGCTGCCTAGATGAACTTCTGCTCCGCAAGGAAGCCGGCCAGCGCCTTGCCGCCCTCGCCCTCGTCCTTGACGATCGTGCCGGCGGTGCGGGCCGGACGCTGGGTCGCGGAGTCGACCGCGGTCCAGGAGCCTTCGAGACCGACCTCGTCGGACTCGATCTCCAGCTCCTCCAGGTCCCAGGACTGCACCGGCTTCTTCTTGGCGGCCATGATGCCCTTGAAGGACGGGTAGCGGGCCTCGCCCGACTGGTCCGTCACCGAGACGAGCGCCGGGAGGGAGGCCTCCAGCTGCTCGCTCGCCGAGTCACCGTCGCGGCGGCCGGTCACCACACCGTCCTCGACCTTTACCTCGGAGAGCAGGGTGACCTGCGGGACGCCCAGGCGCTCGGCCAGGATCGCCGGGAGGACACCCATGGTGCCGTCCGTCGAGGCCATGCCCGTGATGACCAGGTCGTAGCCGGCCTTCTCGATCGCCTTGGCCAGCACCAGCGAGGTGCCCATGACGTCGGTGCCGTGCAGGTCGTCGTCCTCGACGTGGATCGCCTTGTCGGCACCCATCGAGAGCGCCTTGCGCAGCGCGTCCTTCGCGTCTTCCGGGCCCACCGTCAGAACGGTGATCTCCGCGTCGTCGGCCTCGTCGGCGATCTGCAGCGCCTGCTCGACGGCGTATTCGTCGAGCTCCGACAGCAGCCCGTCCACGTCGTCCCGGTTGACGGTCAGGTCCTCGGTGAACTGCCGGTCGCCAGTGGCGTCGGGCACGTACTTCACACAGACAACGATCCTCAGGCTCACGCCGGCTCTCCTACCGCATCGACATTTCTGGTACCGCCTTGTTCAGGCAGCATAGGCGCCATCTCGGGCCGTTCCCGACGGGGGCGGCCCGCGCTCCGAAGGGAATGTTACTCGTCAGTACACAATGGCGCCCGCCAGGTTGCAAGGCCCGCGAACTGTGATCTGGCCAACGCCGCCCGACCGGCCCCGGCAGGGACGATTCAGTCGCGCAACGCGTTGAAGCGTCCCTGGTGGTACAGCAGCGGACGCCCTTCCCCCGCCGGGCCGCCCGCCGGCTCCGCGGCCGGGTCCCCGGCCACCACCTCCGCGATGACCACGCGGTGCACGCCGGCCGGCACCCGCGCCACCACCCGGCACACCAGCCACCCCAGGACTCCGCCCAGCACCGGGACCCCGTGCGGGCCCGGCGCCCAGTCCGTGGCCGGGCCGAAGCGGTCGGCCCCGTTGCGGGCGAACAGGCCCGCCAGCTCCTGCTGGTGTTCGCCGAGTATGTGGACGCCGAGGTGCTCGCTGTCCCGTACCCCGGGCCAGCTGGAGGACCCGGTGCCGATGGTGAACGACAGCAGCGGGGGTTCGGCCGACACGGAGTTGAGCGAGGTCGCGGTGAAGCCCACGGGCCGGCCGCCGCTCTCGGCGGTGATCACGGCGACGCCCGCCGCGTGCCGGCGGAACACCGAGCGCAACAGGTCGGGCGAGCCGGGCAGGCCGGAGGCGGAGCGGGGGGACGGAACCGTCGGAGCCGTCATGAAGGGGTTCCCCGTCCGCAGAGCAGGAGTTCGTACCGCATGCCGCAAGCCTGACGATCTCTCGTGTACACAGTCAAGGCGCAACCGGCAGATGTAGGGCGCGTCACTGTGCGTGCGGGCGCGCGTACCGGCGCGCCCGGACCCTGCGGAAAGCGTTCCCGAGCCCCGGAGCCCGTCATACGGCCGCGCCCAGGGCGGCGATCACGTCCGCCTTGCGCGGCATCCCGACGCCCCGCCGCACGATCCGGCCGCTCGCGTCCAGGACGAGCACCGTCGGGGTCTTCTCGATGCCGAGGGCCCGTACGAGGTCCAGGTTCTTCTCGGCGTCGACCTCGATGTGGGCCACGCCCCCGACCATGGCCGCGACCTCGGCCAGGATCCGCCGGGTGGCCCGGCAGGGCTGGCAGAAGGCGCTGGAGAACTGCACCAGGCTGGCCCGCTCCCCCGGCTCCGCGCCCAGTTCCGCGGCGCCCAGCCTGACCACCGGGCCGCCGACCCCGCCGTCGTCGTGCCCCTGGTGCTCCTCGTGCTCGCGCACACGTGCTCCCGTCCGCCGTCGTCCCCGTACGTGCATGGCACCTGTACCGCACGCGCATCCGTACGCGCACCCGTCCGCCGCCCGGTTGCCTCCGTACGCTGATCCGAGCGCCCCGCAGCCGCGCCACATTCCCCGCGTGACGAGAATCTCGCCGGGTAGGAGCGTCTGGGCTGGCCTGCGGCTCGCGTATGGGGCACGATCCCCATGGCCGCGTACCTACGCTGCCGTAACTTCCGGCCGGGAACACCTCCAGGCAGAAAGCGGGGTCTCCCCCACCATGGCTGAGCTCGTCTACCCCCCGGTGATCGGCGCCGCACACGCCCTGTTCCGCGCGCTCGACGTCCGCATAGACCTGAAGGGCACCGAGAACATCCCCCGCAAGGGCGGCGCGGTTCTGGTGTCGAACCACATCGGCTACCTCGACTTCATCTTCGCCGGCCTGACCGCCCGGCCGCAGAAGCGCCTCGTCCGCTTCATGGCGAAGGAGTCGGTGTTCCGGCACAAGGTGTCCGGCCCGCTGATGCGCGCGATGAAGCACATCCCGGTGGACCGCGCCCAGGGTGAGACGGCCTACCAGTACGCGCTGGACTCGCTGCGCTCCGGCGAGATCATCGGTGTGTTCCCCGAGGCCACGATCTCCCAGTCCTTCACCCTCAAGAGCTTCAAGTCCGGCGCGGCCCGCATGGCCCAGGAGGCCGGGGTCCCGCTGATCCCGGTGGCCCTGTGGGGCACTCAGCGACTGTGGACCAAGGGCCGCCCGAAGGACCTCAAGCGCAGCCACATCCCGGTGACCATGCGGGTGGGCGAGCCGCTGGAGGCCCCGGCCGACCAGTACGCCGGCGCCATCACGCGGCGGCTGCGCGAGCGCGTGCAGGAGCTGCTGGACGCGGCGCAGGGCGCCTACCCGGCCAAGCCCAAGGGCACGGAGGACTCCTGGTGGCTGCCGGCCCACCTCGGCGGCACCGCGCCGACGGCGGCCCAGGTCAAGGAAGCCGGCTGACCGGACTCGGCACGGTGGACACGACGGAGCGGCCCCGCCCGGATCCCGGGCGGGGCCGCTCCGTCGTGTCCACGGGCTCCGGCCGGCTCGCCACCGGCCGTCGCCTGCAGGGACGTTACTTCCTGCCCCAGATCTGGAACTCGCCGCGTCCGCCGTTGTCCTCGTTCGGGATCGTCTCCAGCAGGCGGTACTTGCCGCTCTTCTCGAGCTCGGGGATCAGCCTGAGGGACATGTCGTGGCCCTCGTGGTCGTTCAGCACGGCCAGGTCGAAGTAGCCGTTGGCGATCGCGTCCAGGTAGGCCTCGAGGCCCACCCGCTTCTGCCCCTCGGGGTCGGTGTAGTCGATCCAGGTCAGCTCGGTCCACTGCTCGGGCCGGGTCTGGCCGGCCAGGTAGTACTTGGGCGGATTGTTCGGGTCGACGAGGTACTTCCCGTCGGGCGTGACCCGGCCCTTGAGCGACTGCATCAGCTGCGTGGTGTCGGGGTACCAGCGCGACAGTTCCGTGGCCTTGATCGTGCCCTGGACCGCCAGCGCGACGATGCCGGCCCCCACCAGGTACAGGAACAGGTTCGGAACGTAGGGCCCGATGAACCGGTCTATCGCGATGCCGGCGAGCGGCGCCGCGAACAACAGGGCGTAGGCGATGTGCTTGCCGAGCGCCGTGGTGGTGTGCAGGTGCGCCTGGTACGCGGGGATCACGAGCGCGGTGCCGCAGAGCAGGATTCCGTAGCAGATCCGCCACCACCTGCCGGGAGTCGCTTCGGTCGCGTCGAGCCGCGCGTACAGGAAGGCGCCCAGGCAGGCGGTGAAGAACATCAGCCCGCCGAGCTGCAGGCTCACGTCGAACACGGTCCTGGCCGTGTCCACGCTCTGCACGCGGTTCGTGGTCGTCGACCGCAGACCGTCGAGGTGGGCCGTGCCGAACACGTGGAGCGCGGCGCCGAGGAACGCCACCACGAGGGTGGGCAGGACGAGCACGCGCGAGGCCGCCCACCAGTTCCAGCGGCCGCACCTGCGCAGCGCGGCCAGTGCCGCCAGCCCGGCGATGGCCGGGAGGAAGATCAGGGAGGCGTACTTGACGCCGACGGCGAGCGTGACCACGGGCGCGGCCAGCAGGTAGGCCTGGGACTTGTCGCTGCGGACGACGATCCACACGGCCAGGGAGAGCAGCGCGACCGCCGGCGCGTCGTAGGTCGCGAGGACGTTGAGTTCGAGGACCGTGGGCAGCACGGCGTACATCACCGCGGTCCACAGGGCGACCCGCACCCCGAAGAGGCGCCGGGTGGCGAGGTAGAGCAGTGCCGTGGCGCTCAGCATGCACAGCAGGCTGAACGCCCGTACTCCGGTGAGGCCGAGGGCGGAGTCGATCCAGCCCGCGAGGACGGGGTACAGCTCCGGCGCACCGGAGAAGTAGGTGTGCATGCCCCAGTGGGTGGTCGCGACGCCGTGCTGGACGCCGTTCCACAGGATGTGGCCCGAGCGTATGTAGAGCGCCTCGTCGTCGTCGGCGGTCGAGATCGTCCGGGCCGAGAGCAGGGCCTGGACGAGCAGGATCCCGAAGAGCGCCAAGCGCGTGAACAGGCGTTGCCTGGAGGGATTCCAGGCTTGCCGCGAGGCTGCGGAAGACGCTTCGGGACCGTGGGGCTCCACGGCGACGCTCTGGGTGGTCATGGTGTCTTTCGGTTCGCTGTTCACGACGGGCACCACCCCCTCATGTGGCTTCCGCGGCTTCCCGCGAGCAGGTGACGGCGTAAGGCTCACCGGCCGGCCAGGGGGTGGAATCGCGTATCGAATCAGGGCGGACACATGAGTATAGGAGACGGGTACGACACGGCCTTTACATCGGTCACTCCCGGAGCCGCACGGCCGGACACTGCGGACGATTCGGATCCGCTTGCCCGCGGACCGCGTGCCACCGGCGGATATCGTTACCACTCAATTGCCAGGGAATTACCGCTGGACCAACTCGGATTCGGGGCGCAGATGCGACGCACGGCACGACGTGGATCCTGGATCGGCGGCGGCCTCGCGGTCCTCTGCTCGGCCGCCGTGCTCCTCGCGCAGCCGTGGGCCCGATCCCCCGGATCCGCCGGCCCGGGCTCCTCGGGGCGCGTCGCCGAAGTCGTGCCCAGGGACCTCGCCGCCCGGGACCCCAAAGCGACCGATCAGGCGCGCTCCGTCTACAAGATGCTGGCCGACCTGGAGAACTCCGCTCGCGCCGGGCGGCCCGGCGGGACCCTCGCGGGCCAACACGTCGAGGCGCAGAACGAGGCGTACGGCGAGGACTACGGCGACTACCGGGGCGGCAAGGGGGTGGGCTACTACTACAAGAAGGCCGCGGACATCACCGGGCGCCTGCCCGCCTTCGTCGAAGCCGACCTCGGCCCCGGATTCGAGGGACAGGGCTGGGGCGTGGGCCCCCGCCGCGCGTACAACAAGGACTGGCCGGGCTGCCAGGACCGCTGGGGCTACGTCAACGACGTCGTCGACCTGCTCGACTCGGTGTGGAGCGGCCCGGCAGCCGAGCGAGCCGCCCGGGGCGGCGCGGGCGGCGCCGGCGGGGCGG
>NZ_JAGGOW010000095.1 GCF_018614135.1 Streptomyces sp. ISL-66
CGCGAAGGAACACTGGCCACAGCTGAACGGCGTCACCGTCCGCTTCCGCACAGGATTCGCCTACGTAGACGGCCAGTTGCCGGCACAGGAATCACTGCCCCTGTGCCGGCTGCGTTTCGGTGGAGTCCTCCACACCTGGGGGTTCGCGCTCTACCTCGCCACCAGCGGTCGCTACGAGGACAACATCCTGCCCAGCGGCCTGCCCTCCGGCTCACCCGAAGAGGCCCTCGACTGCGCATGCACCCTCTACCTCGGCGAACCCCTCACCTGACCAACACCCCTCCACGAACTTCCGCGGAGCAGCACTAGACTCGGGCACTTTTCCGCCCCGCCCCGGCCCGGCGCACCGCCGGGCCGGGACCCTAGCGGCGATGCCCGATGGGCCTTGGTACGCGCACCAATCCTGGGCCCGCGCCCGTCCTTGCCCGCGAGATCACCGACGATGTGGTCCTCGGACGTGCTGGCCGGCGGGGTCTGTACGGTCTTCGGCTTTGGGGCGGCGCTGATTGGGCACCTCGGCATCGTGCTGTCCGGCCGGGCCGGGGCGGCCCTGCTGCGGCGTCTTGCCGCACCGGTTTCCCGCCCCAAGCTTGATCACAGCTGCACGCGCGCCCCGATAGCCACGGCTCGCGCGGAGAACAGGGATGCCCGGCGACCGCCTTCGGCACCCTGATGAGCCCTGGAACCCCCCGCCATCGCCATGCTGATCGGCCTCCTGCCATCCGGCGCCTGGACCGGCCGCGAACCCTCACGACAGGGACGCTTCCGCGCCTTCCCCAAGTGCGTGCGCGGAGCGGCGTCATCACAAATCCGGCTTCGTCCTCAAAGAGGATCCAGGCCTCGAGCGCCGCCGCGAGACTTTTGCCCGCGACCACACCTCCCTCTTCCACATCTCCAGCGTGTGTTCGTCCCGCTCCAAAGCTCTACGCGGGTGGCACGTGTTACAGACCTCACGCATAACAATTGGCTGGTTTCCGACGAGTAGCTCTAGAGCGCGGTGAGCGCGGGATGTTACACAGTAAAGAGGGCGTAATTACACGTGTAATCTACTGCACCGCTCCCCGTTTCCCAGCGTGCCTCGGCCAGCACTGTGGTGCGCTTGCCGCCCGTACGGCGGCCTCCCCCTCCCGAACGCGGTCCTTGCACCGTCCCCACTTCGCAAGGCCCCGCCCTCCCTCCGCCGAGGATTCCCATGACGCAAGCCCCGACCCGCTCACCCGCCTCCTCCGCCGAGGGTGGCTCGAGCCGAGCTGCTTTCTGGCGGGTCAACGCCCTCGTGTTCGCTGTTCTGCTTCTCGACGGGTACGACACGACATCTCTGGGTTTCGTGGTCCCCGCTCTGGCAAGAGACTGGGGCCTGCCGCCGGCGGTGTTCGCGCCGGCCTTGGTTATGACCAACGTAGGAGTGGTCATCGGCTACCTGCTGTGCAGCTCTCTCGCGGCGCGATTCGGACGCCGGAATGTGATCATTGCCGGTACCGCGTTCTTCGCTGCGGGCTCCGCTGTCACCGTGATGGCCCACGGGGTCGGTCAGCTCGCCGTGATGCGGCTGGTGACCGCTATCGGATTGGGCATGGTCCTGCCGACGTCGATATCGCTTGCAGCCGCCCACTCCCCCAGATCGCGTCGTGGCGCCTATACCGTCGCGGTCGCCTTGGCACTCGGTGTCGGCTCCATGGCCGGGGGGCTCGTTGGCGGCCGTTTGATCGCAAGTTTCGGGTGGACCTCCGTGTTCTGGCTGGGTGCACTGCTGCCGGTCGCGCTCCTTCCGGCTTTGTTCTGGGGACTCCCCCGCGAACAGCGGATTCCTGCCGCCACCGAAGCAGACGGCCGGTCCCAGAAGATGACAGTCGCCGGCCTCTTCAGTCGCGGCTCGTCCGTGAACACGGTGCTGCTGTGGGCCTTTGCTCTGCTGGTGTTCACGACGATGTTCGCGCTCCAGGCGTGGCTGCCCACGATCCTCACCACCGGGTACGGCTTGACCCCTGAGCAAGCACCGATGGGCTCCGCCGTACTGGGCATGGGCGGCATCGTCGGGGGTCTCCTGCTCATCCCGGTCGCGGCGCGCTTCGGAATTCTGCGGGCTCTGGCCGCCGCGGCCCTGATAGGAGCAGCGTTCCTAGTCGCGGCGAGTCAGCTGGAGCTCGGCGGCACCGGGCTCTTCCTGACGCTTGGGGTGGCCGGGGCCGGGATCACTGCCGGAGTCGTCGGCCAGGCCGGCCTTGCGGTGACCATGTACGAGCCTGCCGCTCAGACGACCGGTGTCGCCTGGGCCGCAACATTCGGACGAGCGGGATCGGTGGTGGGGCCCGCGGTCGCCGGGGCGCTGATCGGCCTCGGCGCGGCAGGCCAGGACGTCCTC
Organism: Streptomyces sp. ISL-66; assembly: GCF_018614135.1. Classification (GTDB taxonomy): domain Bacteria; phylum Actinomycetota; class Actinomycetes; order Streptomycetales; family Streptomycetaceae; genus Streptomyces. Next base: position 2,363 of record NZ_JAGGOW010000095.1, read on the forward strand.
TTGCTGGCCGGCGGTCCTGTCGCGCTGGCCGCTGCCGTCGCACTGGTTGCGGCGGTGAGGAGCCGCCGCGGGAGAGGTACGGCGACGGTCGCATAGCGCCGACGCGGTGCGCCCTCCGTCCTCGGATATGCACGGAAGGCGCACCCCTCCCGCCGGCCCCGCCTGCCTCGTCGGCCCGTCTTCAGCTCGCCCGCGCTCAGCGGGCAGACGATACTGAGGGTGCCGGTGATGATGAGCGAGGCGATATGCGCGAATCCGAGGTTGGCGGCCAGAGCGGAGCCACATCTCCCCTCGGCACGGCAGCGGTCGTACTCGATCCCCGGGGGGTTGTCCTTTCCTGCCATCCCATGGCCACGGCACTGCTGCCATGCTCACCGGGACAGGTATGCGTCCCCTTGCTGGCCCTGCTCCCGACAGATCCGGCAACGGGACACCTAAGGCGTTTGCTCTACGTTCCCGCGGCGGGCGCTTCAGGTCGTGCTCTCCATCTCGCGTGCACGCTGGCCCTTATGGCGTCGCACGGTTCCGGTGACCTCGCCTCTGCCGACGGCCAGTGGCTGGTCCTGTTGGCACCGGTCGAAGGCACGTCGACGACACCTGAGCTGGACGGGGAGCAACGGCGGCAGGAGCTGTCGCACGCTGCCGCAGCGACGATCGGCGCCTCCTTGGATGTGACCGACACTGTGCAGACACTCGTGAACCTACTGGTCCCCGGCTTCGCAGACCTGGCGACGGTGGACCTTGCCGAGTCGGTACTGGTGGGTGACGAGCCTGCGCGGTTCGCCGCCAGCGGTGACGTCCGGCTGCGCAGGATCGCCGCCGCGCAGAGCCCCGCGGTTTCGGCCGAAAACCTCCTGCCGGTCGGGCAGGCCCTGCCCCCCGTGCCGGACAACGCTCTGATGCGGCCCCTCATGCAGGGGCACCCGGTGCTGATTTCGGACGTGGCCACCTTGCACACGGCGCTCAGCGTCGACCCCGAACACTTGCGGTCGTTCATCCCACGGGGCGCGCACTCATCGGTCGCGGTTCCGCTCTACGCGCGAGGGCTGATCCTCGGCTGCGTCACGGTGTGGCGCTCCCAGCTCTCCTCGGCCTTCGGAGACGAGGACGCGTCCCTCCTGGAGGACGTGGTCTCGCGCACCGCCCTGGGGGTGGACAACGCCCGCCGCTACACCAAGGAGCACCGCTCCGCGCTCGCACTGCAGCGAAGCCTGCTGCCACACTCAGCCGTGGACCTGGCAGCCGCCGAGACAGCCGGCCTCTACCAGCCGGCGGGCGGCGGTGTAGGTGTCGGCGGGGACTGGTTCGACGTGATCCCGCTGCCGTCTCTGCGTGTGGCGTTCGTCGTCGGGGACGTCGTCGGCCATGGTCTTGATGCCACCGCGGCGATGGCACGGCTGCGTACTGCCGTGCAGACCCTGGCGGACCTCGACCTGGACCCGGGTGAGCTTCTCACCCACCTCGACGACCTGGTGCTCGGCCTTTCCACGGAGCACAGGACCGGTGTCTCCAGCTCGGAGCTGGCCGTCCTGGGAGCCACCTGCCTCTATGCCGTCTACGACCCCACCACCGGCAGGCTCACCGCCTCTACGGCCGGCCATCCACCGCCAGCCGTGCTGCCCTCGCAGGGACAACCGTTCTTCCTCGAGATGGCTCCCGGTCCGCTGCTCGGGGTGGGCGGCATGCCCTTCGAGGTGGCCGAGCTCGAGATACCTCCCGGCAGCACACTGGCCTTCTTCACCGACGGCCTGGTCGAAAGCCGCGACAACGACATAGAGGAGGGGATGGCCAGACTGCGGGACTGCCTCGCCGCCACTGCCCCAGGCCTGACACTGGACGAGACCAGCCAGAGGATCTTCGTCGCCCTCCTGCCTGAAGCGCCGACCGACGACGTCGCCCTGCTCCTGGCCCGGACGCGCCGCCTTCCGCCTGACCGCATCGCCACATGGGAAATCGAAGCCGATCTGTCGAAAGTCGCCCACGCCCGCGAGGTCGTCCTCCGCCAACTCTCCGACTGGAACCTGGACGACCTCGCCTTCGTCACCGAACTCGTGGTCAGCGAACTGGTCACCAACGCCATCCGCTACGCGGGCGGCCCCGTTGGCCTGCGGCTGATCCGTAGCGAGGTGCTCGTATGCGAGGTGTCCGACCCCAGCAGCACCCAGCCGCGCCTGCGTCGCGCCAGGGAGACGGATGAAGGGGGGCGCGGTCTTTTCCTTGTTGCCCAGCTCGCAGACCGCTGGGGCAGCCGCTTCACGGGTACCGGAAAGACCATATGGACCGAGCAAGACATCGGCGGTGCCCTCTCCTAGCAGGGCTGGTCAGGTTCAGTCGTTGGTGGCGTGCCCGTTGATCGGCTATTTGCTGTGTAGGCGGGCCCTCGGGAACCAGGAACGGCCACTGGTGCGAGACTCTTGGCCAGGCCGCCGTCGAGGCCGGGATGGCCGTTACCTGGTTCTCCATCGAAGACCTCAGCGCCTTCGTCCGCCGGCATCGGGCCGACGATTCCATCGCCAAGGCCTTGGCCCGGGTAATCCGCTCCGACCTGATCGTCGACGACGACATCGGCCTGCTGCCCGTCAGCCCCGACGCAGCCGAGGGCTGGAATCGGTTGGGGCGCTGGCCGGGTGACCTTCAACGCGCACATCATGGAGACCGGCACCGAATCGTTCCGGCTCGCCCAGACCCAGGAGAAGCGCCGCCGAGCCTGACCCTGTTGGGGTTCCTTGAAAATCCCCAACTCTGCTCTTCGCTACACTTGTTGTGGGCCCAACCAGGGGGCGGCACGTGATGCGGCGCTAGTCCGTCCCGGGGGCTTCGTCTGTCGCGGCACGGCCGCGCCGGGAACACTCCGGTGGGCCGCCTCGTTTGACCTCAGGCCTACTGCTCCGAACCGTGAACCGAGGGAATACCTTGCCCGATACCTCGTCCACCGTTACCGTGCCCCCTCTCCCGCCGCTCGCCACCCAAGCTGAACACCTGATCGAGCTTGGGGTGCACGAGCTCGCGGGGATACCCGCCGACGACCTGCGCACCTTCGCCGAGGACGCTGGTCGCGGAGACAGCCACGCCCTGCTCGCCATCCACCCGGACCGCGCCCCCGCCTCCGCCCTCGCACCGCTGCTCCGCCGTGATGGCAAGCCCGGCTTCGTCGTCACCGACATGCCTGACGTCGACCGCTTCACTCCCTGCACCGTCGAGTTGCCCGACGCTCCCCTCTACCTCATCACCGGCCTCGACCGCGGTGACCACATGGCCAACTGGAGCCCGGATGAGGCACTGCCCGCCCTCACCGAGGAGGACCGCACCCCGTTGCTGCTCACCGAAGGCATCCACTGGGTGCTCCAGCAGCCGGCGGTCCTCGAGCGCAACCGCTGCTTCATGACCATCGGGTCCCGGCTGCGCAAGGCAAACGGCGCCCTGGACGCCCGCACCCCGGCGATCTGGATCAGCAACGGCGCAGGGCGGGACGGCCGCGAGCGACGCAACGCCTCGAAGGTCGGCTGGTGCTGGTGGGGCAACCGCCACACCTGGCTGGGCTTTGCCTCCGCTACGGGCCGCAGGGGCTAGCTCCCACAGAAGGGCGGCCGCAACGGTCCCCGCCACATCGATCGGTGACACGGATGCCGCCCCTCGGCCTCCAACGCCGTGATAGCCGGCGGCCTTCGGGAGCGGTGCGACCAGCCCGGGGTGGCCGCGGGCCATCGCGGAGCCACACTCGAGCAGCACCGGCCTCCGCCACCCTGCGGGGTGGGGGGGGAAGGGCAGTGTGGCCAACAAGGTGAGCGCCATTGGGGTATTACGGACAGCGCCAACAACCCGTTCAGACACCGAGGCCGGCGGCTACGGAACCGAACATTCCCCGATTCCGTAGCTCCCATGAGGCAGGTCCCGGTCTATGGGCGAAGTCCGGCGAGCAGAGCGCTGGTCTTGGCGAAGTCGCCCGGGCCGGTGTTCCAGTCGGCGGCCATGGGGCTGATGGCGATCTTGCCGGCGCTGACGGCTTCTACGTCGCCGCCCTTTGCCGCGGGCTGGGGGGCGAACTTCACACTGACCTTCCAGGTGCCGTCTCCGGAGTCGGTGAAGTCGGGTACGAGAGGCGCCTGGGGGTCCTGGAACGTGGTGGAGGTGCCGCTGGCGGTCCCCTTTCCGTCCGCGCCGATCACCGGGTGGTTGATGTTCAGGCCCACGCCCCGGGGCAGTAGTGGCCCCGACTTGGCCAGTGACCGCAGGCGGTCGATGAGCTTGGCCAGGAAGTCGACGGTGGGTCCCATGGCGTTGATGGTGGCTACCGGGTCCGGAGCGGCAAAGCCGCCCGTGCTGACCGCGATGGCGGGCACACCTGACTCGAGGGCGGCAACGGCGCCGCCCACCGTGCCCGAGTGGGTGGCCAGACCGGCCACGTTCGGGCCGAAGTTGGTGCCGGAGACCACCAGATCCGGCGCCCGGCCCTCGAACACCTCGGAGAGACCGAAGGCCACAGAGTCGCCGGGTGTGCCGTCCACCGCCCACACCTTCGCCTCCGGGTGCTTGACCGCGACGGTGGTTGCGCTGAGCGTTTTCGTCCCGGTGCCACTCTGGTTCGTCAGCGGCGCGACGATGGTGACATCGTGCCCGGCAGCGGTCAGGCGCTGGAACGCCGCACGAATGCCAGGGGCGTTGTAGCCGTCGTCGTTGGTGAGCAGGATGCGCAGCGGGCCGTTGGCCGCGGGCTGGGGCGAGGCGGCCGCAGGGGCTGTCGCGGCAAGAGCTGGCGTACACAGCAGCAGGGCCGCCAGCGGCAGAACTCGCTTGCGTCTCACAATGTGCTCCTTGGAATGAGGGAGGTGATGGGACCGGTGGTCGCCCGACCCTCGGCAAGCGGCCGCCGGGGTTGTGTTCAGACGCGTCCGTAGAGGGCCGGCCTGGAGGGGAGTTCTGCTCAGCGGACGCTGCGGATCGGGAGGACCGCGAGCGCCCCGAGCAGGGACAAGGCGCCGCCGACCAGGAACAGCGCGCTGTAGCCGCCGAAAGCAGTGACGATCGCGGAGGCGACGAAGGGAGCGATGATCTGCGGACCGGCGTTGGCGATGTTGAGGACGCCCATGTCGCGGGCGGCGTCCTCAGCCCTGGGCAGAACCAGCGTGACCACAGCGGTGTCCACAGCCATGAAGCAGCCGAAGGCCAGCCCATTGAGGGCGCTGAAGACAAGCATTCCGGTCCAGGTGGGGCTGAGGACAGGAACCACCGTGACCAGCCCGGCGAGCGCCGCCGACGCGCCCACGAACACCTTGCGCCGGTTCCAGCGGTCGGAGAGCAGACCGCCGACCACCGTGGAGACCGCCATGGCGGCCATGGACACGGGGGTGAGGATCGCCATCGCGGCGGCCGGCTCCAGACCCGAGGGCAGCACGATGTGGTCGTCGAGGATGTACAGCTGATAGCCAATGACGGAGAAGTAGCCGAGCACCATCAGGGCCCGGCCGATGAAGGCCCACCGGAAGTCATGGTGGGACAGGGCCGACAGGAAGGCGGCGAGCCGCTGGCGCCGGGGCACAGCCGGAGCCGGCGCCGGGCGGGGGACGTCGCGGAACGAGCACGTCAGCAGGACGGCGGCTCCGGCGACCAGGGCTCCGAAGGTGAGGTAACCCGTCGTGATGCTGTCTGATGTCTGGGAGGCGATGAGTACGCCGACGGTCCCGCCGATCGGAAGCGCGAGCCCGACCAGGGCTGATGCCGTTCCGCGCCGGGACGGAGGTATCCGGTCGGGGACCACCGCGGTAACCGCTGCTTGGTAGACGTTCATGGTGGCCTGGACCAGGCACCAGCCGATGCCGAGCATCACGGCGGTCCGCACGGTGCTGAGGAAGGCCAGGCCGGCCAACGAAGCAAGGGCGCCGCCCAGGATCCAGGGGTTGCGGCGTCCGGTGCGGTCGGAGAGCGCGCCGGCTATCGGGTTGAACGCGGTTGCGAAAACCGCGCTGACGCCGCCCACCAGGCCCAGGATGGCGACCTTGTGGGCGGGATCGACGGCCGCGATCTGAAGGGGCAGCAGCACGGAGCCCACGCCCATGTAGACGGCCAGCATGGAAGCGTTCGCCACCAGGAGCAGCAGCATGAGCCCGCGCTGGCGAGGTGCCGACGGCGCAGCGTGGGCGCGGGGCTCGATCAATTCGTTCGTGGTCATGACGGCCGCCGATGCGTGTACGCCGTGTTACGGCTGTCGAGGACGGACATGTCGACTCCTCAGGGACGGAGCAGAGGGGGCCACGGCAGCGAGAGCGCTCGGGCGGAGGGTTTCAGCAGCGTAGTTACACGTGTTAGCTGCGCATGGACACTGTCTAGCACCCCGCATGGGCTCCGCGCTAGAGCCGAGGAAAGGGCATCCCGGGAGCGAATCAGGGGCGACGGACGCCTCGGGTGGTGTGCGCTGCGCGTTTGACCCAGGGGTGGGAGATCTGCGTGGCCGAAAAATATATTGCTCTTGTTTCGGTCGGCACGTAGGGGCAATACTCACCGGCACCGTGCCACTACCGCCCGTGCGGCCGTCTGGCGCGTGTCCTCGCGGCATGTCCTCGCGGCATCTACTCAACCCGTACGCGCGGCGCAGCCTTTAGCGGCCCCCGCCCCTTTCCTGGCGGTGCACGCCGGCCGATCCGCAGGACACCGGCGCCCCGGTCGCGGCCGATCCGACCCGCTCACCCGCCACCAAACCGTTCTCCGGCCACCGCACACGACCCGGAAGGTCCCATCATGTTCCCTGCATCCTCTGAAGCCGGCCCTCCTGCGATACCCGCCACGCCTCCGCGCCACTACGTCCCCGCCCCGCCGCCCAGGGGTGCTGCGATCACCGGAGCCGTCCTTTTGGTGGCGGCCCTGGTCATTGGCCTGATGCTCCGTAGCAGCGTCTCGGCCTTCGGGGCTCTGGACGCGCAATGGGCGCAGTGGATGGAGGGTCCGGAAAGTGGACCGTCGATGGATTTCGCGGGCATCCTCGACCGGATGGGCGGCCCGATGGGGTTGATCGTTCCGCTAGCGCTGATCGGGGTCCTGTGTGTCTACGGGCGCTGGCGGTCGGGACTGTTCGCCTTCGTTGCCGCCATCCTCGCGAACGTGCTCGTGGTCATACCCCTCAAGCAGGTCGTCGACCGCCCGAGGCCGCCTCACCCCCTGGTCCTGGTCACCAACGGGTCGTTCCCTTCGGGGCAGGTATTCACCTCCGTGACGCTCGTGATGGTGGCCGCAGTGGTGCTGTTCCCTCCGAGAGCGCGACGCTGGTGGTGGCTGTTCGGCGCCGCATACGTGGCCGCCATGATGTGGAGCCGTATCTGGCTACACGCCCAGTGGTTCAGCGACACCGTCGCCGGGGCCATGGCCGGGGCCGGAATCTGCCTCCTCCTGTGGAGGGCCTTCGCCACCCTGCTGGAACGCGAAGCCCTGCGCGCTGCAGCCGGCCGGCTGTTCTGACGCCCCGAAGACCGTCTATTTTCAATTATTGACGTACGTCGAAAACACGCCATATGGTCGAGGGTGCGGACGGCGTCTGTGCCGTGCAGCCTGGATGAGGAAGGAACGCTCATGGACAACACACCGGACCGCACTCCTGTGGTCGACCTGGCGGCAGGTCGGCTGCGAGGCGCGGTCGAAGAGGGCATCGCCGTCTTTCGGGCGGTGCCGTACGCGGCGCCCCCGGTCGGCCCCCTCCGATGGCGACCGGCGCAGGCACATCCGGGCTGGAGCGGAGTACGCGACGCCACGGCCGACGGCCCCAGCGCGCCGCAGATGTATATGGAGGGCGGCGACCCCGTTCTCGGCGGCCATGGTTCACCGCCGTTCGACGACGACTGCCTGACCCTGAACATCTGGACGCCCGCGGCGGACGGCGGCCGCCGGCCGGTTCTCCTCTGGATCCACGGCGGCGGCTTCGTGTCAGGCTCGGGCTCCCTGCCCAACTACTCGGGCGAGACCTTCGCCCGCGACGGCGACCTCGTCGTGGTGAGTATCAATTACCGCATCGGACCGCTCGGCTACCTCTACTTCGGGGCCGAAGGACAAGACGGGCAGGACGACCCGGAGGCCGGGAATTTCTGGCTCACCGACCAGCTTGCCGCACTGCGATGGGTACACGAGAACATCGCGCGCTTCGGCGGCGACCCCGGCAGCATCACGGTCGCCGGGCAGTCGGGCGGCGCGATGTCCACAGCCGCCCTGGCAGGTCACCCCGAAGCGCAACGCCTGTTCCAGCGCGTCATCCTGCAGAGCCCGCCCTTTGGCCTGCACATCCCGACACCGGCCGAATATCTGGAGCGGACAGCCGCGTACCTCCAGTTCGCCGGCGCCAACAACGCCGACGAACTCCGCGATCTGCCCTGGCCGCGGCTGATCGAAGCGGCGGGCGGACTGTTCGGGCACACGATGGAATGGGGCTACTGGCCCACGCCCTTCCTCCCAGTGCGGGACGGCGTGACATTGCGGGAGCATCCCGCCCAGACTCTGCTCCACGGAGCGGCTGCGGACATCGACGTCATGATCGGCTGGACCCGCGAGGAAGCGAACTTCGGCTTCGCGCTGGACGACCGGTACGCCGTGGCAACCCAGGAGCAGGTGCTCGGACGGATAGCGGAAACCTTCGCCGACGACGCCGACGAGGTCTACGACGCCTACGCCCGCACCCGCCCCGGGGCCCGCCCGGTAGACGTACTCATGGACTTGATCACGGACGAGCTGTTCCGGGTTCCCTGCGTGGAGCTCGCCGAAGCCCGGGCAGGCGCGGGACGCCCCGTGTGGGCCTATCAGTTCGACCTGCCGACCCCTGCTTGCGGCGGCCGGCTCGCCGCGGCGCACTGCCTGGAACTGCCCTTCGTGTTCGACAACTTCGACAAGTGGTCCCACGCGCCCCTCATCGAAGGGATCGACCCCGCCCTCCGAGACGGCCTGGCGCAGTCCATGCACCAGGCGTGGATCGCATTCGTGCGCACGGGCAACCCCAATCACCCCGGCATGCCGACCTGGGAGCGGTACGGGGCGGAGTCGCGCGCCACCATGCGGTTCGACTCCGTCGTGACCTCCGTGGGCGACCTGGCGGGACACTCGCGCACCCTGCATGAGGGGCGCACGCGGCCGTAGGTCGCTCGCACACACCACACAGAGTTCCACCGCAAACGGCCACCAAACAGCGTTACACGTGTAATCTTGGTGTGCGGTCGCCTCGGGGGGAGGCGGGGCCGCACCGCCCGGCCCCGGACGCCCGTGGGAGCGTCCGGGGCCGGGCCACTGAAAGAGCCCGCTCGCCGCGCAGGCTGGGCGCGTCAAATTCGCCCGCATCCTTCTTCCGCATGAGTCCCGGCTCGTGCCACGAAATGGAGCAAGCACCCATGTCGCACACTCCGGCGGCTCGGCCGCGACTGCTGACCTCTCCGGACGGCACGCCGTTTCGGGATTTGAACGGTAACGGTGTCATGGAGCCCTACGAGGACCAGCGTCGGCCGGTCGACGAGCGGGTGGCCGACCTCCTGCGGCGCATGACGCTCGAGGAGAAGGCGGGCATGCTCTTCCAGACCATGATCGCCATCAACGCCGACGGGACTCTGGTCGAACCAGAGGCGGGAGCCCCTGACAGTGACCCGATGCGTGCCTCTACCACCGCCATGGTGACGGGCAAGCTGATGAACCACTTCAACCTGTTCGGCGCCGCGGCCCCGCGTCGCATGGCGGAGTGGAACAACCGTCTGCAGGACCTGGCCGCCGCGAACCGTCTGGGCATCCCGGTGACCATCTCCACCGATCCCCGCAACAGCTTCGTCGACAATCCTGCCGCCAGTGTGCACACCGAGGGTTTCTCGCTGTGGCCCGAGCCGCTGGGGCTGGCGGCCGTCGGTGACGGGGAACTGGCGCGCCTGCAGGGCGACATCATCCGCCGCGAGTACCTCGCGGTCGGCATCCGCCTCGCCCTGCACCCCATGGCGGATCTCGCCACCGAACCCCGGTGGCCGCGGGTCATGGGCACCTTCGGCTCCGACGCCCAGACCGCCGCCCGCATGGTCGCCGCCCATGTCCGCGGCCTCCAGGGGGAAGCCCTCGGCCGTACCAGCGTCGCGGCCATGACCAAGCACTTCCCCGGCGCCGGTCCGCAGAAGGACGGCGAGGACGCCCACTTCCCCTACGGCCGTGAACAGGTCTATCCCGGCGACAACTTCGACTACCACCTGATCCCCTTCGAAGCGGCCTTCGAAGCGGGGACCTCGCAGATCATGCCGTACTACGCACTCCCGGTCGGCACCGAGTACGAGGAGATCGGGTTCGGCTTCAACAAGGACGTCATCACTGGCCTGCTCCGCGAGAAGTACGGCTTCGACGGCATCGTCTGCACCGACTGGGGCCTGGTCACGGACACCGAGATCTTCGGTGCCCCCTTCCCCGCACGGGCCTGGGGCGCCGAGCATCTGGACCGCCTGACCCGCGTGGAGCGCATCATCGAAGCCGGCGCGGACCAGCTCGGTGGCGAAGCAGCTCCGGAACTCATCGTTGAACTGGTGCGCACAGGCCGCGTCACGGCCGATCGGATCGACGAATCGGTGGCACGCCTGCTGCGGGAGAAGTTCGTTCTCGGCCTCTTCGACGACCCGTACGTCGACCCCGACAAGGCCGCACAGATCTGCGGCAACGCGGAATTCACGGCCGTCGGCCTTAACGCCCAGAGCCGTTCCATCACTGTCCTGAAGGACCGCCCCGACGACGCCACCGCACCGCTGCTGCCTCTGGAGCCCGGCGTCCGGCTGTACGCGCAGGGCATCGATCCCCCCGTAGCCGCGCGGTACGCCACGGTAGTGACCACTTTGGAAGAGGCCGACGTGGCCGTCCTGCGTATCGCCACTCCTCACGACAACACCCGGACATCGGGATTCGAGTCCTTCTTCCGGGCGGGCCGCCTCGACTTCACCGAAGAGGAACGGGGACCCATCCTCGCCGTCACGACAGCCGTACCCACGGTCGTCGACATCTTCCTCGACCGTGCAGCGGTCATACCGGAGATCGCCGATGCCGCGGCGGCACTGGTTGCGAACTACGGGGCGTCGGACACAGCGCTGCTCGACGTGCTCTTCGGCCGCACGAAGCCAGAGGGCAGTCTGCCGTTCGAGTTGCCGCGCTCGATGGAAAGCGTCATCGCGGGGAACGAGGACGTGCCCAACGACTCGGTGGACCCGCTGTTCGCGTATGGCCACGGTCTGCGCCTGAGCTGATCCCAGCTCGATCGGGAGGGTGGCAGCTGCCTCAAGGGGCGGCTGCCACCCTCGATGCGTGTGCGGCCGGCGCCGACACGCAGGAGAGGAGCCCCGCTACCAGCCGGACATGGAGTCCCACCAGCCCCAGCGCTGCGGTTCTTGGTCGACGTCGGGGGAGCCGTCCTCCGGGTGCCTTTCCGGTACCCCCCTCACCGCCCCGGAGAACGTCACGCTGGAAGGATCGGGCGGGGGAAAGACGGCCGGAACACCGTCGGCAGGCCGGCGGGGACGGCGCCCCACAGGGAGGGCTGCCAGCGCAAGGCTGTGTCGGGGGCCCCGGAACGGATCTCGATGAGCCGGTGCGGCAGCACGTCCACGGCCGTCTCGACGATCAGCCTCGCCGTCTCCTTGGCGGGGCACCCGTGAGCCCCGGTACCGAAGGCCAGGTGTGCGCGGTGGCTGGCGAGACTGCCTGCCCCGTGGATGCCGGGGTCCGTGTGCGCGGCGGCCAGGCAGGGTATGAGGAGATCGCCCGCGGCGATCCGGCTTCCGGCCAAGGTGACATCGCTTCTCGCCCAGCGCCCGGCGATATGGGAGAGCGGGGCGCCGGCCAACAGTGCCCGGTCGGCGGCGTCGAAGACCGTCAGCTGACCAGCGCGCTCAGCGTGGAGGCCTCGGAGTTCGCGAGGCCGAGCAGCTGCCCGAACACCGACCACACCAGGGGCTGCCCGTACTGGGTCACAAGATCGGCAGGCCTTGCATTGCCCAGCCGTCCACGATGGCCTCGGCCCGCTGCCTGACCGACGTGCGCAGCAACCGCACGTCGACACGGCCGGGTGCCTCCGTCACAACCTGCCGCTGTCGGCGATGCGGCTGATCGTCGAGCCGGTTCAGGGCCGGACGCCAGCCCAGGATCGGCAGCAGGGAGGAGGTCTCGGGAATCAGCCCCTCGGCAAGCGCCTTCCAACGCCGTGGGTCGCTGGAGAAGTGCCGTTCGTTCCATACGAGTTCCAGCACTTCCTGAAACCCCAGCACAAGCCATGCCTCTACTCCGGGGGGCCAGTTCGACGGGGGCGACGCCCCCAGCGCTGCCGCAGCGGACCGTACACATCGCGCGGATGGAACGCGGCGAGCGCGAGAAGCGTCAAACTATCGAGGATAAATGGCGAGAGTCAATATCGCTTCACCTTGCGATCTCCTTTTAGTAACGCGTGTAACCTGGTAGGGAGAAGCGGCTCGTCGGCTGCAGGGAGAGAGAAGGACGTCATGGCCGAAGAGATGCCCGCCAAATCCGCCATCACCAGCGCAGATGTGGCCCGGCTGGCCGGGGTCTCCCGCGCCACCGTGTCCTTCGTGCTCAACAACACTCAGGGGCACCGGGTCAGCGACGGCACCAAGGCCCGCGTTCTGGCCGCAGCCAAGGACCTGGGCTACGTCCCGCACGCGGCCGCACGATCCCTGCGTGCCGGACGCAGCAATCTGGTCCTGATGCCTGCATCGATCTCTGCCATCGGCCGCCTGGTCAGCGACTGGGTGGACGACCTGCACAGTGAACTCGACCGGCACGGATACACCACGGTGCTCCACGCCGGCCGTTTTCCCGATGCGGTGACGGCCGCTCGCTCATGGGCCGAGTTGCGGCCCACGGCAGTCCTGGCCATGGACGGCGACCGGCTCACCCCTCAGGCCGCGGACCTGCTGCGCCGCGCCGGCATCCGAGGGTTGCTCGCCTTCGGCTCCCATCCAGTGGAGGGCGTCCATACCGTGCCGTTCGACCACGCCGCCATCGGCGCCGCGGCCACGGAGCACCTCATCGCACGGGGACGTAACAGGATCGCGGTGGTCATGCCGCAGGAGCGCGGCCTCCAGGCCTTCGCCCGTCCTCGGCTGTCCGGCGCCCAAGCGGTCGCCGCCCGGCACATGGCCACCGTTACGCCCGTTGAACTCTCCTACACCAGCGAGTCCGCCACGGCCTTGGCCAAGCGGTGGGCCGATATGGACCTGGACGCGGTCTTCGCCTTCAATGACGAGTACGCCGCTCTCTTGACGCATGCGCTCCAGGCCCAAGGCATCTCGATTCCGGGCGATGTGGCGCTCGTCGGGTCCGACGATCTCGTACTTTCGGCTCTGCAGCAGCCTCCGCTCACCACGATCCGCCTCGACCTGCCCTCGCCGGCCCTCATTGCAGATACGCTCCACGAACTGATCGAGAAGGGGACGGCGCCACCGGTGCCTGGCATGGAAGCCGTTGTGGTCCATCGCCAGACCTCATGAGTCCTCTCACCTGGTCGCGCGCGTTCCCGACCCGTGAGAGAGGACTGCGCCTCGGCCTCCCTCGGCGCATCTGACGAATGCGGCGACCCGCCGTGCGCAGACGCAGGTGGGCGCTTAGCCTTCCCGCGCCAGCCTGTGCCGGAATATCCACCACGTCAGCATCGCGGTGCCGGCGCCGGCCGCAGCGCCGGCGACTGTGTCGCTGAGCCAGTGCGCATGAAGCCACGTGCGGCTCCACACCATTGCCAACGTGAACAGCGTCCCCCCGAGCCACCACGCGCGCCGCCGGGCGGCCGGCACCAGCAGAGCGCCGACCATCACCACGAGCATCGCTGCCCCGGCGGCGTGTCCCGAGGGGAAGGAGCCGTGGTCCACCCGGACCATCGGGTTCTCCGGACGCGGCCGGTCAACCAGGAACTTGAGGACCTGAACGACCAGCATGCTTCCGCCGACGTACGTGGTGAGCAGGTAGAACACCGATCCCCAGCGTTTGCGGGCCATCAGGAAGACCAGCAGAGCGAGGGGCACGACCACGCCGAGCGGACCGCCGAACCAGTTCAAGGCGGCGGCCACGACGCCGTAGAGGCCCCCATGAGGACCTCCCATCCACGACAGCCAGCGCTCGTCCAGACCCTGGAAGGGCGGCCGCTGCGGATCGGCGTGCACGCTGACCCCCAGCAGGGCCGTGACGAGGAGGAAGAAGACTCCCAGTCGTAGAACTCCGATTCGCGGCGGAACAGTTGTGGGCCGGCGGCGGCCGGCCGCGGGAGTGATTGAAGAGTCGAGCGTGCGGGACATGAGAGCCTCTCGAGGCCGTATGTTTCGGCGGCCGGATGAGTATCGGGAGACGGTGTGGGACGCAGCGCAGCCGCGACCCACACCGGAGACAGCGCCAGCAGTGGTGGATCAGGTGCTCAAGTGGCGGGTCAGGAATGCGACGCCCGCGCTGACGATGGGGGTGACGTCAGGGACGCCGAGGAAAATGTGGTCCGCTCCCTCGACGGGCTGAAGGGTGACGTCGCCGCCTGCGTCCTCTAGGGCTTGGGCGAGCAGCACGCTCTGGCTGTACGGGACAAGGCCGTCGCTTGTTCCGTGAACCAGGAGGAACGGGGGGAGGGCTGTCCCGTCCGCGTAGGTGACGGGGCTCGCGGCCCGCGCCAGCTCCGGGCGCTCCTCAGCGTTTCCGCCCAGCAGCGCGGCGTACGGGTCGGGGAACTCGACGCCGGGCGGCACCGGCATCGGGTGCGATAGGAGGGCTACGATCTCGGAAACTCCGTACCAGTCCACAACCGCCTTCACCGCGGTGTCGCCTGCCCCCACTCCCTCCGTGCCCTCCAGGGCAGCACCGTCGGGACTTCCGGAACGTACGAGTCCGGCGAGAGCGGCGAGGTGGCCTCCTGCCGACTCGCCCCAGACCCCGATCCGCTCCGGATCGATACCGAATACGTCGGCGAAGTGCCGGACGTACCGGATGGCAGCCTTCACGTCATGCAGCTGCGCCGGGAAAGGCGCCTCAAGGCTGTGCCGGTAGTCGATGCTGACCAGCGCGAGTCCGGCTCCGAGGACCGCACCGTGCAGCAGAGCGGCGGGAACAGTCGGCGGGGGGTAGCGCCGGTCACCGTCCAGCCAGCCTCCGCCGTGGATCCAGACGACGGCAGGCACCGGGCCATCAACCGGCGGTACGTGGACATCGAGCAGGCGGGGGCGGTACCCGGGGGTCGTGGCGTAGGTGGCCCCGTCGAAACGGCGCACCCCGCCCTCGGCCACGGTGGGCGGCACAGGCTGGCCGTAGGGCGGCGGCGGCCATGCCAGGTCGAGCTCGGCCGGAGGTGATTGCGTCATGGATGCCCTTTCGCATCGAGGAGAGCGACGTTTCGGCTCGCGAAGGGATTCGGATGCCCTGACGACGCCCGACCTCATACGTTCGTAACGTTTGTCCGAAATCCTTGCGTCCCGCGTCAGGAGATGCCTAGCATGTTACACGTGTAACAGCAGCGGGAAGAGTGGCTGCCCGGATTTTGACGCCAGCTGCTCACCCCTGCTCCAAGCGTTGTTACACGAGCTATCAGGCTTCTCCCCCTCCATTCGGGAGCCCCCATGCTCACCCCAGCCCTAACCCCCCGGCTCCGCGCGCCATCCGGCCACTCCTCCGCACACTGGTCACTCACGCCGACCGTGGAACACGTCCCACTGGTCCGTGCGCGGGTTCGCGTCGCCCTTGAAGGGTGGCGGATCCCGGCCGAGGTCGCCGACACCATGCTGCTGGTCGTCAGCGAGCTGACCGCCAACGTGGTGCGGCACGCCGCAGGCGTCACCGACAGGCTGCGCGTCACGGTGACTTTCACCGGCGGCTGGCTCAGTCTCGACGTCGCCGATGGTGACCCCTTCCTGCCGCGTGCCCGCTGTGCGGATTCCTTCGCCGAGAGCGGCCGGGGGTTGGCCATCGTCGAGTTGGCGGTCGCCCATTGCCGCGGCGAGGTGTCCGCCCACACCCGGGCGCACGGCAAGACCGTCCGGGTGCGCCTTCCCCTCTCCTGAGAAGTCCCGGGGGGCCGTCGCGTCGACTCGTGGGGAGGGGGCGTTCCGGAGGCGTCGGCAACATGCTGTTAACAAATTGGATGTCGCGTAATATTGACGCTCGCTAGCAAAGCGACATACTTGCTTCATTCTCCCGCTGCCCCCAGATTGAGGTGCCGCCCCATGGAGCTCTCCCCATCCGCGCACGCGGACTCCTTCTGCCGCGATCGGCTCCCGCCCTTTCCCCTCTGGCCCGAACTGCACTTCGACCTACCGGAGTTGCACTACCCGGACCGACTCAACTCCGCCCAGCGCCTGCTCGACGACGCGGTCGAACGGTGGGGTCCGGACCGCCCCTGTCTGCTGACTCCCACCGAGCGGTGGACCTACGGCGAACTGCAGCATCGCGCCAACCAGGTCGCCCAGGTCCTGACCGAGGACTTCGCGATCCGGCCCGGAACCCGCGTCCTGCTGCGCGGTCCGAACAACCCCTGGCTCGTGGCCACGTGGTTCGGGGTGCTGAAGGCGGGCGCGGTTGCCGTCACGACGATGCCGCTGCTGCGCGCAACGGAACTGTCGGAACTGAGCGGCATCAGCCGGCCGGCCGTCGCCGTGTGCGACCACCGCTTCCTCGGTGAACTCGTCGCCGCCGATACCCCCGGGCTCGCCGTGATCGCCTACGGAGGCGCCGGCGAGGACGACCTGGCGCAGCGCTGCGCGGGCAAGAGCGGCCGGTTCGTCAATGTCGATACCGCCGCGGACGACGTGGCCCTCATCGCGTTCACCTCGGGAACGACGGGCCGCCCGAAAGCCACCCTGCACTTCCACCGGGACATCCTGGCGAACGCGGACACCTTCTCCCGTCACGTGCTGAAGCCACACCAGGACGATGTGTTCACCGGAACACCACCCCTTGCGTTCACCTTCGGACTCGGCGGCCTGGTGGTCTTCCCCCTGCACGTGGGAGCCGCGACGCTGCTGATCGAGCAGGCCGGACCGGAGCAGCTGGCCGATCTCGTCGCGGAACACCGCGTCACCGTGCTGTTCACCGCTCCCACCGCCTACCGGGCGATCATGGCGGCCGGAGCGGTGGACAAGCTGTCCGGACTGCGCCGGTGCGTTTCCGCCGGGGAAGCGCTCCCCGCGCAGGTGTGGGAGGAGTTCCATGCCGCCACCGGTCACCGCATCATCGACGGCATCGGTGCCACCGAAATGCTCCACGTGTTCATCTCCGCCGCCGACCAGGACATACGTCCCGGCTCAACCGGCAGACCCGTGCCCGGCTACCGGGCCAGAATCGTGGACGAGCAGGGTGAGCCGGTAGCGGACGGGCAGCCCGGTCTACTGGCCGTCACCGGCCCCACGGGCTGCCGGTACATGGACGACCCGCGCCAGAGTACGTACGTGAGGGACGGCTGGAACGTCACCGGTGACACGTACATACGCGACCAGGAGGGCTACTTCTGGTACGTCGCCCGCAGCGACGACATGATCGTCTCATCCGGCTACAACATCGCCGGGCCCGAGGTCGAGAAGGCTCTGGCGGCCCACCCCCATGTCGAAGAGTGCGGCGTCGTCGGCGCCCCGGACAGCAAGCGCGGCATGCTCGTGAAGGCGTACGTGATCTTGCGGCCCGGCGTCCAGGCGAACGAGGCGACCGCCAAGGAACTCCAGAACCACGTCAAGCGGACCATCGCGCCCTACAAGTATCCGCGCGCGATCGAGTTCGTCACGGAACTGCCGCGCACCAGCAACGGCAAGCTCCAACGCGGCGAACTGCGCAGGCGAGCCCACTCCGCTGCCTCCTAGCGCCCACCACCGGTCCTCCCCCGCACGCCGCCTTCCGCCCGAACGAAAGACACCACCATGACCGCTACCGCCCCCCACGAGGAACCCGCCTCCGCGGACAGCTGCTCCGCCGGATGCCCGGAGGCGCGCATAGAGAATCTGCCCAGCGTCGTGGTCGAGCGCCGGGTGGAGTGGCAGGACACCGACGCGGCCGGCCACTACCACCATTCCACGGTGGTGCGCTGGGTCGAGGCCGCCGAGGCGGTCCTGCTGCGGCGCCTGGGGCTCGCCCATCTCTTCGGCAGTACTCCCAGAGTCCACTTCGAGGCGGACTACCGGGCACGGCTGTGGTTCGGCGAGACCGTGCGTACCGAACTGCGGGTCACCAAGGTCGGTACCAGCTCCTTGCATTACGCCTTCACCGTCCGGGGTGAGGGGGATGAACCGGCAGCCACCGGACGCATGATCATCGCCCACTCGGCCTCCCGTGCCACCGGATCCACCGCCTGGTCTGACGACGTGCGTGAAGTCCTCACCGCTGCGGGCCCGCAGGCTCCGGAGCTGTACGCGTGACCGGGGACACCCACCTCAATATGTTGCTTACTTGACGATCGCCAAATCTGCGACATATCTTGTTTTCAGAACCACTAGGAGGAACGCCGTGCGCGTAGCAGTTATCGGAGGAGGGCCTGGCGGGCTGTACTTCGCGGCCCTGGCCAAGCAGCTCTCCCCGAATTGGGAGATCACCGTCTGGGAGCGCAACGCGCCCGACGACACGTTCGGCTTCGGCGTGGTCTTTTCCGACGAGACGCTCGACGGCATCGCGCAGGCGGATCCCGACGTATTCGATGCCATGTCCGAGGACTTCGCCCGCTGGAGCGACATCGACGTCCGCTACAAGGGCCAGGTGCTCACCTCCGGCGGCCACGGCTTCGCCGCGCTGGGACGCAAGCGCCTGCTGCAGATCCTCCAACAGCGCTGCGCCGCCCTCGACGTGGACGTCCGCTACCGCACGCAGGCCCCGCCGGTCGAAGAGCTCTCCGCCCAGTACGACCTGGTCGTCGCGTGTGACGGGGTCCGCTCGGCGTCCCGCGCCGCCTACGCCGACACCTTCGGACCGGACCTCGACGAGCGCAACTGCCGCTACATGTGGCTCGGCACCGACAAGGTCTTCGAAGCCTTCACCTTCATCGTTGCCGAGGGGGACTTCGGGACGCTGCAGGTTCACGCCTACCCCTTCGACGACAGACGCTCCACCTTCATCGTCGAGATCGACGAGGAGTCCTGGCGACGTGCCGGCTTCGAAGAGTTCGCAGCCCGCGACTACCCGCCCGGGACGAGCGACGGGGACAGCATCCGGCTCTGCGAGGAGATACTCGCCGACCATCTCGACGGCCACCGCCTGCTGCCCAACAACTCCAAGTGGATCAGCTTCACCACCGTCCGCAACGAGACGTGGCGCCACGGCAACGTCGTCCTCCTCGGGGACGCGGCCCACACCGCCCACTTCTCCATAGGCTCCGGCACCAAGCTCGCCATGGAGGACTCACTCGCGCTCGCCGCCTGCCTCCACGAGCACCAGGACGTCGACGCCGCCCTCGCCGCGTACGAGGCCGAACGCAAGCCGGTCGTCGAATCCACCCAGCGAGCCGCCCAGGCCAGCCTCGAATGGTTCGAAAACGTCGGACGCTACACCGGCCAGGACCCGCACCAGTTCGCCTTCAACCTCCTCACCCGCAGCCGACGCGTCACCTACGACAACCTGCGGATACGCGACGAGGACTTCACCGACGCCGTCGACGCCCGCCACGCCCTGGAGACTGCCTCCTCAGTCGCCCTGCCCGGCAGGGCGACCGCCCCCCCGATGTTCCGGCCGTTCCGTCTGGGCGGCCTGCGCCTTCGCAACCGCGTCGTCGCGCCTCCCATCGCCCTCTACACCGCACGTGACGGTGTGCCGGGCGACTTCGACATCGTGCACCTCAGTACCCAGGCCATCGGTGGCTCGGGCCTGGTGTTCGCCGGCATGACGGCCGTCAGCCCCGAGGGACGCTCCACGACCGGCTGCCCCGGCCTGTACACCGCCGAACAAGAGGCCGCTTGGAGCCGTATCGCGGAGTTCGTCCACCAGCAGTCGGACACCTGCCTGGGCATCCAGCTCACCCACGCCGGCCGCCGCGCGGCCACCCATACGCCCCGTCCCGACGGCAGCAGTACGCCGCTGGGCGCCGAGGGCTGGCCCCTGGTCGCTGCCTCCCCGCTGGCCTGGGACGCGAACAGCACCGTGCCGCGCGAAGCCACGCGCGCCGACATGGATGCCATCGCCGGCGACTTCGTCACCGCCGCCGCTCGTGCTGACCGGGCCGGCTTCGATGTCCTGGAACTCCAGTACGGCCACGGCCACCTGCTGTCCGGCTTCCTCTCTCCGCTCACCAACACGCGCAGCGACGAGTACGGGGGCACCCTCGCCGGCCGGATGCGATTCCCCCTGGAGGTACTGCGCGCGGTCCGCGAGGTCTGGCCCGCGGGAAAGGCGCTCGTCGTCCGCGTCTCTGCCACCGACTGGGCCGAGGGAGGCACCAGCGAAGCCGACACCATCGAGATCGCCCGCTCTCTCTCGGAGGCCGGAGCAGACGCGATCGACGTCTCCACCGGCGAGGTCGTCGCCCACCAGCGTCCGAGCTACGGTCGCAGCTATCAGACCCCGTACGCCGACCTGATCCGCAACGCAACAGGCGTCCCGGTCATCGCGGTCGGCGCGATCTCCACGTACGACGACGTGAACTCGATCATCCTGGCCGGGCGGGCAGACCTCTGCGCCGTGGGGCGCGCCCAGCTGCACGACCCGCTGTGGACCCTGCACGCTGCGGCCGCCCAGGGCTACAGCGGTGCGGCAGCCCCCTGGCCGGCGTCATGGAAGGCCGGTAGCGGCCGCCCTCCGGGCGCGCGCTCCGACCGCATCCCGCCGCGCCTTCAGCTGCTGCGGGAGCCTTCCGCTCCCGTGCACCAGCGCTGGCTTCCCCTCGTCCAAGCCCGCGCCGTCGCTGCCGCGGCCCACTGAACCGGAGGGACTCGATGGAGAACCTGCCCCGCTTCACCGCGGCCGCCGTCCAGGCCGCCCCCGTCTACCTCGACCCCGCCGCCACCGTCGACAAGGCGATAGCCCTCATCGCCGAGGCGGCCGCCCATGGCGCCGAACTCGTCGTGTTCCCCGAGGTGTTCATCCCCGGATACCCGTACTGGAACTGGACGATGAACCCCGTCCAGGGCTCCCCGTGGTTCGAGCGTCTCTACCGCTCCTCCATCGACATCCCCGGGCCGCACGTGGATGCCCTACGCGCAGCAGCCCGCCAGCACGGTGTCGTCCTCGTCATCGGTGTGAACGAACGCGGCCCCCACAGCCTGGGCGTCCTCTACAACACGCTGCTGACCATCGGCCCGGACGGCGAACTGCTCGGCGTGCACCGCAAACTGGTTCCGACCTGGGCCGAGAAGCTCACCTGGACCGGCGGCGACGGAAGCTCCCTGAAGGTCCACTCCACACCCGTCGGGCCGCTCGGTGCGCTCGCCTGCGGGGAGAACACCAATACGCTGGCCCGCTTCACCCTTCTCGCACAGGGCGAACTCGTCCACGCGTCCTGCTACATCTCCCTCCCGGTCGCCCCCGCGGACTACGACATGGCCGACGCCATCGCCGTACGTACAGCTGCCCACAGCTTCGAGGGCAAGGTCTTCTCCGTCGTGGCCTGCTCGACGATCTCCCCGGAGATCGTCGACACCATCGCCGGCGACGACGAGGACCTGCGCCGCATGCTCGCACGGCCCCGCAGCGCCCTGTCAGGGATCTTCGGCCCCGACGGCCGCCCCGTCACCGAACCCCTCATCGACGAAGAGGGCATCGTGTACGCGGAAATCGACCTGGCCAAGTGCATCCAGCCCAAGCAGATGCACGACATCGTCGGCCACTACAACCGCTTCGACATCTTCCAGCTCCACGTCGACAACCGCCCTCGCACCCCCGTGACCTTCGCGACCGATCCCACGCATGCGCCGACGGCACCCGCCACAGCGCCCCTCGCCACCGGACACACCAGCACCACGAAGGAGGAAGCATGACCACCGAGCATGACGACACCATGCTGGGCAGGGCCCGGGTGTCCGACACCCCCGAGCTCACCGCCTACTACGGGGAACTGGCCGAACTCGAAGCCGGCGCGCTGTGGACCGTCGCCAACGACATCGAACCGTGGTACCCCCAGCCCAAATCCGTCCCCGTGCTGTGGCGTTACGACGAACTGCGACCCCTGGTACGCAAGGCACTCGACCTGGTCAAGGCGGACGACGCCGGCCGCCGCGTGGTCATGCTCGTCAACCCCGGCCGCAAGGACGTCAGCGCAGCCGCCGGACTCCTCTACACGGGCCTGCAGATCATGGGCCCCGGCGAGGCCATGACCGCCCACCGCCACCAAGCGGCCGCGCTGCGGTTCGTGCACGAAGGCACCGGAGCGTGGACCATCGTCGACGGGCAGAAGCTCAAGGTGGCCCCCGGCGACTTCGCCATCACCCCCAACGGAACCTGGCACGAACACGGCAACGAGTCCGAGGATGCCCCGGTCATCTGGCAGGACGGCCTCGACATACCGCTGGTCAACGCTCTGGACGCCGGCTTCTACGAGGTCCACCCCGACCTTCACCAAGTCCCCGGAAAGGTCATCAACTCCTCGGTGCTCAGCTACGGCGGGAACCTGCTGCCCTACGGAGCGGAGAAGTGGACCCGCCCCTACTCCCCCCTGCTGGCCTTCCCCTGGGAGCCGACCTATGAGGCCCTGCGCAACCTCGCGAAGGCCGGCGAAGGATCGCCGTACGACGGTGTGATCGCGGAGTACACCAACCCCCTCACCGGCGGCTCGGTCATGCCCACGATGGGTGCCCACATGCAGCTTCTGCGGCCGGGCCAGGCCACCCGGGCCCACCGCCACACCGGCTCGGTCATCTACACCGCGGCCAAGGGCCACGGCTACTCCGTGATCGCGGGACAGCGCTTCAACTGGAAGAAGGGCGACATCTTCTGCGTGCCGTCCTGGGCCTGGCACGAGCACCACAACCTCGACCAGGACGAGGACGCCTGCCTCTTCTCCTTCAACGACTTCCCCGTGATGCGCTCGCTCGGCTTCCACCGCGAAGAGGCATACACCGAGAACGGCGGGCACCAGCCCACCGCCTGAGCCGCGGCGCCGTACCGCAAGCCGCCGGCCCTGACACCGGCAACCGGTACGGCGCCGCATCACACCAGCGGCGGTTCCACCCCGCGCCGCCTCTGGAACGGGGTGGTCGCCGAGCCCCTGAGCCCTGTGGCCACCCCAACCTCCGAAGATTTCCATCACACCCGCAAGGAGCACCGATGCGACTGGTGACCTACACCCTCAACGACGGACCGCACCTGCTCGGCGCCCAGGTCGACGACGAGCACATCGTCGACCTCGCCGTCCTGGCCGAACGAGCCGACGTCGAACTCCCCCTCGACCTCCTGTCGTTCATTCAGGCCGGCGACCCCGCCCGGGAAGCAGCGCAGCACCTCCTGGCGGACGACCCCACCGGATGGCCGACCGAGGCAGTCCGCAGGATCAGCGAGGTGTCGCTGCGCGCCCCGCTGCGCCCCGGCAAGATCATCGGGGTGGGGCTGAACTACGTGGAGCACGTCGCCGAATCCAGCCGCAGCCTCGACACCGACAAGGAACTTCCCCCCAGGCCGGTTCTCTTCAGCAAGCCCGCCACCGCCGTCACCGGCCCCGGGCAGCCGATCCTGCACAACGCCGACCTGACCACCCAGCTCGACTGGGAATGCGAGCTCGCCGTCGTCATCGGCCGCACCGCCTTCCGCGTCAGCGAGGAAGAGGCGTACGACCACATCTTCGGCTACAGCATCGTCAACGACATCAGCGCCCGCGATCAGCGCCGCTCCGGCCAGTGGTTCTTCTCCAAGGGCCAGGACTCCTACGCCCCCTTCGGTCCCGCCGTCGTCACGGCCGACGAGATCACCGACCCCATGGCACTCGACCTCTCGCTGCGCGTCAACGGCGTCACCAAGCAGAAGTCCAACACCCGTCACATGCTCTTCCCCATCGCCCGCCTCATCGCCGACATCTCCTCGGGCGTGACGCTGGAGCCGGGCGACGTCATCGCCACGGGTTCCCCGTCCGGTGTTGGTGCCGGCATGGTTCCGCCGGAGTTCCTCAACCCCGGCGATACGGTCGAAGCCACCGTCGAGGGCATCGGCACGCTGGCCAACCCCGTCATCGACGCCCGCTGACCACCACACCCCTGACGAAGGACCCCTCCGTGTCGCACCGTACCTACCGCATCGGCCAGATCGTGCCGAGCTCCAACGTCACCATGGAAACCGAAGTCCCGGCCATCCTGCGCGCCCGCGAGGCCATCGCGCCGGAACGCTTCACCTTCCACTCCAGCCGCATGCGCATGACCCACGTCACCCCCGAACAGCTCAAGGCCATGGACGCCGACTCCGACCGCTGCGCCGTGGAACTCTCCGACGCCCACGTCGACGTCCTCGGCTACGCCTGCCTCGTAGCGATCATGAGCATGGGCCTGGGGTACCACCGCACCTCCGAGGCCCGCCTGCACGAGCGAACCGTGGAGAACGGTGCACCCGCCCCCGTCGTCACCAGCGCAGGAGCCCTGGTACACGGCCTCGGCACTCTCGGCGCGAAGAAGATCGTACTGATCGCCCCCTACATGCGTCCGCTCACCCGAACCGTCGTGGACTACCTCACCGCCGAAGGCATCGAAGTCCTCGACTACACCGCCCTGGAGATCCCCAACAACCTCGACGTCGCCGCACACGACCCGGCCCGGCTGCCGGGCCTCGCCCGCGCTCTGGACCACAGCGACGCCGACGCCGTCGTACTCTCCGCCTGCGTCCAGATGCCCTCTCTCGGCGCCATCGACGAAGCAGAACAGCTCCTGGGCAAGCCCGTCGTCTCCGCGGCGGTCTGCACCGCCCACCAGATGCTCCGCGCCCTCGATCTTCCGGCGGTCGCACCCGGAGCCGGCCACCTGCTGTCCGGCGCCTACGCGTAAGCACCGCTCGTGCAGGGAGGAGCCGCGCGGACCGTAATCCCGTAGCCCTGGGCCACCCGGGCGGTGCACCGCCCACCAGGCTCGATAGGATCGCGATCGCATCCCACGGAAGGCGATCATGTCGGACAGCACCCCTAGGCCCAGCTCGTTGATCAACACGATTTATGGGGCATTCCTGCGACGCCTCGGCGGCTGGATCTCCATTGCCGACTTGATCACTTTGATGTCCGAACTGGACGTCGAGGGGCCGGCAGTCCGCTCGGCGATGTCCCGGCTGAAGAAGCGCGGCGTCCTGGTGCCGGAGCGGCGCGGCGCAACCGGTTACGTGCTCAGTCCGGCGGTCCATGCCGTCTTCGACGAGGGCGACAGGCGCATCTTCAACAGCCTCGAACCGGCCTCGCTCAGCGACGGATGGGCGATGGCCGTATTCTCCGTGCCCGAGTCCGAGCGCTCCTACCGCTACCAACTGCGCACCCGACTGACGTGGCTCGGCTTCGGGAACATCGCCCCAGGCGTGTGGCTGGCGCCCGGCCGGCTCCTCGACGACGCACGCGGCATGCTCGAACGCCTGGAACTCAGCGACTACGTCCACCTCTTCGCCGCCGACTACGCCGCCTTCACCGACCTGCGGACCAATGTCAGCTCCTGGTGGGACTTTCCGGCAATTCAGACACAGTACGCGGCCTTCGTCGATACCTACGCCCCTATTGCCGAGCGGCTCTCCCAGCCCGGGGAAGTCGACACTTCTGAAGCGTTCCGCAGTTACGTGCCGATGCTGACCCAGTGGCGCCGTCTGCCCTACCTCGACCCCGGACTGCCCACCGAACTGCTTCCCGCCGACTGGAACGCGGTCACGGCACGCCTCGTCTTCCAGAAGCTGCACGACGTGCTCGCCGAACCGAGCAGGCTCCACGTCCAGAAGGTCACAGGGCTGCAGGATCAGCTCGCTGGGCCCTGACCTTTTCTAGACGGATATGGGCGGCCTATTTTTCGGTTGCCACGAGTAACCGCAATGAACGCGCTCCACTTCGACGGGGGCGCCAGACACCGGCTGCGCGGGGGCAGAGCCGGGAACGGCGTTACAACGGCAGCCGAGTTTGCGGCCGTTCGTGCGGCGGTCGGCTCCCCGCGCCCGCCTCTACAGCCAGGCCTTCATCGAACCCATGAAGCCTTCCAGGTCGTCCCGGTGGATGCAGTGCCCGGCGCCGGGAACCACCGCGAGATCGAAGCCGCGCTCGCGCAGCAGGGCCGCGGCCGGGTCGTCGATGGTCAGGCTGGGATCGGCGAGCTGCACCAGCGACGGGACAGTCGGGCTTTCGGGCAGGTAATCCCCGTCAAACCGCGCAACGCTGTCCAGGAAGCGCCGGTCGAACAAGGCGAACCCGGCGACCTCCGCTGCCGCATCCGCCGCCGACCAGCGAGGGTTCGACACCTGGACCGTTTCGCGTGTGGCCTGGTCAACCATGGCGCGCATGAACTCGAGCGCCCGCGGAGGCAGAGCGCCGAGACGGAAGCCCGGGTCGCTGTACACGACACGCTGCGGCCTCAGCCGCTCTACCGCCAGGGCCAGCGCCAGGCCACCGAGGGAGTGACCGATCGCGAGGTCTGCCCCCGCCGGAAGGCTCTCGGCAAGGTCGTCCGCAAGAAGTTCCGGCCGGTACTCCCCCCGATCGCTGGCGCCATGGCCCCGCAGATCAGGTGCCACCACGTGATAGCCGCGTTCCACGAGCCGGCCCTCCACCGCGTGCCAAGTGCGATGATCCGCCATCCCCCCGTGTATCAGCAGGGCGACCTTGTCGCCCGCTCCTCGCTCGTGAACGTGGAGTTTCATGCTTCCCCCTGGACGGATCCCGCTAACACGTGTAATCAAGTGTCCTGAAACCATCGCGGCAGGGCAAGAGGTGGGAGCGAAAAGCCGCGAAGCGACGCCGCCCCGCTCACCGGTCGATTGAAGGCTGGTGGCGGGCCGGGTACACAGGGGCCGCTCTCGGGCGACGTACCCCGTTGGCGGATAGACCTCGTTGTCCACAGCACCCGGCCCCACCCGCACGCCCCTGCCGCCTGTCAGGCGCAGGCTCTGAAGCCCTGGACGACCGACCAGTTGCACCACACTCCCTATGAGGTGAGCATGGCAATTTTCCGGTTGGTGGCAAGACGGCTGCTGTCGTCTGCTCCACTGTTGTTCCTCGTTTCCGCCCTCACCTTCGTGCTGGTGTCCCTGGTCCCCGGCGACCCGGCCCGCACGATCGTCGGCCAGCACGCCACGGTCGGCCAATACGACGCTGTGAGAGCGCAGTTGGGCCTCGATGAGCCGCTGACGGTGCAGTACTGGGACTGGATGGTCCGCGCTCTGCACGGCGACCTCGGATCCTCCCTGTTCAGCGGGGAAGCGGTGACGGCAGTGCTGAACGCGCGGCTGCCCGTCTCGCTCTCCCTCATCGTCGCCGGCACCGCGGTGTCCGGGATCCTGGGGGTGTCACTGGGGGTACTCACCGCTCGGCGAGGCGGCTTCCTCGTCAAGATCGTGGACGCTCTCTCCCTCGTCGGCCTCGCGGTTCCGGCCTTCTGGTTCGCACTCGTACTGATCGCGATCTTGTCCGTGAAGCTGCGCTGGTTCCCGGTCACCGGGTACGTGCCTCTCTCCGAGGATCCCGCTCAGTGGGCGCGCTCGCTGGTGCTGCCCGTGGCCTCTCTGTCACTGGGCACGGTGGCCGTGATCGCCAAGCAGACCAGGGACTCGGTACTGGACACCCTCGGCCGGGACTTCATCAAGGTGATGCAGGCCAACGGCTTCTCGCAACGCTCGATCCTGTACCGCCACGTGCTGCGCAACGCCGCCCTCCCGGTGGTGACGGTTGTGGGCGTGGTCCTGATCAGCCTTCTGGCCACCGCGGTGTTCGTGGAGACCGTGTTCGCGATGCCCGGGCTCGGACTCCTGACCCAGCAGGCGACCCTCCAGCACGACATCCCCGTCATCCAGGGAGCCGTGCTCTACATCACCGTGCTGGTCGTGCTCGTCAACCTGCTGGTCGACCTTGCCTACCGCCAACTCGATCCCAGGGTGCGTACTTCATGAACATGCCGAAGAGAGCAGCGGCAGTCAACGCCTCCACAGGGCCGGGCCTTGCGCGACGTGTACTGCGGCGACCGGCGGGCGCGGTCTCTGCGGGCTGGCTCGCGCTGCTGACCCTCGCCACCATCGGGGCGTCTGTGCTCGCCCCGCACGGCCCGCTCGATCAGGATCTGAGCCGTGTCCTTGCGGGACCGTCGGCGAACCATTGGCTGGGCACCGACAACCTGGGCCGCGATCTATTGAGCCGGCTTCTGTTCGGCGGCCGCTCCACGCTGTTGGCCGTGGCCGAGGCGCTTGCCGTCTACCTGCTCATCGGAGTGACCTTGGGACTCGCGTCGGGATTTCTCGGTGGCTGGGTGGACTGGCTCACCACCCGAACTGCGGACCTGTTGTTCGCGCTGCCAGGCATCATCATCGTCCTCGTCGTACTGTCCCTCTTCCCCGGCAATCTGCACGCCGCGATGGTCACTTTCGCCATCCTCGGCAGTCCGGGCATGATCCGCGTTCTGAGGTCGCAAACTCTCAGCGTCCGCGAGGAGCTGTACGTCGCCGCGGCCAAAGTCGCCGGCCTGACACGCGCTCAGACTCTGCGGCGGCACATCCTTCCTCGCCTAACCAGCATGGTGATCGTCCAGGCGGCGCTCTTCGCCGCGATCGTCGTCATCATCCAGGCGGGACTCGGCTTCCTGGGACTGGGCGCACAGCCGCCCCATCCCTCATGGGGCGGTCTGGTGGCCGACGCCTCGCAGGCCATCGACCGGGCTCCGTGGATGCTCGTCCCCGCTGGTGTCCCGTTGGTTATCACTGTCCTGGCTCTCGGAATACTCGGCGACACGATCCGCGACGCGGCCATCGAGCGTTGGTCGGTCTCCAAGATGGCCGGCCCCCGCCATTCGCGCCCGGTGCGGACGGTCGGCGAGCCCGTCACCACCGAGGACGCCGACGACCCTGACCCCAGGGCGCTGCTGTCCGTTCGAAACTTGTCGATCGAGATCGCCGGAACGCCCGTCGTCCAGAACGTGAGTTTCGACGTCCGCGCGGGCGAAACGCTGGGCGTGGTGGGCGAGTCGGGTTGTGGCAAGTCGGTCACCTCACTGGGCATCCTCGGCCTCATACCCGGAGGCGGCAGGATCACCGGCGGCCACGTGGTATTCGACGGCACCGATCTCGCGGGTACGCCCGCGGCCCTCACGGAGGTCCGCGGGTCCGGGATCGCGTACGTATCTCAGGAACCCATGGTCGCCCTCGATCCCACTTACACCGTGGGGCACCAGCTCGCCGAGGCCGTCAGGCGCCACCACCGTTGCAATGGCCGTGCCGCGCGCGACCGAGTGGTAGAGCTGCTGACATTGGTCAACATCCCGGACCCGCCGGCCGTCGCCAAGCGCTACCCGCACCAGCTTTCCGGGGGCATGGCGCAGCGCGTCGCGATCGCCCTGGCCCTCGCCGGTGATCCGAAGCTGCTGATCGCGGACGAGCCGACCACCGCGCTGGATGTGACCGTGCAGGCCGAGATCCTCACGCTCCTGCGCAAGCTCCAGGCGGAGACCTCCATGGCGGTCCTGATCGTCACCCACGACTGGGGAGTGGTTGCCGACCTGTGCCACCGCGCGGTGGTGATGTACGCCGGCCAGATCGTGGAACAGGCGGACGTCGAGGCCATGTTCACCCAGCCCTTCCACCCCTACACCGCTGGACTCCTCGCCGCCAACCCCCACCTGGCAGGCGACGGAGAAGCCCTCCCGACCATCCCGGGCACCGTCCCCGCGCCGCGCGACTGGCCCTGCGGATGCCGCTTCGCTGCCCGCTGCACTCTGGCCACCGACGCGTGCACCAGCGAGCCGATCGCCCTCACCCAGCCGACGCCGGACCGGCTCACCCGGTGCATCCACTCCCATCGGCTCCTCCCGGAAGGCGTCCACTCATGAGCAGTCCGCCCATCCTGGATATCCGGGACCTGACAGTCGAATTCCATCAGGGCCGCCGCCTCCCACCTCTGCGCGCCGTCGACGGTGTCTCCCTGAGCATCGCCCAAGGAGAGACGGTCGGCCTCGTCGGCGAATCCGGATCAGGTAAATCCACCATCGGCCGCGCCGTCCTAGGACTCACCCCCGTCCACGCGGGTCAGATCCAATTCGAGGGCACCGACATCACGCGCGCCCGGCCACGCAGCCGACGGGAGCTCAGCGCACGCCTACAAGTCGTCTTCCAGGACCCGTACTCCTCCCTTAACCCCGCTCGGACGATCGGCCAGACCCTGGCCGAGCCCCTGCTGGTCCATCAAAGGCTCGATCACCGGGAAACCGCGATCCACATCGCCGACATGCTGGAACGGGTCGGCATGCCCGCCGACACCGCCGACCGATACCCCGGCCAGTTCTCCGGCGGGCAACGACAGCGCATCGCCATCGCCCGCGCCCTCATGCTCCACCCCAGCCTGGTCATCTGCGACGAACCGGTCAGCGCCCTGGACCTGTCCATCCAGGCCCAGGTCATGAACCTGCTGGCCGAGCTGCAACGCGAACTCGCCCTCAGCTACCTCTTCATCGCCCACGACCTTCCGGTCGTTCGTCACCTCTCGCACCGCATCGTCGTCCTCTACCGCGGACAGGTCATGGAATCCGGGCCCGCGCCCGCGCTGTACGCCGATCCCGTACACCCCTACACCCACGCCCTCCTCGAAGCCGTACCCGAACCCGACCCGCGCGCCCAGCGCGCCCGCCGGACGGCCCGCACCGCAGCTCCCTCCACGGGCGCGCCCGCATGGGATGGATGCGCCTTCGCCCACCGTTGCCCGCTCGCCATCGACACGTGTCGCCGAGAGCGGCCACTCCTCCTGCCCCTGACCACGAGCCCAAGCGCGGACACGAGCCCCGCGCAGCGCCTCGTGGCCTGCCACCGATCCGCAGAGCTCCACCCGCCGACCGACACCCGGAAGAACCAGCCGCTCGACGATCAGCCCACGGCCGTGGGCCCCACAGGTAAGGAAGCGCCATGTTCAG
Source organism: Streptomyces sp. ISL-66 (assembly GCF_018614135.1). GTDB lineage: Bacteria > Actinomycetota > Actinomycetes > Streptomycetales > Streptomycetaceae > Streptomyces. The sequence continues at coordinate 33,313 of NZ_JAGGOW010000095.1, forward strand.
CAAGCGAATAACCAGTGGCCTCGCGACACTGGCGGTACTCGCCGCCTCTGCCACGGCGTGCACCGGATCCGGGTCGGGCACCTCGGCCGGCGCGTCCGGCGGCCAGGGCGACACGCTCACCGTCGTGTCCCTCAGCCCGCCCGCGAGCCTCGACCCCGCCAAGGCGAACGTGGGCTCCGACAACTGGTTCGTCAACCTCACCTACGACACCGTCCTTCGCCAGGGCAAGGACGGCAAGGCCGGCCCGGGACTGGCCACACAGTTCGGCTACGTCGGCACCGGCAACAAGGACTTCGAGTTCACGCTGCGCGGCGGCCTGAAATTCGCCGACGGCACCCCTCTGGATGCCCAGGCGGTAGCGGCCTCACTGGACTACAGCCGGAAGAACGGCCTCAACGTCTCCTGGACCTCGGCAATCGAATCGGTCACGGCAACCGGCCCCCTCACCGTACGGATCCACTGCTCCAGCCCGAACCCCATGCTGCCCCAGCTCCTGACCCAGCTGCTCATGATCGGTTCGGTGATCAGCCCCAAGGGCCTGGCCGAACCGAAGCAGATGGGTACCGAGTCCTTCGGCGCCGGCCCGTACGTCTTGGACACCGCGAACACCGCTTCCGGTGATCACTACACGTACAAGCCCAACCCCCACTACTGGGACAAGGCGAAGATCCACTGGAAGAAGGTGGTCATCAAGGTCGTATCCAACCCGAACTCAGGTCTTCAGGCCGTCAAGACCGGCCAAGCCGACGCGATGGCCGTCACCGCCAACCAGGTCGACACAGCGAAGTCCGGCGGGCTCGACGTGGTCGGTTCGCCCAACGTGTTCCTCGGTGTCAACCTCGCCGACCGGGACGGAACCCTGGCCAAACCGCTCGCGGACGTACGAGTCCGGCAGGCACTCAACTACGCCGTCGACCGCGACGCCATCACCAAGGCAGTGGTCCAGAAGTACGGTCACTCCACCAGCCAGATCTCCCTCCCCGGCCTGGACGGATTCGCCGCCGACTACGACAGCCACTACACCTACGACCCCGCCAAGGCCAAGCGACTCCTGGCCGAAGCCGGATACCCCAACGGATTCTCCTTGAAGGTCGAGACGCAGGGATTCTTCGGCATCGACCTCGTCACCCAGGCCGTCGTTCAGCAGTGGAAGAACATCGGTGTCACCGCCGACGTCACCACCGACACCAGCATCGGCCAGTGGCTGACCAACGCCACCTCCAAGAAGTACCCCGCCCTCGGCTTCGGCTACGGCGGCGCAACCAGCTACGCGCTGTCCCTGGACTGGATGCTGCCGCATCCCACCGCCTTCAACCCCTTCGCCAGCTCCGACCCCAAGCTCACCGACATGCTCGCCGCCGCCGCGGCCGCCGAACCGGACAAGCAGCCGGCCCTCTACCAGGACGCCATGCGCTACACAGTCGACCAGGCATGGTACGTCTCCGTCATGCGCATGGACGGGCTGTACGCCTTCAACAGCAAGAAGCTGACCGGATTCGAAACCGCGCCCAGCTACCTTCCCGACCTCGCCTGGGCCGTGGCACCCAAGTAGGCCCAACCCACATCTGTATCCGTCTCCCAACGGCGTGCCGGAGCCAACTCCGGCACGCCGTCCGCGTCCACGGCGAGGAAGCCCAAGTGATCATTCGAACGGCGCACGGCCCCGTGGAGGGCACCACCAGTGAGGGCGTCAGCTCCTTCAAAGGCATCCCGTTCGCCGCGCCCCCGGTCGGGCCGCTGCGCTTTCGGCCACCCTCTCCGCCAGAGCCTTGGGCGGCGGTACGTCCCGCAACACACTACGGCCCCGCCGCTGTCCAACCGCGCGACGTCCTGCTGGAGGGGATGTTCGGCCAGCCGGCGTTTCCGACCGACGAGGCGTCCTGCCTCACCCTCAACATCTGGACCCAGGGCCCCCACGGTCCGGTCCGGCCCGTCATGGTGTGGCTGCACGGCGGGGCGTTCCTCACCGGCTCCGGGCGGGACTCCGTCTTCGATGGAAGCCGTCTCGCACGACACCACGACGTGGTTGTCGTCACCCTCAACTACCGTCTCGGCGCTCTGGGGTTCCTCTATCTCAAAGACCTGCTGGGCAGCCAGTATGCGGAGTCTGGGAACGTCGGTCTTCTCGACCAGGTCGCCGCTCTGGACTGGGTCCGCGACAACATCGCGGCCTTCGGCGGAGACCCGGCCAACGTCACTCTCTTCGGTCAGTCGGCTGGGGCGATGAGTGTTGCGTCACTCATGACCATGCCGTCCGCGGCCGGGCTATTCCAGAAGGCCATCGCCCAGAGCGGAAGCGCCGAGTATGCGCATACGACGGAGCGTGCCACAGACGTGACGCGACAGATGCTCGCAGCGTTGTCCATACCGGAAGAGGCAGCTGGCGCACTCCTCGACGTCCCGGCGGTAGACCTCCTGAACGCGCAGCAGGGCGTGAGCGAGGCAATGCGTACCCGTGGCGACGGCCTGGGGCTGCCCTTCGCCCCCGTCGTCGACGGCTCGGTGTTGCCAAGGGTCCCGCTCGAAGCAATCCGCAATGGCGCCGGCGCGCGCATCCCGCTTCTCCTGGGTACCAACCTTGAGGAAGGGCGTCTGTTCCTCATCGGACCGGGGGCGCCGACGATGGACGAGGATTCACTGTCCGCCCTCTTCGACGCCGCCTATCCCGACCCCATCGCAGCCCGTGAAGCGTTCCAGGTGACGGGACAAGACGCGAGCCCCTCGGGACTGTTTGCCGCCTTGATCGGGGAGCAGATGTTCAGAGCGCCAGCCGCCCGACTCGCCGAGGCACACGCGTCCATCACCCCCGATGTGTGGCTCTACCTGTTCACCTGGCGCTCCAGCGCAAGGAACGGCGACCTGGGCGCCTGCCACTCATTGGAGCTCCCCTTCATTTTCGACAACCTCGACCAGCCTGGTGTTCACAAGTTCACGGGCCTCGAACCGCCAGCGGAACTGGCTCACACTATGAGCTGTGCCTGGGCAGCCTTCGCGCGAGGAGGTAGCCCCCACCCTGACTGGAATCGGTTCGACGCAGACGCTCACTGGGCCATGACCTTCGACGAGGACTCCCGTCCGGTCGCCGATCCGCTGCGCCCCGTACGCCGGCTGTAGACACTGCGTCCCCGTCTCGATCGGCGGCATCGAAGAACACCTCAGGCCTGGCGAGGTCCGCCGCCTGGCCGAGCGCCTGTGGCACGAACATCTCGCGGAGCATCTGGAGAAACTCGCCAGGAATGACCCCCAGCGAGAGCTCGCCCTCCTGGCCGGCAATTCGTACAGCCACGCCTGGGGGTTCGCCTTCGGTATCGCTGCGGCATGCAGGCACCCCGAGTGGGTCGCCGTCGGCGTACGCAAGAAGGGACAGACACCGCCGAACAGCCCTGCCCTACCGCCCGAAGTCGTGCAGGTGACCATCGATGAACTCGAGGATCTGCCTCGCACTCATCCTCGGGTAAAGGTCGTGTGCGCACCCCTGAGCCTGGTGTCCCGTGGACTGAACATCCTCGTGCCCGGGACGGACCTCTCTGCGCTCGCCTCGGTCTGGGTGGGAGTACGCCCAGTGACCCACGTCCACTCGCCATCCGTCTTCTACGCCAGCATCAACGCGCAAGGCACCTCGGTCGGAGTTCCCGGCCCCGACCCCGCCGCCATGCTCCAAGCCAAACGCCGCGAAGCACACAAGCGCAAGGATCTCCTGCTTCGCACCGATCCCCGCTTCTCGCGCATGCCTCGCTTCCTCAAGGCCGAGGTCCTGGCGGGAATCCTCGTCGAACTCATCCAGCTCGCCGGCCGCGCCCGCCGAGGCGGCACGCCGGTCGAGCTGTACCTCGTTGACCACGCCTTCTTCAATCTAAGCCTGGGATGCGACTTCCCTGGCCTCCTGAGGACGTACTACACCTCCCTCGAACCCGGGCAGCAGCAGATACTCCGTCGCATCTACGGATCCACCTCACCGCCTGGCTGGACCTCGCCCACGGCCGTGATCCGCTGCCCGGTCCTGTCACCCTCCTGCCCGCCCCCACCACCGGGAGTCCCTCATGAGCACCCCTGAATCACGACTGGCCCTCCTCACGTGCCCCCTCGACCAGAACTCTGTGGGCACCGCATGGCTCTACCGCTTGCCGGAAAAGGTCGACGGCGCCTGGTTCGCTCTGCGCGATCGGTACTACGGCACCACCGGTTCCAAGGTGAACCTGCCGTATGCCGGACTCCTGACCGTCCTACGGGCAAGCGGCCACACAAGCGCGTCCCTGCATCCGCCGAGCAAGGAGAACCCGCCGCGCTACCTCGCCCTCTCCCGGGAACTCGACGCCAACCATCTGCGCAACGTGATCGCACTGTGGGAACAGGCACTCCTGCTCACACCGCGCGAGGACATCACACTCAACTACCCCAGTGAGCTAGCCGACCTGATCTCTTCGGTCCAGCCCGAGCAGGTCGCCCTGTGGGACCACATCCGCCGGGGCGACACTTGCGTGGACGCGAAAGGCTGGGTGTTTGATGCGGCCAACTGGAATCTCACCCAGAAGCTCGCCGGCACCCCCCTGGAGGTCGACGGATGCAAGATCTCCCTGCGGGCCGACACCGAGAACAACCTGCTGGCATGGGAGGCAGAACACCTCTGGCAGAGCACCTGGCAGGCTGCCCGACCGACAAGGACGAGAACGCTCTTCCCAACCACTTCGCGGCTCAGCCACACACTCCGCGGTGCTCGGTCCGCCTGGCTGGCCCCCAAAGCCAGTACAGGTCAGCGCGTCCTTCCCCTGGGCTTCAAGCGAGTTGGCGGAAGTTCCGGGGCCGGAATCGGAGCGCCGTCGTAGCCCTTGACCTCGCCGTAGCGGGTGCCGTTCATCCAGTCTTCGCGGAAGCCCGCGATGTCCTCTTGGGACCGTCCGATCCAGTTCCAGAACATCACGATCTCCTCCTCGAACGGCTCCCCGCCCAGCAGCATCAGGCCCGCGTCGGAGAGAGCGCGCAGGGGGAGGTCCGTGCGGCCGCAGCCGAGGTAGAGCATCGAGCCCGGGAGGACCGGGACGCCGTCCACGTGGGCTTCGCCCGACATCGACAGGACGGCGTACTCGAAGTCCGGGTCCAGCGGGAGGCGGGTCTCGGTGCCCGCCGCCAGGGCCAGGTCCGCGCCGACGATGGGGCTGTACGCCGTACCGGGCGAGGTCGCCGTGTCCAAGGTGCCCAGGATGACGGTCGCCGTCAGGCCGGGGGCGGTGACCTGCGGGAGCTCCGCGTGGTGCTGGAAGTGCGGGGCCACGTCGCGGTGCGCGTCCGGGAGGGCCACCCACAGCTGCGCCCCGTGCAGGAAGCGGGCGTGGGGGCGCGGGCTCTCCTCGGAGTGGCTGATGCCGAGGCCGGAGGTCATGAGGCCGAGCTCGCGCGGGCGGATCGTCGCCAGGCTGCCGACGCTGTCGCGGTGCAGCACCTCGCCCTCGTGGAGCCAGCTCACGGTCTGAAGGCCGGAGTGGGGGTGGGGGGCCACCGCCATGCCAGGCTCGTCGGCGATGTCGTCCGGGCCGTAGTGGTCGACGAAGCACCAGGCACCGACCATGCGGCGGCCCAGGTTCGGCAGGAGTCGGCGTACCTCGGTGGATTCGCCGAGCTTGACGGCGCGCGGGCTCAGGAGCTCGCGCACGGGCTCGGCTACGACGAAACCACGGCCGCCGCAGGTGGCGAGAGCGGGCTGGCGATCGAGATTGCTCATACCGCACAACTTAGTCCCGTCGGCGGCGCCACGGTCAGTGGAATGTACGTCCGGTTCATCGTGTTGGAGCAGGCGGACACAGCACCTGAACGGCGGAAGGGATCCGATGAACGAGCAGCAGGGCTACCTGGAGCACGGGACCGCGGCCGAACGCTGGGACCGGGGCGTGCTCTTCTTCGACGCGAAGGAGTACACGAAGGCCGCCCGGGTCCTGCTCACCGTGACCGCCGAGGCCCCCGAGCAACTGGCCCCCCGGCTGCTGCTGGCCCGCGCCTACTACCACTCCGCCCAGCTCTCCCGGGCCGAGCACGAGCTGCGCGCCATCCTGGAGCAGTGGCCCGTGGAGGACTACGCCCAGCTGATGCTCGGTCGGACCCTGGAGCGTCAGGGCCGCGCCGCCGAGGCGGCGCGGCACCTGCGGATGGCTGCCGCGCTGTCCGGGGAGTTCCCGGAGTAGGCCGGAACGGGGTACCGGCAGCGGCCGGAGCAGGGCTGTGAGCCGCGCCGCGAGCCCGCCATGGGGCCCGCCGCCGGCCCAGCCGCAGCCCCCCGCCGCACCGCCCGCCGCACCCCCGGCCACTCCCCCGGCCCCGCCCATGCGGGACCGGGGCGGCCGCTCGGTTAGCCTGGGGTCAATATGAACCGTCTGACCACGCCCTTCGGCTCCTACGAGCTCGCCCGCTTCCCCGAGGACCCGCGCGACCGGCTCCGCGCATGGGACGCCGCCGACGAGTACCTGCTCCGCCATCTCGAATCCGGTACGGGCGAACGCGGCCCGGTGGATCTGGCCGGCGCCGGGCAGATCACCGTGATCGGGGACCGCTGGGGGGCGCTGACGACGGCGCTGGCCGCCCACCACCCCACGCAGATCACCGACTCCTCCCTGACCCGTTCCGCCACCGCCGCGAACCTGGACCGCAACGGCATCGGCACCGCCAAGAGCACGGTGACGCTGCTGACGACCCAGGATCCGCCGCCCGAGCGGATCGACGTGCTGCTGGTACGCGTCCCCAAGAGCCTGGCGCTGCTAGAGGACCAGCTGTACCAGCTGGCCCCGCACGTGCACGCCGGCACGGTCGTCGTCGGTACGGGCATGGTGAAGGAGATCCACACCTCCACCCTGCGGGTCTTCGAGAAGATCCTCGGCCCGACCAAGACCTCGCTCGCGGAGAAGAAGGCCCGGCTCATCTTCTGCACGCCCGGGAACCCCGGCGCGACCCACCCCAAGACCTCCGGGCCGTGGCCGGTGACGTACACGGTGGACCAGGACGCGGGATCGGGATCCGGCCTGACCGTGGTCAACCACGCCGGGATCTTCTGCGCGGACCGCCTCGACGTCGGCACCCGCTTCTTCCTCCAGAACATCCCGACGAACACCGACGGGGCCCGGGTCGTCGATCTGGGCTGCGGCAACGGCATCGTCGGCACGGCCGTCGCGGTGGCCGACCCGGATGCCGAGGTCGTCTTCACCGACGAGTCGTACCAGGCGGTCGCCTCGGCCGAGGCCACGTACCGCGCCAACATCCAAGGACGGCTGGACCGCGCCGAGTTCCTCGTCGGGGACGGCGTCGCGATGCTGCCGCCGGGCTCCGTGGACCTGGTGCTGTGCAACCCGCCGTTCCACTCGCACCAGGCGACGACCGACGCCACGGCGCTGCGCATGTTCGCGCAGTCGCGCAAGGTGCTGCGGCCGGGCGGCGAGCTGTGGGTGGTCGCCAACCGCCACATGGGCTACCACACCCACCTGCGCCGCCTCTTCGGCAACAGCGAAGTGGCCGCGAGCGAGCCGAAGTTCGTGGTCCTGCGGGCGGTCAAGCGGCGCGAGCAGCCCCGCCCCGCGTGACCTGCCGGAACGCCCCTTCGGTAACCCGCCGGTAGGTCCCCCGGTACGTCCTACACTCGGCCGCGTGAGCAGTCAGGTGGATCAGGACGGGACCTCCGGCGGGCGCTACCGCCGGGAGGACGTGGCCCTCGCGGCCGGCGTCAAGGTGCGCAACTTGCGCTACTACCAGGAGCGCGGGCTGCTTCCGCCGCCGCGCCGCGAGGGCCGGATCGCCTGGTACTCCGAAGACCACCTCACCCGACTGCGACTGATCAGCGACCTGTTGGGGCGCGGGTACACCGTCAACGGCATCGCGGAGCTGCTGGCCGCCTGGGAACAGGGCGGTGGGATCTCCCAACTGCTGGGCCTGGAGCGGGAGATGACCCGCGACTGGGAGCAGGAGGATCCGGTCACCATGTCACGGGCCGAACTGCGCGAGCTGTTCGGCCCGACGGCGTCCGCGGAGGACACCCGGCGGGCGGCCGAGCTCGGCTACGTCACGGTCGACGGGGACCTGGTCACGCACCGCAGCCGGCGGCTGCTGGACGCCACGATGACGCTGGTGCGGGCGGGTGTGCCGCTCGGGGAGGTCCTGGACGCGGGGGACTTCGTACAGGCGCAGGCGGCCGCGGTCGCGGACCGGTTCGTCGCGCTGTTCCGGACGCACGTGATCGGCGCGGCGGGGCTGGAACAGCTTTCGGCCACGCGCCTGCGGCACATCACGAAGGCGGTGTCCGCGCTGCGTCCGCTGGCGGGCGAGGTCGTGGCCGCCGAGTTCGCGCGCGCGATGGCCCGCCGGGTGGACGCCGAGGTCGCCGAGCTGTTGCGCACGCAGACTCCTGGGGCGTAACCGGTCAGTAGGACTCGGCCGAAAAGGTACGCCCGAGCAACCTTGCCAAGCTTCATTGGCACTCTTACATTCAACTCGTCGGTAACAACGGTGCACAGCCGAACATAAGGGTCGATCTCATGGCAGATTCCCCGAAGTTATCCGAGTTATCCGAGTTATCCGAGTCATCCGAACCGCCCGGTCCCGGCGACGGGACCGACGGGAGAGCCGGCGGCCCGGGCCGCGTCCGCTGGCGCCGGTTCGCCGTACTGACCGTCCCCGCCGTGGCCGTGACCGCGGGCCTCGGCATCGCCCTCGCGCAGGGCGCGCTCGCCGCCTCCTTCGCCGTATCGGGCCAGCAGTTCAAGGTGTCGGCGACGAGTCTGGAGGGCGAGGGGTTCGCTCAGTACGGCAGCGTGGACGTCAATGCCCGCGAGGAGCTCATCCCCGTGGCGGTCACGGCCATCAGGGAGGCCAAGCTCCACAGCCTGTGCCAGTCGGTGGTCACCACCCTCCCGATCATCGGCGACATCTCGCTCAACCTCACAGCGGGTCAGAAAGCCCCGGTCGAGGCCAGCAACCTGTTCGTGGACGCCACCCAGCTCTCGGGCGACGCCGTCTTCACCAACATCGAGATCGGCCGGGACGCCTCGACCCTCGACAAGGGGCCGACGGACGCGGTGGGCATGCAGGACCTGTTCGCCCAGCAGGCCGACACGGTCAGCATCACCGACCTGCGCCAGACGGCCTGGGCCACCAACGCGGGCACCTTCAAGCTCTCCGGGCTGAACATGAACATCAGCAAGGGCAAGAAGGAATGCTTCTGACCCGCTGGCGCCGGTGGCGGCGCGGGCGGCCGTTCTGGGGCGGCCTGTTCGCCATCCTCGCCGGGGCCGAGATCTGCGCCTTGCCGCTCGCGCCCCTGAAGGTCATGCTCCAGCAGGGAGTGGCGGGGATTCCGTCCGTCCTGATGGGCATCTTCATGATCGTGCTCGGTCTCACCTCGTGGTTCTCTCCCGCACAGCGCGGTCTGGCCGGCGTGCTGACCACCCTCATCGCCACCGCCGCACTGGTCCTGTCGAACCTCGGCGGGTTCCTGATCGGCACCCTGCTCGGCATCCTCGGCGGCGGCCTGATGTTCGCCTGGCAGCCGTACGCCGCTTCACGCACTTCCGCTCCCACCTCCACCCCCGTCGCCATATCAGGGTCGTTCCCCTCGTCGGCCCCCTCGTCGGCCCACACGTCGGCCCACACGTCGACCCCCGCTCCCACCCCGGCTCCTCCGCTGCACCACGATCCCCAAGGAGCACCACCATGAGCCGTACGCGCACCGCCCTCGCCCTCGCCGCGGCCGCCGCCGCCGGAACCCTGTCCCTCGCCTCCGTCTCCGCCACCGCCGCGCCCTTACCCCTGGCCGGGTCGACCACCGTCACCCCGGCCGGGCACGCCTTCAAGGCCACCCTCAGCGGGAAGGCCACCCTCAAGGCCGGTTCGGTCACGGTGACTTGTACGGTCTCCGTCTCCACCGGCGGGGTACCGGCGGCACCCGGGAACACCAACCCGGCAGGACCGGTCTCCTCTCCCATCTCGCCGCCCACATACGGCTCCTGCACCTCGAGCACGTGGGGCGTGACCCCCACGGTCACCACCAGCGGCGCGTGGTCGGTGTCCATGCAGAACGGCTCGCCGGTCACCGCCACCATGGGCCTGCCGACGGGCGGGCTCGTCGTGCAGACCAGCGGCCTGGCCACCTGCACCGTCACCGCCGCCCCCGCCGGCCCCGCCACCGTCAACGGGACCTGGACGAACGGCTCCCCGTCGACCCTGACCTTCACCAACGCCTCGGTCCCGGTCACGGTCACCGGCGGCTTCGGCTGTCCGACGAGCGCGACCTCGTCCACCTTCAACGCCGTGTACAAGGTCACCGACACCACCGACCCGGCGCAGCAGATCACCGTCGGTCCCTGACGGCACGAGGCGGTCCCCCACCGCCCGCGAAGAGGCCCGCCGGCCCCGGAGACCGCTCCGGGGCCAGCGGGCCCGCTCATTGACGGTGCGCGGGTCTCAGCGGTGGGCCGGGAACTCCACCACCTGCTGATAGGTGGGCCGGTTCTGCCAGTTGATCTGCGGATGGGCGAGGCCGCCCACCGGACGCTGCACGATCGCGTCCGCGCACCACTGGTTGCCGGCGGCGCAGGTGCCGTCCGCCGGATACACGGCCGCCGGGGTGGCCGCGGCCGCCTGCTTGAGCGTGGCGGTCACGGCGTCGCGGCACGCCGGGAGCGATCCGCCCCCGCAGTACGCCCGGGCCAGCGGGCCCGACACCGGGCGGCCCAGCACCATACGCAGGTCCTTGTCCGCGTAGCTCCACCAGCCGTACTGGAAGGCCGAGCCGGCGTGTGAACCGGTGGGCCCGTGGCCCGCGTTGGGCGCCTCGTCGACGCTCAGCGAGGCACGCAGGGCGTCGTAGAGCGGCACCCCGAGCCCGGGCTTGAACTCCGCCTCGACGAGCAGCGGCCACCAGGCGTCCATGATCCGGATGGCGTCGGCGTGTGCGTACGCCTTCGACCCCTGCGCGGTCTCCTTGCGTTCGGTGCCCGCCGCCTGCCAGGCCGCGAGCTTGTCGATCGCGGCGCTGACGGCCGGATCGGTGACCGGCTGGCTGCGCAGTACGGCGAGCAGTTCGGGCAGCAGGTTCTCGGCACGCAGGTCGGTGACGGCCGCGTCCGCCATGGCCTGGGTGAGCTTGGCCCGGGTCACGCCGCCCGCCGCGACGAGCGGTTTGACACGCTGGTCGAGGAGGTCGCCGCGGTGGACGGAGCCCATCCCGAAGCCGGCCGAGCTGTAGTCCTTGGCCTGCTTGTTGTTCCAACTGATGTAATAGTCCTGCCCGATGGACTGCGGATGCTCGGCGGGCGGGGTGTAGGCGGCGGTGTTGGCGGCCGGGTCGAAGCCCTGCCACTCGTACTGCTGCTTGCCCTGGACGGGCAGCCCCGCGTCGACGCCGGCCGCGCGGACCGGGTTGGATCCGCTGTTGTAGTACGCCGCTTCGCGCGAGTCGGCGTAGAACCAGTTGAAGGCGTAGCCGATGTGCTGGGCAGCCTCCTGGAAGGTGCGGGCGTCCTTCACGTAGGAGGGGTCGTTCAGCATCTGGAAGCCGATGATCGAGTCGGCCTCGTGGCGGTAGGTGGAGCGCAGCGCGGTGTAGGCGACGGGCTTGCCGGCGACGGCTGCCCGGTGGGTGACGATGCCGTAGTGGGTGCGCCACACCTGCATGCGGTACGAGCCGTCGGGAGTGGAGTCGGCGACGGAGGACTTCCAGGCGTTGGTGTGCTCCAGCTTCTCCATGGGCGTGCAGGTGCCGCGGTAGAGGTAGGAGGTGCTCGCCTTGGTGGGGGCGCCGCCGCCCGGCTCGCACAGTTCGACGGCGAAGGTGTCGGTGATGTCCTGGCCCGCGGAGGTGGCGCTCCAGGCGTAGTCCTGGCCGCGGCCGAGCTGGACGTACATGCTGACGCCGGCGAAGGAGGCGCCGCGCGCGCTGATGCCGGGGCCCTGGAGCTCCTGGAGCACGAGGAATTGAGGGGCGAGGTAGCCGGTCTGCGGGCCGAACACGGCGACCGGGTGGCCGCTCGCGGTCTTCGCTCCGGAGACGAGCAGCGCGTTGGACATGCTCTGCTTCATCGGCCTCGGCGGATCGGCCGCCGCGGCGGTCGCGGCCGAGCCCGTACGGTCGTACACGAGAGGTTCGGCGCTGACCGAGCCGGCGTCGGGCAGGGCCCTGCCCTGCGCTACGGCCGGCTTCTGGGCGTACGGGAAGCTCGAGCCGTCGTGCACGGTCAGCACGGCTTCCGGGTCCTCGCGCTCACGGAAGGACTCCCAGACGCGGGTGCCCTCCTCGATGCCGTACTTCTGCTGCGCGGACAGCAGGGAGAGCGCGGCCTGCACCTCGCCGCCTCCGCCGCCGCCGAACAGGCCGCCGACGACGGAGGCGAGGGCGATCAGGTCGGTGAGCTTGAAGGGCTGGATCTCACCGGCGTTGGTGACGGAGTCGATGTGGCCGGTCAGCACGTACTCGCCGGGGAAGTAGCGGCCGTTCTTGGACTGGACGCGGTAGGCGTTGATGCCGTCGACGTAGGCCTGCGAGTCCTCCATAGCGATCCGCCCGCGCTCGCCCTCGGTGGTCCGGATCCGGTCCACCTGGGCCTGTAAGTCCGCCTCGGTGTACGGGGCCTGGGGCCAGAACTGCTGCTCCAGGCCCTGGTTGGCGAGGGCCCCGCCCGCGAAGGGGGTGAGGTCGCCGCGGCCGACGTGACGGAAGAGGTCCATCTGCCAGAGCCGGTCCTGCGCCGCGGCGTATCCCGCGCCGAATGAAGTCCCGTAGCGGGTGGTCCCCTTGATGTGGGGGACGCCGCTCTTCTTGTCGCGTGTGATGGTGACGTCGGAGCGGGGGCTGGTGGTGGACTCCACCTGGTCGCCGGGGACGCCGAAGGAGGCGTCGTTGAAGAAGTCGTTGACCTTCGCGTCGGTGAGCGCCGGATATCCGGCCACCAGCGAGTCGTAGCGGGCCAGTTGGTCGGAGGCGTGGGCGGGCATGGTGCCGAACGCCTTGTGCGCCAGGATCTGCGCGAGGGTGGCGTTGCCGCTCTGTCCGGGCGGCAGGATGTCGGCGCACTGCCGGCCGCAGTGGTCGGCGATGGGCAGCGGCACGGGCACATCCGCTCCGGCGGCGGCCGCGGCCGGGGTCAGCAGGGCCGCGCCGAGGGCGATGAGTGCGGTGGCGACGGCAGTTCGCGTACGAGTGGTGGGGCGTCGCATACGTGCTCCTCCGTGGGGGGCAGGAACCGGTCACGGGGAGGGTACTGGCAGGTGCTACCACTCAGTAAGATGAACGACCGTCACTTCTTGAGCCGGTTTCGGGCGGCGGAAATTCCGTTGCCCCGGGCGCCGGGACGGGTAAAGCTCGGTGGTATGTCACAGAGCAGCACAGAACCCCGTACGCGCTCACAACGAGGCGTCGCCGATCTCTTCACCGCCGCCGGCCGGCTCGCGGCCATCCCGCGCAAGACGGACCGGCGCGAGCAGTTGCTCGTCCACCTCACCGAGACGCTGTTCTCGGTGGACCGCGACTACACGGAGCCCGAGGTCAACGAGTTGCTGCTCACCGTCCACGAGGACTGCGCGGCGCTGCGCCGGTACCTGGTCATCGCCGGGCACCTCACCCGCACCCGCGACGGGTCCGGCTACCGGCGGGTCACGACCACCCGGTAGTGGGTCGTCAGTCGGCCGTCGTCACCGATGACGTGGAAGGCGACGGCCGGCGGCTCGTCGAAGTGGACGTACTCGTTCTCCCCGGACACTGCCTCCCACGGGAGACGGGTCGTGGACACGACCCCCGGCGCCACCAGCAGCGGCCGCCCCGCGAAGATGGTCGCCGCACCGGTGTGCGCGTGCCCGCACAGGAACGCCGTCAGGTGCGGGTGCCGCTCGGCGAGCGCCGCCAGCCGCTCCTCGCCGAACTGCCGGATCTCGTCCACGTACGGGATGTGCAGCGGCACGGGCGGGTGGTGGAAGGCGACCAGTACGGGTACCTCGCGCGGGGTGTCCGTGAGCACCCCGTCCAGCCACGCCAGCGTCGAGTCCTCCAGGTAACCGTGGTGTTCACCGGGCACGGAGGAATCACACACCGCGAGCACGAAGCCCTCACCGCGCAGCACCTGGTCGACCGGGGCCGCGGACGGCCGTCCCTCTCCCAGCAGACCGCGCCGGAAGCCGGCGCGGTCGTCGTGGTTTCCGGGACAGACGACCAGGGGGTGGCGGGAGATCAGGGCCTTGCGCGCCTCCTCGTACTGCGCGCCGGTCGCGTGATCGGTGATGTCACCGCTGACCACAACCGCGTCGAGCGCGTACGGAAGCCCCTCCAGGTACTCCATGACGGCGCGGGTGCGTTCGGCGGCCCGGTCGCCGCCGTCGAAGTGGACATCGCTCAGGTGGGCGATCACGATCACGCCGGTGGCTCCTTCTGTCCGTCGGGGAGGGCCGGATCGTCGGTACGATCCGCGCGGCGCGCCACCTGCCCCGGCCCCCGAGCCCGTCCCCGTGCTCGTCCTGTGGCCGTCCCGTCCCGCCTCAGGGCCGTCGCCGACAGCCGCCGCGAGGACCAACGTATCCGATGGCGTCCCGGGGGCCTTCGGGCGGTCGCTTCGACGGACGCCCGGCAGCCCGGCGCGGCCCGCCCCGTCTCGTCTCCTGCGGTCAGGGTCGGTCGTACCAGGAGAGCGCCGCGATCCGCCAGCCGTCCGGGGTGCGCACGAACTGGATGGATTTGGTCCCGCCCCCCTCGAACGGCTCCCCGTCGAGGATCCCGGACTTGCCGTACTCGCCGAACCGGGACGCGATGTCGCCCACGATCTCGGTCCGTTCCGAGGTCTCCCACTCCGAGAACTCCACCAGGCGCCCCTCGGCCAGCAGCCGCTCACGGGGCGCGATGAACTCCTCGACGGTGTAAACGGCGAACTCCGTACCGGACTTGACGATCACCCCGCCCGGAAGCATCAACCGCCGGATCCTGCCCACGTCGGCCGTCTTTCCGCCCCGGTTGTCGAAGGCGCCGAAGAACTCGGCGGTCAGCACGTCTATTTCGGTCCTGGACATGGCGCGACCGTAACAGCACCGCCTCGTTGCCGGCCGCGCGGGCGCGGCGCTCCCACTCAAGCGCCGACCCGGCCTCGTAGCGCAGCCGCAGGCCGGGAGGGCCAACGCCGCCGTGTGCGTGGCGCGCGTCACCGGTGGTCGTGCGCGCCCTCGGCGATGAGGGAGACGCCCATGCCCAGCAGCCACACGTCCTTGGCCAGCGCGATCCCCTGCTCGGTCGGGCGCAGGCCGCCTTCCTGCCGCATCCCCGGCGTGCGCAGGTAGAGCCCGAGGGTGCCGACGGAGAACGCGGTCAGCGCGGCCCCGGCGACGGCGGCGGGCACGACCGGCACGAGCAGTGCGGCGGCGATGGCGAGCTCTCCGGCAGCGAGCAGCCGGACGAACCTGCGGGCGTCCTGCTTGCCCAGGAACGGGTAGGTCATGGTGGCGAACTGGTGCAACCCCTGCGCCGTGGCCTCGTCCGCGCCGAGTTTCGAGATGCCGGAGCTCAGGAAGAACGTGCCGGCCGTGAGCCTGAGCGGAAGTTGCCGGGCCGTGGAACACCATGCCGAAGCGGATGCCATGCGGATCCTCCCAACAGTGACCCCACGTACCACCCTGCCACCCCTTCGATGCATGTCAAACGGGAGCCGATCCGAAGCTGAAGGCGAGGGGGTGCTCCGCTCCTGAAGTAGTCCTGCGTGTACTTCCTCGCTCACCGGACCAAGGCCGCCGTCCCGCTCAGGTCCTGATCGGTGGAGGCGGGCCGCACGGCGCGCATCCGCCCGTACGCGTACACGCATCCGGCGAGTGCGAGGTCCGACAGCAGCATGAAGCCGATCGAGTACGAGTCCTTCGCGCTGTAGATCGCACCCATCACCAGCGGGGGCACGAAGCCGCCGAGGCCGCCCATCGCTCCGACGATGCCCGTCACGCTGCCCACCTGAGGCTGCGGCGTCACCTGCGACACCAGCGCGAAGACGCTGCCGCTGGCCGTCCCGAGTCCGGCCGCCATCACCAGCAGGGCGAGCGTGCCGACGGGGTTCATCGCCGGGTCGAAGGCCTGCACGATCGCGAGGAGAGCCACCAGGCCCAGAGCCCCGGCCGTTACCTGTGCGGGGTGGATCCAGTCCGACAGCCAGCCGCCGACCGGCCGGAAGACCACCGTGACCAGGGCGAAGCCCGCCGCCTTGGTCCCGGCGTCGGTGGCCGAGAGCCCGTACCAGGTCTTCAGGTACGTCGGCAGGTACACCCCGAACGCGACGATCCCTCCGAACCCGATCGCGTACAGCGCGGCCAGCTCCCCCGTCACCCGCAGTCGCCCCGCGCCGCGAAGTCGCGAGGCGATCGATGCCGTCGGCACGGGCCGGTCGGGTCGGTCCCTGAGCAGCACGGCCGCCAGGACGGCGTACCCGGCGAGCGCCAGTGCCACCACGAGGAAGGGCAGGTCGGGATCGTGTGCGGCGATGCGCGGTGTGACGTACCCGGACAGCGCGACACCGCCCATGCCCATCCCGAAGACGCCCAGGGCGAAGCCGCGCCGGTCGGGCGGGAACCAGGAGTTGACCAGGGGGATCCCGATCGCGAACGTCGTGCCGCCCAGGCCCAGCAAGAAGCCGACCACGAGCGTCAGGCCGTAGCTGTCGCGTGCGGGGATCAGCAGCAGCACGGGCACGATGGTGAGCGCGGACACCACGGGGAACATCAGCCTCGCCCCGTAGCGGTCGGTGAGCGCACCCACCGGGATCCGTCCCAGCGACCCGACCAGCACCGGCACCGCGACGAGCAGCGACTGCTGGAACGAGGAGAGGCGGAGCCGGTCCCCGTAGTCACCGGCCAGCGGCGCGACCAGGTCCCACGCCCAGAAGGTGAGCGTGAACCCGAGCGTCGCGAGGACCAGATTGCGGTACGCGGCGCCCGAGGGCCGCGATGTCGACGTGGCGTCCATCCCGTCAGTCAAGACGCCACGGACCGGCCGGTCGCGCAGGACTGAGCCGAACGGGCGGGACTGGGCCGAACGGGCCACGAGCCACGGATCACGGCCCACGGATCACGGCACGCGGATCACGGCACGGCCCGCGGAGACTGGCACCGGCACCGGCCCCCACGAGCCCCGGATGCCCCGAGTCGTGCTCGGGGGCGGCACGGTGGTTACCCCCTGTACGTCTCCAGCAGCCTGAGCCAGATCTCGCTGATCGTCGGGAACGCCGGGACCGCGTGCCACAGGCGGTCGACCGGGACCTGCGCCGCGACCGCGATCGTCGCCGCGTGCAGGAGCTCGGCCGCGCCCGGGCCGACGAAGGTGACGCCGAGGAGGATCTCGCGGTCCAGGTCGACCACCATGCGGGCCCGGCCCCGGTAGCCGTCGGCGTACAGGCCGGCGCCGGAGACCTTGCCCAGGTCGTAGTCGACGGCGCGGACGCGGTGCCCGGCCCGCTCCGCCTCCGCGAGGGTCAGGCCCACCGACGCGGCCTCGGGGTCGGTGAAGACGGCCTGCGGGAGCGCCTCCGTATCGGCGGTCGCCGCGTGCCGGCCCCAACGGCCGGTGTCGAGCGGCGTGTTGCCGTCCGCGTTGCCGCCTGCGCGGGCGGCGATGACGGCCCCCGCGATCCGGGCCTGGTACTTGCCCTGGTGGGTGAGGAGCGCACGGTGGTTGACGTCGCCGACGGCGTACAGCCAGTCGATCCCGGGGACCCGGCAGCTGTCGTCCACCGCGATCCACCCGCCCGACGCGAGGCCGACGGTGTCCAGTCCGATGTCCTCGGTGCGCGGCGCCCGGCCGGTCGCCATCAGCAGCTCGTCGGCCTCCAGGGCCTCGCCGCCTTCGAGCACCACGGTCACGGGACCGGTCGAACCATCCCGCACGACGGACTCCACGGCCACCCCGGTACGGACCACCGCGCCGGCCTCGCGCAGCGCCTGCGCCACCAGTTCGCCGGCGAACGGCTCCATGCGGGGCAGCAGCCCGGACCCCCGTACGAGCACGGTCACTTGGGAGCCGAGCGCCTGCCAGGCGGTGGCCATCTCGGCGGCCACGACCGAACCGCCGACGATCAGCAGCCGGCCCGGAGCCGCCTGCGCGGACGTCGCCTCGCGGCTGGTCCAGGGGCGGGCCTCCGCGAGGCCGGGCACGTCGGGGATCACGGCCCGGGTGCCGGTCGCGACGACCACGGCGTGCCGGGCGGAGAGGACGTTGTGCTCCCCTTCGGGACTGGTCACGGCGACCTTCCGGATGCCGTAGAGCCGCCCGTGGCCGCGGTACACATCGGCGCCGATCGACTCCAGCCAGTCGACCTGGCCGTCGTCCTTCCAGCTGCCGGTCCAGTAGTCCCGGTGCGCGAACACCGCCTCCGCGTCCAGCGGGCCGGCCGCGGCCGCCCCGAGACCGGGCACCCGGCGCGCGTCGGCGCGGGCCAGCGCCGGCCGCAGCAGGGCCTTGCTGGGCACGCAGGCCCAGTACGAGCACTCGCCGCCCACCAGCTCGCTCTCGACCAGGGCCGTACTGAGCCCCGCGGCGCGGGTCCGGTCGACGATGTTCTCGCCGGCCGGTCCCCCGCCGAGCACCACTACGTCGTACTCCACTGCTTCAGTCATACGGGCCAGTCTCACCGCGGGGAGAGGGCCCGTCACGCACTCAGGCGTCCGGCGTGCCGGACTCTCCGGCGCCGGAGCCGCCCGTGGCGCCGTCCGTCGCGCCGCTCTTCTCCGCGGCGATCTTGGCGCGCACGTCGTCCATGTCCAGGGCGCGGGCCTGCGCGATGAGGTCCGTCAGCGCGGCCTCCGGCAGGGCGCCGGGCTGGGAGAAGATCGCCACCTGGTCACGGACGATCATCAGGGTCGGGATCGAGCTGATCTGGAAGGCTCCGGCCAGCTCCTGCTGCGCCTCGGTGTCCACCTTGGCGAAGACCAGGTCGGGGTTGGCCTCGGCGGCCTTCTCGTAGACCGGGGCGAACTGCAGGCAGGGGCGGCACCAGCCCGCCCAGAAGTCGATCAGGACGAACGGGTTTTCGCTCACCGTCTGATCGAAGTTCTCCTTGGTGAGTTCGACAGTAGCCACGGTTCTCCAGACCTCCTGATTGCTGCATCGCTTTCATTCCCTGAACGAACGGCCCGCGCGAAGCATTCCTGGCGCGCTCGACGATCTCAACCGCTCCGCCGCGCGAAAGATGCGACACGACCGATTCCGGCACTGATCGCGACACCGCCGAGCGGGTGCGGGGCCGCTCCCTCCTCGGATCAGCGCTCCAGAACGAGAGCGATGCCCTGACCCACACCGATGCAGAGGGAGGCCACGCCGGTGCCGGAGCCGGCCGCCGCGAGCTGGTGGGCCACCGAGCCCGCCAGTCGGGCGCCCGAGGCGCCGAGCGGGTGGCCGATGGCGATGGCGCCACCGCGCGGGTTGACGAGTGCCGGGTCCAGGTCCGGCCATGTCGCGAGGCAGCCCAACGCCTGGGCCGCGAAAGCCTCGTTGAGCTCGAAGGCGGTCAGATCCGCGAATCCGCGGCCCGCCTTGGCGAGCGCGCGCTCCACGGCCTCCACCGGCCCCAGGCCGAAGAGTTGGGGCTCGATCCCGGTGACCGCGGACGCGCTGATCCGCGCCAGCGGCTCCCGTCCGGTGGCGGCGAGACCCTCCTCGTCGGTCAACAGCAGTGCTGCGGCGCCGTCGTTGAGCGGCGACGCGTTCCCGGCGGTCACCGTCCCCGTACCGTCGCCGCGGAAGGCCGGCTTGAGCCGCGCCAGCGCCTCGGGCGTGGAGCCCTCCCGGATGCACTCGTCCCGTGCGAGCTCCACACCGGGGTACGGCACGACCTCGGCGTCGTACTGCCCCGCGGCCCAGGCGGCCGCCGCCTTGCGGTGGCTCTCCAGCGCGAAGGCGTCCTGCGCCTCGCGGGTGATCCCGTGCTTGTCGGCGACGAGCTCGGCGCCCTCACCGAGGGAACCGGTCCACTCCGCCGGCATCCGCGGGTTGGTCATCCGCCAGCCGAGGGTGGTGGACCACATCTGCTGGTGCCCGGCCGGGAAGGCCCGCTCCGGCTTCTGCACCACCCACGGGGCGCGGGACATCGACTCGACCCCGCCCGCGATGGCGACGCAGGCGTCACCCAGCGCGATGGCGCGTGCCGCCTGGACGACGGCTTCGAGGCCGGACCCGCAGAGCCGGTTGACGGTCACCCCGGGCACGGTCACGGGCAGCCCGGCGAGCAGCACCGCCATGCGCGCCACGTCTCGGTTGTCCTCGCCCGCGCCGTTGGCGTCGCCGAAGACGACGTCGTCGATACGGGCCGGGTCGAGCGCGGGCGTACGGTCCACGAGGGCACGCACCACGTGAGCGGCGAGGTCGTCGGGGCGGACGCTGGCGAGCGCGCCGCCGAACTTGCCGATCGGGGTGCGGACGGCGTCGACGACGTAGACGTCGCGGACGGTACGGATGCTCATGGAGTCCCTCCTGGGCGGCCGGGTGGCGGCGCCCTGGCCCGCGCCGCGGTTCGGCACGGCGCGCGCTCCGCCTGCGCCCTGTGGGGCGCGCCCGCAGTCTCCGTCCGCCGCTCCCCACGTGTCAACGGCTCCCCGCCTGCGGCGATCCCCGGCGCACCGCTCGCGCCCGCCCGCCGGGTACGGCGCCGCGCGGGGCTTGCCCCTGCCGCCCTGCGCCTCCGCGCTCCCGTCGTGCGGGGTTCCGCGTTCTCCGGGCGCCGCCCGGGAGCGGGCAACGGAGGCAGGGGGCGGGCCGGCTACGTCGAGTCGCGGGCGACCGCCACCGCCGCCATCAGGTCGTGCCTGCGGACGACCGCCGACGGCTCCCGGACCGCCTGGTCCACCAGACCCGCCAGCCGCTCGCCCGTAGGCATCTCGATGTGGACCGTGCTCAGCCTCGGCCGCAGCAGCCGGCCGAGCAGCAGGTCGTCCGCGCCGATGACGGCCACGTCCTGCGGGACCCGCAGCCCCGCGTCCTGGAACGCCCGCATCAGCAGCATCGCGTACTCGTCGTTGTACGCGAACACCGCGTCCAGCCCGAGCCCGGTCCACCGGCCCGCCAGCGCCGCCGCCGACTCCTCCGCGTACGCCATGGGCAGGGGCAGGACCTCGACACCCTCCACGGACCGCGCGACGGACCGCGCGCCCTCCAGCCGGGGCGCGGAGAAGAGTTCCAGCCCCTCCTCCTGCGGGACGACGACCCCGATCCGGCGCCGGCCCCGGTCCACCAGGTGCGCCGCCGCCCGCACGCCGACCTCCGCCTGGTCCATGACCAGTGCGTGCGCCCCCGGGACGCCGTCCGGGCCCATCGTTATCACCGCGCGCGCACCCGCCCGCTTGAGCGTGGCGACGTTGTGCTCGGAGAGCGTGATCTCGCCGAGGGAAATCACGGCGACCGGCCTCAGCTCCGCCCAGGCGCGCGCCGCCTCGTCCCCGGTCAGGCCGAGACTGCCGTACTGGACCACCGTGTAGTCGAGGCGGCGCAGCGCCCACTGCAACTCGTTGAGGAAGGTGCTGTAGAGCGGGCCGATCGGCACGTGGGAGGTGGGCAGCAGCACGATGCGCGTGTGCCCGGCGCGCAGGCTGCGCGCCGCCGCGTGCGGTACGTAGCCCAGCTCCTCGGCGGCCTCGCGCACCTTGCGGCGGGTCGGCTCGCTGATGCGCACGGCTTCCGCGTTGTTCAGGACGTACGAGACGGTCGCGCGCGACACCCCGGCGAGGCGGGCCACGTCCGTGCTGGTCGGCACGGCCGGCGACGGCGACTCGGGGGGCTTCGGCGGCTTCGGTGACTGAGACATTGCCGTCGCATCTTTCCAGAACGGTTGTGCACGGGGGCTAGCGGATGGCCGGAATCGAATGCTACACAGTGCTTACACGATTCACTGACACGTGTAACCGAGACGTCATCCGGCTCAACAGGGATGCCTTCCACCGGTGTTTCACCCGCGTGCCGAGTTCGTGCCCCGCCGTGCCGTCGCCCTGTCACGTTCCGTCGCACCCCCGCCGCCGTGACAGGGCGGCGCGCACTCCCCCCGTCCCGCCTCCCGCGCTCCTCCCCCGCATCCCCGCCCCTCGGAAACCGCCCAGGAGGGCACCGTGGCCCTTTCCTCCCCCGGCACCACCGACAACGACGCCGCCCCCGCCAAGTCCGCGCCCGGACGCGGACTGCTCCCCTTGCTGCTGGTCGGCAACAGCGCGATGTACGCCCTGTACATCGGCGTCGCCGGCGTACTGCTCGCGCTCCAGGTCGAACACATCGACCCGGCGGACAAAGTCGCCAACTTCGGCCTGATCGCAGGGGTCTCGGCGATCTTCGCGACGGTCTTCAACCCGGTCGCGGGCGCCCTGTCCGACCGCAGCGGACGCCGCAACCCCTGGATCCTGGGCGGTGGACTCGCCGCGATACCGGCGATGTTCCTGCTCGGCGCCGCGGACACGATCCTGCTGATCACCATCGCCTGGTGCCTCGGCCAGGCCGTGATGAACGTCTACCAGGCCGCCCTCACCTCCGTGATCCCCGACCGGGTCCCGATGAGCGCCCGCGGCAAGGCGTCGGCGGCCGTCGGCCTCGGCCTGCCGTTCGGCTCCACCGTCGGCGCCCTGATCGGCGCGGCCTTCTCGGACGACTACCGCACCGGCTACCTCGTCTTCGGCGCGCTCGTCGCCGGCGCCGCGGTCCTGTTCACCAGCCGCACCCGCGAACAGCGGCTGCCCGCGCGGGCCCCGATGCCGGTCAAGGCGCAGCTCGCCGCCTTCACGAGCGCGCTCAAGGACCACGACTTCCGCTGGGCGTTCATCGGCCGGGCCCTGCTCGTCCTCGGCTACTTCGCGGTGAGCGGCTACCAGCTGTACATCCTCCAGGACCACACCGTCCTGCCCGCCGGCCTGAAGCCGGAGTCGGCAGTCGCCATCATGATGCCGCTGACCAGCGTGGCGATGGTCGTCTCCACCGTCCTCGGCGGCTGGCTCTCCGACAAGTACGACCGCCGCAAGCTCTTCGTCGGCGCCTCGGCGCTCCTTTCCGCCATCGCGCTCGTCATCCCGGCCCTGTCGGACGGCTGGACGGCCATGCTGGCCTTCTCGGTGATCAACGGCCTCGCCTTCGGCTGCTACATGGCCGTGGACACCGCCCTGGTGACGATGGTGCTCCCGAAGGCGGAGGACGCGGCGCGCGACATGGGCGTGCTCAACATCGCCAACGCCGGCCCCCAGATCGTCGCTCCGTTCATCGCCTCGGTGATCGTCTCCCTCAGCGGCGGCTACACGGCCCTCTTCATCGTCGCCGCCGTACTGGCGGTGGCCGGCGCCCTGGCCGTCAAGCCGATCCGCGGCGTCCGCTAACCAGGCCCGGCGATCGACGATCGGCGATCGCCGGCCGACACCGATGACCGACGACTGACGACTGACGACTGACGACTGACAACGAAAGGCACCATCGTGCAGCTCCACACCCACACATGGGGCGAAGGCGAGCGCATCGCCCTCCTGATCCACGGAATCATGGCCGACCACCGGACCTGGCGCCGGGTCGGTCCGGCCCTCGCCGACCGTGGGTACCGCGCCATCGCCGTAGACCTGCGCGGCCACGGTGCGAGCGACCGGGGCGAGTACAGCCCGGCGATCTTCGCCGACGACGTGGTGGAGTCCCTCCCGGCCGGTGCGGAGCTCGCCATCGGCCACTCCCTCGGCGGCCTCACCCTCTCGCTCTCCGTCGACCGCCTGAGGCCGAAGCGGGCCGTGTTCTCCGACCCCGCATGGCACCTGGCCGCACCCGAACCGGGCTTCGACCCCGAAAGGTTCGCGCGGTTCAAGGCCGCGCCCAAGGAGCAGATCCAGGCGATGAACCCGCGCTGGGAAGAGGCCGACGTGGACATCGAGCTGGAGACCCTGGCCGTCTGGGACGAGACGACCGCACTCAGCCTGGGCCCGCTGACGGGCGCCGACCTGCTGCCGGCCGCTCCTGCGGTCCCCTCGCTCGTGCAACTGGCCGACCCGAGCTTCCTGATCTCGCAAGAGCGCGCGGCGGTCCTCAAGGAGCGCGGCTTCGAGGTCCGCTCGGTGGCGGGCGCCGGACACACCATCCACCGGGACGACTTCGACGGATTCATGGCGTCCCTGGAGGGCTGGATCTAGGGGGCGGAGGGGGAGCGACCCGGAGCGAGCGGTCCGCCGCACCCGCCGGACCGGGGAACCCATCCACGCCCACACCCACCCCACCGCGCGTATCTCCGCCGCCGCCCCGCCCGGACGCAGTAGCCTCACCCGGATGACGGCAATTTCCCACCACAGCAGCAATGGCGACGGTCACCTCGAGCAGCCCGGGCGGGACGGGGTCACCGCGACCGTCGAGGCCGATCCGCGTGCGATCGGGCCGGTGCAGACCTCGTACGCTCCCGACAAGGACGGCGACCCGGACCCGGGCGAGATCGTCTGGACCTGGGTTCCGTTCGAGGAGAACGACGGGCGTGGGAAGGACCGCCCGGTGCTGGTCGTGGCGCGGGAAGGGGGCGGCACGCTCCTGGCCGTGCAGCTGTCCAGCAAGCGGCACGACCACGACGGGGAATGGGTCCCCATCGGGACCGGGCCCTGGGACGGTGCCGGTCGGGAGTCCTGGGTGGACGTGGACCGGGTGCTGCGCGTACACGAGGACGGCATGCGGCGCGAGGCCTGTGCTCTGGACCGGACTCGGTTCCAACTGGTGGTGGACCGGCTGCGCGTGCGGTACGGCTGGCGGTAGCCGGCCGTGTGGTCGGCCGTACCGGGCGCGGCCGCGGGGCCCGGTACGGCTGGGGATCACATGAGCCCCGCCAGCACCTCCTCGAACGCCTCGCGCGTCTGCGGCTTGCGGTCCAGCACCCCGAACACGACCCGCTCGAACACTCCTGCGAACCGCCCGGCGAGCAGCCCCCGGAAGGCCTCCGCCACCTGGGACGGGTCGTTCTGGAAGACACCGCACCCCCAGGCCCCCAGCACCAGGTCCCGGTACCCGTGCAGCGCCGCCACCTCCAGCACCAGCTCCGCCCGGCGCACCAGGGCCCCGGGGATCTCGGGCACGCGCTCCGGCTCCTGGCGACGGATCGTGCCCGCGTTCGGGGCCGGGGAGGTGAGGAAGCCCGCCCGGAAGGCGGTCTCCAGCAGTTCTCCGCGGTCGTCGCGGAAGACGGGGACCCCGGGTGAGTGAATCACCCGGTCGGTGTAGAAGGTGCTGACCTCGGCGCGGTGGACCTCGTAGTACTCCGGGGCTTCCAGGAGGGTCTCGTACAGGGCCGAGGCGCGACAGAGGGCCTCCTCCTGCGCCTTGGCCCCGCGGACGTACCCGCCCCCGGGATTGCGGGCCGAAGCGAAGTTCAGGACGGCCACCGAGACCGTCCCCGGGTGGTCCGCCGCGAGCCTGCGGGCCGCGACCGTGCTGCTCTCGCCCGTGACCTCCACGACGGTCCCGTCGGCCGCCACCCGGACCGGTTCGCCTGGAATGACCCGATCCGGTCCATATATTCTGGTTCCTGCCTTGGCCTCCGCCACGGCGGCGGCCAGCGCCACCTGCCGTCCCGACCGCGTCCGGTATCCACCGGCCGCCACGATCTCCGCATTCTCCCGCGCGATCTCGCGCAACCTGCTGCTCATGCTGTGATCTTCGACGCTCCACACGAGCGGCAGCAAGGGATTTGTGCCCCGAGGGGACGGGTAGGCACGGGTGATGTCACAGCCGCAGACGCGAGACGAGGGCCCCGTCATGCCCCAAGACCCACCCGACCTGACCGAATCCGCCGCCGAGGACCTGATCCACGGCATCTGTTTCAAGACCGGTCCGCCCCGCCTGCTCGGCGCCGAGCTCGAATGGCTGGTGTTCGACGCGGAGCGCCCCGACCATCCCGTGTCCCACGAGCGGCTGGCCGCAGCCCACGACGCGGCCCGGGCACTGCCCCTGGGCTCCCGGATCACCGTCGAGCCGGGCGGCCAGCTGGAGCTGAGCTCGACCCCCGCCGCCTCCCTCACCGCGTGCGTGGACGGCCTCCAGGCCGATCTGGCCGCCGTACGGGGCGCTCTGCGCGATCAGGGCCTGGTGCTGCGAGGCCTGGGCCAGGACACGCGGCGCCCGTACCGCCGGATGCTGGCCAGTCCCCGCTACGAGGCGATGGAGACCTACTTCGACCGCACCGGCCCGGCCGGGCGCGCCATGATGTGCGCCTCCGCGTCCGTGCAGGTGTGCGTGGACGCCGGCCACGAGGAGCCCGGCCCGCTCGGGCACGGTCGCCGCTGGCGCCTCGCGCACCTCCTCGGCGCCGTGCTGGTCGCCGCCTTCGCCAACTCCCCCGAGCGCGAAGGCCCGTACGCGGGCTGGCGCTCTGCCCGTCAGGGGGTCTGGAGCGACCTCGACACGCGCCGCTCCCTCGCCCCGCCGCTGGACGCGGAGCCGCGCGGCGCGTGGACCCGGCAGGCGCTGGACACCGAGGTGCTGTGCGTACGAGCGGACGGGGAAGGCGTGCCCTGGGTGGTGCCGCGCGGGCTGACCTTCCGCGACTGGGTGCGGTCCGGCGGCGGACCGCGCTCCGGCGGCGGACGGCGTCCCGGAGCCGGTGCGCGCCCGGGACGCGGCTCACACCCCGGGAGCGGCCCGCGCCCGCCCACCGCCGACGACCTGGACTACCACCTGACCACGCTCTTCCCGCCGGTCCGGCCCCGCGGTCATCTGGAGCTGCGCATGATCGACGCGCAGCCCGGCGACGACGGCTGGCTGGTCCCGGTGGCCGTCGTGCACGCGCTGTTCGACGACCCGGAGGCCGCGGAGACCGCGTACCGGGTGGTGAAGGGGCTGGCCGACTCCTACGGGACGCGGCCCGCGCCCCGCAATCCGCTGTGGCGGACCGCCGCGCGCCAGGGCCTGTCCGACCCGGAGCTGCGGGCCGCCGCCCGGGCGTGCTTCCGGGCGGCGACCGAGGCACTGCCCCGACTGGGCGCCGACGCCCGCATCCAGGGCGCGGTGGCCGAGTTCACCGACCGCTACGTGTCGCGCGGCCGCTGCCCGGCCGACGACCCGCCCGCGCGGGAGCCGGGTCCGCGGTCGCGGCCGACCGGCGAGGGGGCACGCTCATGACCACCGGACCGGAACCGATGCGCGAGCGGGCCGCCGCCGCGCTGGCCGCCGCGCGGGTCCGCACGGCCGGCCTCACCGACGCCGTCACCGACGGGGACCTGACCGCCCAGCACTCCCCCCTGATGTCCCCGCTGGTCTGGGACCTCGCCCACATCGGGAACATGGAGGAGCTCTGGCTGCTGCGCAACGTGGCGGGACGCGAGTCCATGCACCCCGAGATAGACCCGCTCTACGATGCGTTCGAGCATCCCCGGTCGGAACGCCCGAAGTTGCCGCTGCTGAGCCCGGACGAGGCCCGCCGCTACGCGGCCGAGGTGCGCGGGCGCGTGCTCGACCTCCTGGAGCGCACGCCGCTGGAGGGCACCGCCCTGCTGGACGGCGGGTACGTCTTCGGCATGATCGCGCAGCACGAACAGCAGCACGACGAGACGATGCTGATCACCCATCAGCTCCGCCGGGGCGCTCCGGTGCTGGCGGCTCCCGACCCGGACCCGCCGCAAGGGCCGCCACCCTCCTCGGCCGAAGTCCTCGTACCGGCGGGGCCGTTCACGATGGGCACCTCCGCCGAGCCGTGGTCGCTGGACAACGAGCGCCCGGCGCACGTCCGCGAGGTGGAGGCGTTCTGGATCGACACGGTGCCGGTGACCAGCGCCGCGTACCAGGTCTTCATGGCGGACGGCGGCTACCGCGAGGAGCGCTGGTGGGCGGCGGACGGCTGGGAGCAGATCCGCCGGCACGGCATCGAGGCACCGCTGTTCTGGCACCGCGAGGACGGTACCTGGCTGCGCCGCCGCTTCGGCGTCACCGAGCCGGTGCCCGGTGACGAGCCGGTGCTGCACGTCAGCTGGTACGAGGCCGACGCGTACGCCCGCTGGGCCGGGCGCAGGCTGCCCACCGAGGCGGAGTGGGAGAAGGCCGCCCGCCACGATCCGGTGACCGGCCGCTCCACCCGCTATCCGTGGGGCGACGCGGACCCCACCCCGGTGCACGCCAACCTCGGCCAGCGCCACCTGCGGCCGGCCCGCGCGGGCGCCTATCCGGCGGGGGCCTCTCCGCTCGGGGTGCGCCAGCTGATGGGCGACGTCTGGGAGTGGACCTCCTCCGACTTCCTGCCCTACCCCGGCTTCCGCGCGTTCCCCTACCGGGAGTACTCGGAGGTGTTCTTCGGCCCGGAGCACAAGGTGCTGCGCGGCGGCTCCTTCGCCGTGGACCAGGTCGCCTGCCGGGGCACCTTCCGGAACTGGGACCTGCCGGTGCGCCGGCAGATCTTCTCGGGGTTCCGGACCGCACGTGACGCGCAGGCAGCGGGAGACACCCGGACGGCGGGCGGTGCCTGATGTGCCGTCACCTCGCCTATCTGGGACCGACGGTGACACTCGGACGGCTGCTGAGCGAGCCCGAGCACTCGCTCGTGCGCCAGTCCTGGGAGCCCCGTCACCAGCGCCACGGCACGATCAACTCCGACGGCTTCGGCGTCGGCTGGTACGCGCAGGGCGATCCGGTGCCGGCCCGCTACCGGCGGACCGGGCCGATATGGGGCGACCGCTCCTTCACCGATCTCGCACGCGTGGTCCGCAGCCGGGCCGTACTGGCCGCCGTACGCGATGCCACGCGCGCCGGGGCGGACGGGGAAGCGGCGGCCGCACCGTTCGCGGAGGGGCCGTGGCTGTTCAGCCACAACGGCGCGGTCCGGGACTGGCCCGACGCGGCCACCGCGCTCGCCGCCACGCTGTCGCCCCGGGAACTGCTCTCCCTGGCCGCCTCCACGGACTCGGCGCTGATCTGGGCGCTGGTCCTGCACCGGCTGCGCGAGGGGCACGACCTCGGTGCGGCGCTCGCCGCGCCGGTCCGGGAGCTGGCCGAGGCTTCGCCCAGCTCCAGCCTGAACCTGTTGCTGACCGACGGCCGGACGATCGCTGCGACCGCCTGGGGGGATTCCCTCTGGTACCTGGCCGACCCGGAAGCCCGGCGCATGGTCGTGGCCTCGGAGCCCTACGACAACGACCAGCGCTGGTGCGAAGTACCCGACCGGACCCTGCTGACCGCCACCCGCACGCGGGTCGTCCTCGTCTCCCTGAGGGAGAAGCACGCAGGCGCCCCGCACCAAGGAGACGAAGGCCCGTGAACGACTTCCAAGTGACCCGCACGCTCGACGAACACGCCGCCGACTCGGCGCTGCGCACGGATGTGGGGAACGGGCTGACCCGCACCCCGAAGACGCTGCCGCCCAAGTGGTTCTACGACGCGCGGGGCAGCGAACTCTTCGAGGAGATCACCCGGTTGCCCGAGTACTATCCGACGCGCGCCGAGCGGGAGATCCTCCTGGAGCGGGCGCAGGAGATCGCCTCGGTGAGCGGCGCGCGCACCCTGGTCGAGCTGGGTTCCGGTTCCTCGGAGAAGACCCGGCACCTGATCGAGGCCATGCCCGCGCTGGACACCTACGTACCGGTGGACGTGAGCGAGAGCGCGCTGACCGGGGCGGCCGAGGCGTTGCTCGCGGCCCATCCGGGGCTACGGGTGCACGCGCTGCTGGCCGATTTCACGAAGCCGATGCAGTTGCCCGAGGCGCCCGGGCCGAGGCTCGTGGTGTTCCTGGGCGGCACGATCGGGAACCTGCTGCCGCCGGAGCGCGCCGTGTTCCTGGCGGACGTACGGGCGATGCTGTCGCCGGGGGACGCGCTGCTGATGGGGACGGACCTGGTGAAGGAAGAGGCCGTGCTCGTGTCGGCGTACGACGACGCGCAAGGGGTGACGGCGGAGTTCAACAAGAACGTACTGACCGTCATCGACCGGGAGTTGGGGGCGGACTTCCACACCGCCGACTTCACGCACGTGGCGGTGTGGAACCGGGAGCACGAGTGGATCGAGATGCGGCTGCGGGCCCGGAAGCAGGCGTTGGTGAAGATCCGGGCGCTGGATCTGGAGGTGTCGTTCGAGGAGGGTGAGGAGATCTTGACGGAGGTCTCGGCGAAGTTCCGTCAGGAGGGCATTCGGGAAGAACTGGCTTCGGCCGGGCTTGAGTTGACCCACTGGTGGACGGACGCTGCGGGCCGCTTCGCCCTGTCCCTGTCGGTGGCCGACGGCATCGGCACGGACGGCTGGGCGGGCACGCCCGGGAGCACGGGGCGCACCGAGGGCTCCGGCACACCGCCCACGGCGGCCTGAGCCGCGGCCGCGAGGTCCCGCCGGTGCGCGTACCGGCCCGGCGGGATCCGCGGCAGCAGCCACACCTCGGCCCGTACGCCGCGGGCCCGTGCGATCCGCCACAGCGAGGCGGTCAGCGGATCGTCCCCGACGAAGGCGGGCGCCCCGGCCGTCTTCCCGGCCGGTCCCCCGGCCCGTCCCTCGGCCGGTCCCTCGCCGTCGAGCAGGTAGGAGATGCGTACGGGCTGTACGGGCACCCGCGCGTCGAGCGCGGCCTGGAACGCCGCGCGGCGGAAGGGTCCTTGGGCCCGCCCGCACCAGGTGGAGCCCTCGGGGTAGACGGTGACGCGGTCGCCCGCGAGCAGGGCGTGCGCGATGGTCGCGACGGTGCCGGGCAGGGCGCGGATCCGGTCGCGTTCGATGAACAGGGTCCCGGCCAGCCGGGAGAGCGGTCCGAGCACGGGCCAGGTCCGGATGTCGCTCTTGGCGAGCATCCGGGAGGGCATGACGGCGGCGACGAGGGCGATGTCGAGCCAGGAGATGACGTACAGGTCGGCGCAGCCGAACTCGGCGTCGAGGGCGGGCTCGCCGCAGACCCAGGCGCCGAGGCGGAGGTAGCCGCGCAGCAGCGGGGGCAGTTCCATGCGGCCGGGGAAGGTGATGCCCTGCGGGTTTCAGGGGAGGCGCGGGGTCACCCGGTACGCGGCGGGGGCGAGGCTGCGGGTGAGGACGTTCTCGCGGGTGGCGGCGGCGAGGACCCCGCCGTCAGAGAGCGGTATCGAGCAGCAGCCTGCCAGCCAGTCGTGCCCGGACCGCTCCATGTAGCGGGCGAGGCCGGCCCAGACGAGGGCGATGACGGCGCCGTTGCGGTGGTCGGGGTGTACGCAGGAGCGGCCGACCTCCACCAGGTCGGACCGGATGGGGGCGAGGGCGGAGAGGTCGAACTCACCCTCGGAGTACAGGCGTCCGGCGACGGCGGCGCGCTCCGGGGGCAGCAGCCGGTAGGTGCCGACGACCTGCTCGGTCTCCTCGTCGATGACGACGAGGTGGTCGCAGTACGCGTCGAAGGCGTCGGAGTCCAGGCCCGGCTCGGGTCCGTCCAGACGGGCGCCGAGCTCGTCGGCGAAGACCTGGTGGCGCAGCTGCTGGGCGGCGCGCACCTCGTCCTCGTCGCGGGCGAGGCGGACGGCGTAGCGGGGCGCGGCCGGCGGGGTCTCGGTGAGGGGAAGGACGGGCGGGGACAGGGGGGCGATGGTCATGGCGGCTCCTGATCCGGGCACGGAGAGCCAGGCCGGCAGGTGTGTGGCCTGTGCTTCTCCACTTCTTCCGTGCAGGGCTGGATTCGACATGACCGCATCACGGCCCGCGGATGTGCGAACGCTGAACTCGGCGGGCCGCCGGCCTCCCGGGTGCCCGCCGAGCAGCATTCAGCGGTCGGAGCTGAGGACCTTGCTGATGGTGTCGGAGGCCGTCTTCGCGGCCGCCTTGGGGTCCTGCCCGGTGAGGACCGCCGTCATGAACGGCTTGATCGGGTTCTTGGCCTCGACCTCGGCCCAGCGGGCCGATTTGGGGGTGGCGCGGCCCTGGGCGGCGCCCGCGGCCATCGCGGTGGCGCCCTCGTTGCCCTCGACCACGTGGGCGAGGGTGGTCTTGTTGGGCACGTAGCTCATCGTGCGGGCCAGCTCGGTCTGCCACTTCTCGCTGACCAGCGCCGTGATCACGTCGACGGCGTGCTTCCGCTGCCCCGTCTTCGCCGGGATGATCAGGTCCGAGCCACCGGTGAAGACCGCTCCCGGTTTGTCGGCGCTCTTGCCGGGGATCGGGAAGAAGCCGAGCTTGCCCTTGAGCGCCGGGTTGGCGGCCTCTATGGCGGCCGCCTGGCCGGGCGTGGCGATGATCTGCGCGACGCCGCCCCGGGCGAAGACCTCGGACTGCGGAGGCGTCTCCTCGTCGGCGCCCTTGGGCCCTTCGCCGAGGCCTTGGAGCTGCTTGTAGAACTCCATGCCGGCCAGCGCCTTCTCGTCGTCGAGGGTGCCGAGCCACTGGCCGCTCGTCTCGAGGGCGAGCTCGCCGCCCTCGTCCCAGACGAAGCCGGAGAGCACGTACCAGTTCTGCCCGGCGAGGTAGATGCCCTGCTGGCTGCCCTTGTCGAGCTTCTGCGTCGCCTGGATCCACTCCTGGCGCGTTTTGATCGGCGCCTTGATCCCGGCGTTCGCGAAGAGGTCCTTGTTGTAGATCACCACACGGTTGGCGGCGTACCAAGGGACGCCGAACTGGGCACCGTTGACGCTACCGGGGTCCGCGAGGCCCTTGAGCCAGTCCTTGCCGTCCCACTCGCGCAGCGCCTCCAGCGTGAGTTCGGAAACTCCGCCGCCCTCCACGTACTGGGCGACCTGGGTGTTGCCGACCTCGATGACGTCGGCTTCCTCCTTGCTCTTGCCCGCCAGCACGGCGTTGATCTTGTCCCCGATGCCCGTCCACTCCTGGATCCTGACGTCGAGGTCGACCCCCGGGTGTTCCTTCTCGAAAGAGCTGGTGAACTGGGCGATGAAATCCTCCGACGCGCTTCCCTTCATCAGCCAGAGCGTCACCTTCTGCGGATCTCCCGCCGATCCGGCCAGACTGCACCCGGTGAGGGCGGCCGCGGCCGCGAGAGCGGTGGACACGACAAGGAAGCGCATCTTCACGAAAAGTCACCTTCTGGGGACGGATCTCCGATGGCTTGAAATTGGCATGGACCAATGAGTGGGTCAAGGGGTTCGGCTCGGGATCGTTCACGCAAAGTTCGCGGACCCTGACTTACTGGGGCACCGTAGAACAAGGCAACTGCCCCCCAGTGTCGGGAGACCTCCATGTCGAATCACACGTACCGGGTGACCGAGATCGTGGGCACGTCCCACGAGGGCATCGACCAGGCCATCCGCAACGGCATCGCCCGAGCCGGCGAGACCCTGCACAACCTCGACTGGCTCGAGGTGACGCAGATCAGGGGCCACATCGAGAACGGCGAGGTCGCGCACTACCAGGTCGGACTGAAGGTCGGATTCCGGCTCGACGGCGAAGACTGAGCGCCCCGCCCCGCCCCGCCTCGACCCGGCCCGGCCCGGCAATCGACCCGGATCCCGTCCCGACTCTGCCCCGGCCCCGGCCCCGGCCCGGGATGCGCCTCAGGTGCGGCCCTCGCCCTCCTGCGCCTCCTTGAGCTCCGGCGCCTCGGCCGCCCAGTCCGCCAGGACCACGCGGAATCCCGCCGCGCGCACCGCCTGGCACACCAGCTCGTCGTCGTCGACGAGCATCCGCACCTCGCGGCCCCGCGCGATCCGCTTGAGCACCTCCAGCTTGGTCGTCCGGGCCGGGCGCCTGTCCTGGTCCCCGCGCATCCACAGCCGCCCCTCGGGCAGCCCGTGCCGGGCCAGCCAGTCGAGGGTGTCCGCACGGCACCGCTCGGGGCGACCGGTCAGGTACACGACCTCGCAGTCGGCCGCGCTCTCCACCGCGAGCGCGACCCCCCGGGCGAGCGGCGGGTCGGCCGGGGCCGCGCCGAAGAAACCGTTCCAGTCGCGGGGGCGGCGCTCCAGGAAACGCTGCCGGTGGCCGGTGTCGGCCAGGGTGTTGTCGATGTCGAAGACGGCCAGGGGCCTGCGGTTCTGAGTCTCGGTCACTCCGCCAGCGTAAGCAGCCGCCCGAAGCGGCCCGAAGCGGCCCCAAGAGGCCGGCACCGCCGGGCTCCGCCCGGGCCGCTTCTTTCGGATCGTGCCGGGGAATCCCGGGAATCCTGGGGCGGCCTGGACGTTGACCAGGGTGTGATCCGGAAACTCTCGATACTCGACCGGTCCCGCACCCGGGCCGGGCACCCCGCCCCGCAAGCCCTGCGGGACACCGTGGAGCTGGCCCGCGCCGCCGAGCGGCTCGGCTACCACCGGTTCTGGGTCTCCGAGCACCACAGCGTGCCCGGGGTCGCCGGCTCCGCGCCGACCGTGCTCGCCGCCGCCGTCGCCGGCACGACCGGGCGGATCCGCGTCGGCACGGGCGGCGTGATGCTGCCCAACCACCAGCCTCTGGTCGTCGCGGAGCAGTTCGGGGTCCTCGAAGCGCTCTTCCCCGGCCGGATCGACATGGGCCTGGGCCGCTCGGTCGGCTTCACGGGCGGGATCCGGCGCGCGCTGGGCCGTGACACCGGGGACGCCGACCGGTTCGAGGAGCAGCTCGCGGAGCTGCTGGGCTGGCTCGACGGCTCCCAGCGGGCCCATCCACAGGTCCACGCCCGCCCGGCGGAAGGACTGCGGATCCCGCCCTATGTGCTGGCCACCGGGGAGGGGGCCGGCATCGCGGCCCGCGCCGGGCTGCCGCTGGTGGTGGGCGACCTGCGGGCCCGCTCGCGGATCGTGGAGATCATCGAGGGGTACCGCAAGGAGTTCCGGCCCTCCTCGTGGGGCGCGGAGCCGTACGTGGTGGCCTCCGGGACGGTCGCGGTGGCGGCGACTCCCGAGGCCGCCCGCCGGATCCTGGTGCCCGAGGCCTGGGCGCTGGCACATTCCCGTACCCGGGGCAGCTTCCCGCCCCTGCGCCCGGCCGAGGAGGTCGAGGCGCTCGTCATGACCCCGAAGGAACGGGAGCTGTTCGAGGGCGCCCTCGAAGGGCACGTCCACGGCACGGAGGAGCAGGTGGCGGCCGGGCTCGCCGAGGTCGCGGAGCTGACCGGGGCGGACGAGCTGCTGGTCACCACGTCGACGTACGACCGGACGGCGCTGCTGGACTCCTTCGGCAGGCTCGCCCGCCTCGCGGGCCTCACCAGCCCTGCCGGCCCCTAAGGCTCCAGA
The DNA here is from genome assembly GCF_018614135.1 of Streptomyces sp. ISL-66. Taxonomy (GTDB): domain Bacteria; phylum Actinomycetota; class Actinomycetes; order Streptomycetales; family Streptomycetaceae; genus Streptomyces. Next base: position 68,344 of record NZ_JAGGOW010000095.1, read on the forward strand.
GACCCCACCGCACTCACGAAGGGCCCCGCCGAACGTCCCGCTGAGGGCCCCGCAGGGCAGCCCAAGGAGCCCGGCCACTAAACTAGGACGAATGCACCAGCCCGCCGCCCCGCACACCCACGACCCCTACGTCCGCGTCCGCGGCGCCCGGGAGCACAATCTGCGCGGGGTCGACGTGGACGTCCCGCGCGACGCGCTGACCGTTTTCACCGGGGTATCCGGCTCCGGCAAGAGCTCGCTCGCCTTCGGCACGCTCTTCGCCGAGGCCCAGCGCCGGTACTTCGAGTCCGTGGCCCCGTACGCACGCCGGCTGATCCACCAGATCGGCGCGCCGAAGGTCGATTCCGTCACCGGGCTTCCGCCGGCGGTCTCGCTGGAACAGCGCCGCTCCTCCCCCGGCTCGCGCTCCTCGGTCGGGACGGTGACCACGCTCTCCAACTCCCTGCGGATGCTGTACTCGCGGGCCGGCACCTACCCTCCGGGCGCCGATCGGCTCGACTCCGACTCCTTCTCCCCCAACACGGCCGCCGGGGCCTGCCCTTCCTGCCACGGTCTCGGTCGCGTGTACCGGACCAGCGAGGAACTCCTCGTCCCCGACCCGGAACTGTCGATCCGTCAAGGTGCCATCGCCGCCTGGCCGGGCGCCTGGCAGGGCAAGAACCTGCGGGACGTCCTGGAAGCTCTCGGCCACGACGTGGACGCGCCGTGGCGGGAGCTGGCGGCCGAGGACCGCGAGTGGATCCTGTTCACGCAGGAGCAGCCGGTGGTGACCGTGCATCCGGTGCGGGAGGCCGACCGGATCCAACGGCCGTACCAGGGCACGTACATGAGCGCCCACCGGTACGTGATGCGCACCTTCTCCGACAGCAAGAGCGCCACCCTGCGGGCCCGCGCCGAGAAGTTCCTGGCCGACTCGCCGTGCCCGGTGTGCGAGGGGCGCCGACTGCGCCCGGAGGCACTGGCCGTGACCTTCGCGGGGCGCACGATCGCGGAGCTGGCGGCGCTGCCGCTGACCGAACTGGACGGCGTACTGGCCACCGTGCGCGGGGGCGGCGAAGGCGAAGCGGCCCGGGTGCTGACCGAGGACCTGCGCTCGCGGATCGGGCCGGTCACCGAGCTCGGGCTGGGATACCTGAGCCTGGACCGGGGTGCTCCGACCCTGTCGGCGGGCGAACTGCAGCGGCTGCGGCTGGCGACACAGCTGCGGTCGGGGCTCTTCGGGGTCGTGTACGTGCTGGACGAGCCTTCGGCGGGGCTGCATCCGGCGGACACCGAGGCGCTGCTCGGCGTACTGGACCGGCTCAAGGAGGCCGGGAACACGGTGTTCGTGGTGGAGCACCAGTTGGACGTGGTGCGGCACGCCGACTGGCTGGTGGACGTCGGGCCGATGGCCGGGGAGCACGGCGGGCGGGTGCTGCACAGCGGCCCCCCGGAGGGGCTGGCCGCGGTCGCGGAGTCGATGACGGCGCGGTACCTGTTCCCGACGGTGGGGGCGGCAGACGGCGAGGGGACGGTGCACGGCGACGGGCCGGCCGAGCGGTCGGTCCGCAAGGCGACCGGGGCCGTCCGCCTCACCGGCGTCGACCGGCACAACCTCCGTGACGTGGCGGCCGAGTTCCCGCTCGGGGTGTTCACGGCCGTGACGGGTGTGTCGGGCTCGGGCAAGTCCACGCTGGTCGGCCAGGCGCTCGCGCGGGAGGTCGGCGAGCGGCTGGCGGAGCCGCGCTTCCCGGTACGGCGGCTGGTCGAGGTCGACCAGAAGCCCATCGGGCGGACGCCGCGCTCCAACCTGGCCACGTACACGGGGCTGTTCGACGTGGTCCGCCGGCTCTTCACCGCGGCGCCGGAGTCGAGGGCGCGCGGTTGGAAGGCGGGCCGGTTCTCCTTCAACGTGCCGGGCGGCCGCTGCGAGTCCTGCCAGGGCGAGGGCTTCGTCTCGGTGGAGCTGCTGTTCCTGCCCAGCACGTACGCCCCGTGCCCCGAATGCGCCGGGGCCCGGTACAACCGCGAGACCCTGGAGGTCCGTTACGCGGGACTGAACATCGCCGAGGTGCTCGCCCTGACCGTGGAGTCGGCGGCCTCCTTCTTCGCCGACGTCCCGGCGGCGGCGCGCAGCCTTCGGGCGCTGTCGGACATCGGTCTGGGCTATCTACGGCTGGGACAACCGGCCACCGAGCTGTCGGGCGGCGAGGCACAACGGATCAAGCTGGCGACCGAATTGCAGAGGCCGCGCCGCGAACACACCCTGTACCTGCTGGACGAGCCGACGACCGGACTCCATCCGGCCGATGTCGAAGTGCTGCTGCGGCAGTTGCACGGGCTGGTGGACGCCGGGCATTCCGTGGTGGTCGTGGAGCACGACATGGCGGTGGTGGCGGGCGCGGACTGGGTCATCGACCTGGGGCCGGGCGGCGGCGCCGACGGCGGCCGCGTGGTGGCCGCGGGCACCCCGGCCGAAGTGGCCCGCGCCGCGGGCAGCCGCACGGCCGCCCACCTGGCGCGGGCCCTCGCCTCGCGAGCGGCGATTCAGGTGCCGGACGGCTTGGCGAAGTCTCCGTAGCCCTGCCAGTCGAGCACGACGCACGGCTCCTCACCGAGCACCCAGGCGTCGTGACCGGACTCGATCTGGACGAAGTCACCTGGCTGCGCCTCGATGCTGTCTCCGTCGTTCATGACGACCTTCATCCGGCCGCTGATGATGTAGCCCACATGGGCGGCCTCGCAACTGTCGGTACCCGCAATGGGCTTGATGTGCTCCGACCACTTCCATCCAGGCTCGAACACGGCCCGTCCCACCGGTCCGTGATCGGTGTTGAGCAGATCGAGCCTGCCCTTGCCGCCCTCGAACTGGCGTGTCTCGTCCGCGGAATCGAAACCTCTGCGCACGATTCCTGACATGAGTGTCTACCTCCCGGCACACGACTGCCCCGAGTCCACTTCTCAGCGTACGCCCGTAGGCCCGTGTGTCCCCACGGGAGCGGGAGCAGGACCGTACGGCTACGCGTCCCCGGAGAGCAGGTGCTGCGGAAGTTCGCGGAAGGTCCACGCACCCCGCCGGCGCGTGAACGTCCACACCAGGTCGTAGCGGTCGGGCCAGGCGGCCGGCAGTCCGAGGATTTCGTGCGCCCCGAGGGCCCGGATCAGGCGTGGCACCCCGGTGTGCTCCCAGCAGACGAGCACGGGCATCCGGGCCGCCAGCACCGCCCGGGCCAGGGCCGGCTCGGCTCCGACGGCGAATTCGGTGCGGACGGGGGTGTGGAGCGCGGTGGCCAGGGTCTCCACCGTCTGGCGGCAGCGCGCGGGCGCCCCCGCCGTGCCGCCGGCAGCGAAGACGGCCTCGGGGCGGGGCAGGTCCGCGCCGCGGGACGGCGCGAAGAGGGCGGGTAGTTCCTGGGCGCGGCGCCAGCCCCGGATGGCGAGGAACCCGGGGTCCTCGTTGCCCTCGTCGTCCTCGCCGGTGTCCCCCGCGGAGGGCTTCTCCGCATGCCGGATGATCATGACCAGGGCGTCCTTGGCCGCCTCCGGTCCGGGGCGCGGACTGCGGGGGCGCTCCTCCTCGGCGCAGCCGGCCGCCACCAGGGGGGTGAGCGCGGCGGCCAGCACGGTGCGGCGGCGCGGACCGGGACCGGCGGGGGCTTGGGGCATGGGGCCCACTGTCGCCCACGCCCGCGGGGCGGGCCGGTCACGGCACGACGGGCTCCGCTGCGATCATCCGATCGGCGGACGTCCGGCGGCCGAGAGCTCCGAGGTGGCGCCCCCGTCGGCCTGGCCGGGGACCGCGTACGGGGACCCGTACGGGGACCCGTACGCCGACTCGTACCCGGACGCGGACGCGGGCGTGGTCGCGGACGTGGTCGCGCGGCGGACGCGGACGCGGGCGTGGTCGCGGACGTGGTCGCGCGGCGGACGCGGACGCGGGCGTGGTCGCGGACGTGGTCGCGCGGCGGACGCGGGCGGAGACTCGGGCGTGGACGCGGGCCTGGCCCCGGGCCCTGCCCCGGCCCCTGCCCCGTACGCGGCCCCGCGTGCAGGGCCCGTGTGGCGCTTCGGGGCTGGAACATGGCACCGTCCTGCGGGTAGGCGGCTCAGGTGCGGCGCACTGTCTCAGCGCGGGGCCTGACGGACGGCCCGCAGCCACTCCTTGTTCATGGCGGAGATCGACGGCAAGGGAATGCCCTTGGGGCAGGCCGTCGCGCATTCCCCGGTCAGCGTGCAGCCGCCGAACCCCTCGGCGTCCATGGTCGCCACCATGTCCAGTACGCGGGTCTCGCGCTCGGGCGAGCCCTGCGGGAGCACGTTCAGGTGGTTGACCTTCGCGGAGGTGAACAGCATCGCGGAGCCGTTGGGGCAGGCCGCCACGCACGCCCCGCAGCCGATGCACTCGGCGTGCTCGAAGGCGTAGTCGGCGTCGGGCTTGGGGACGGCGGTGGCGTGCGCCTCGGGGGCGGCGCCCGTCGGGGCGGTGATGTAGCCACCGGCTTGGATGATCCGGTCGAAGGCGCCCCGGTCGACGACGAGGTCCTTGATCACGGGGAAGGCGGAGGCCCGCCAGGGTTCGACGTCGATGGTGTCGCCGTCGGCGAAGGAACGCATGTGGAGCTGACACGTGGTGGTGCGCTCGGGCCCGTGGGCGTCGCCGTTGATGACGAGGCTGCACGCGCCGCAGATGCCCTCGCGACAGTCGTGGTCGAAGGCGACGGGGTCCTCGCCGCGCAGGATGAGCTCCTCGTTGAGGGTGTCGAGCATTTCCAGGAAGGACATGTCCTTCGAGATGCCGTCGACCTCGTACGAGGCCATCGTGCCGGTGGCGTCGGCGTTCTGCTGGCGCCAGACGCGCAGGGTGAGCTTCATGCGTAGCTCCGCTGGGTGGGGTGGACGTACTCGAAGACGAGGTCTTCCTTGTGCAGGACGGGGGCGTCGCCGGTCCCGGTGTACTGCCAGGCGGCCGCGTACCCGAACTCCTCGTCGCGGCGGGCGGCTTCGCCGTCCGGCGTCTGGGACTCCTCGCGGAAGTGGCCTCCGCAGGACTCGGCGCGGTGGAGCGCGTCGAGGCACATCAGCTCGGCGAGCTCGAGGTAGTCGATGACGCGGTTGGCCTTCTCCAGCGACTGGTTGAACTCGCCGCCGCTGCCCGGGACCTTGATGCGCCGCCAGAACTCCTCCCGGATCTCCGGGATCCGGGAGAGCGCCTTGCGCAGCCCTTCCTCGGTCCGGGCCATCCCGCAGTACTCCCACATCAGCTCTCCGATCTCCCGGTGGAAGGAGTCGGGGGTGCGGTCCCCGTCGACGGCGAGCAGCTTCGCGAGGCAGTCGCGGGTCTCGCGGACGGCGGCCACCGCCTCGGGGTGGGTGTCGTCCACGGTGTCCTGGTGGGGGTGACGGGCCAGGTAGTCGCTGATGGTGGACGGGAGGACGAAGTAGCCGTCGCCGAGGCCCTGCATGAGCGCGGAGGCGCCGAGGCGGTTGGCGCCGTGGTCGGAGAAGTTGGCCTCGCCGATCGCGAACAGGCCGGGGACGGTGGTTTGGAGGTCGTAGTCGACCCACAGTCCGCCCATCGTGTAGTGCACCGCCGGATAGATCCGCATGGGGACCTCGTACGGGTTCTCGGCGGTGATCCGCTCGTACATCTCGAAGAGGTTGCCGTACTTCTCGGCGACGCCGTCCCTGCCCATGCGGCGGATGGCGTCGGCGAAGTCGAGGTAGACGCCCTGACCGCCGGGGCCGACGCCGCGTCCCTCGTCGCAGACGTTCTTCGCCGCGCGGGAGGCGATGTCGCGGGGCACGAGGTTGCCGAAGGAGGGGTAGATCCGCTCCAGGTAGTAGTCGCGCTCCGCCTCGGGGATGTCGGCGGCGGAGCGGGTATCGCCCTTGGCCTTGGGGACCCAGATGCGGCCGTCGTTGCGCAGGGATTCACTCATCAGGGTGAGTTTGGACTGGTGGTCGCCGGTGCGCGGGATGCAGGTGGGGTGGATCTGGGTGAAGCAGGGGTTGGCGAAGTAGGCCCCGCGCCGGTGCGCCCGCCAGACGGCGGTCGCGTTGGAGTTCATGGCGTTGGTGGAGAGGTAGAAGACGTTGCCGTAACCGCCGCTCGCGAGGACGACCGCGTCGGCGTAGTAGGTGTCGATCTTGCCGGTGACCAGGTCACGGGCGACGATGCCGCGCGCCACTCCGTCGACGGTGATCAGGTCGAGCATCTCGGTGCGGGCGTGCATCTCGACGTTGCCGGCGGCGATCTGGCGCGAGAGCGCCTGGTAGGCGCCGAGCAGCAGTTGCTGTCCGGTCTGGCCGCGGGCGTAGAAGGTGCGGGAGACCTGGACGCCGCCGAAGGAGCGGGTGTCGAGGAGTCCGCCGTACTCGCGGGCGAAGGGGACGCCCTGGGCCACGCACTGGTCGATGATCTCGACGGAGATCTGAGCGAGGCGGTGGACGTTGGATTCGCGGGCGCGGAAGTCTCCGCCCTTGACGGTGTCGTAGAAGAGCCGGTGTACGGAGTCGCCGTCGTTGCGGTAGTTCTTGGCCGCGTTGATGCCGCCCTGGGCGGCGATGGAGTGGGCGCGGCGCGGGGAGTCGGAGAAGCAGAACTGGACGACGTGGTAACCCTGTTCGGCGAGGGTGGCACCGGCCGCGCCGCCTGCCAGGCCGGTTCCGACGACGATGACGTTGTGCCTGCGCCGATTGGCCGGGTTGACGAGCTTGGCCTCGAAGCGGCGGCGGTCCCAGCGCTCGGCGATGGGGCCTTCGGGTGCCTTGGTGTCGGTGATCGGGTCGCCGGTGGTGTAGTCGGCGTAGGACGTGCTGGTGCTGGTGCCCGCGTTGGCGTTGGCGTTGGCGTTGGCGTTGATGCTCTCGCTCATGGTCAGCTCACCACTCCGGTCATCACGGCGACGGGTACGGACACGAAGCCCGCGAAGAGGACGAGGGCGAGGGCGTTCGCCAGGAACGTCAGCGCGCCCTCCCGCCGGGCGTTGCCCGCGCCCAGGGTTTGGGCGGCGCTCCAGAAGCCGTGGCGGACGTGCAGGCCGAGGGCGGCCATCGCCACGAGGTAGATGGTGTTCCCGTACCAGGTGGAGAAGGTGGCGAGGACGTTCTCGTACGGATGCCCGGCCCAGGCACGCTCGTTGACGGTGAGCGTGGTGAGGTCGAGCAGGTGCCAGACGATGAAGAGGGCGAGGATGATGCCGCCCCAGCGCATCGTGCGGGTGGCGTAGCTCGCGCGGCGGCGCTTGTGGGCGTACTTCACCGGGCGCGCCTTGATGTCGCGGCGGCTCAGCTGGTAAGCGCAGACCCCGTGGGCGACGACGGCGGCGACGAGGGTCACGCGGAAGATCCACAGGGCCCACTCGTGGTGGAGGAAGGGCGAGCCGAGGGTGCGCAGCCAGTGGGCGTAGCCGTTGAACTCGTCCGCCCCGAAGAAGATCTTGAGGTTGCCGAGCATATGCACGACGAGGTAGCCGAGCATGATCAGGCCGGAGACGGCCATCACGGACTTCTTGCCGACGGAGGAGTCCCAGAGCGTTCGTGTGGTGGACGGCCGTCGACCCGTCCGCGTTGCCAGAGCCATGACATTGACCGTAGGGACGAAGGTCCCGAAAGGTCCAAGACATGATGGAGCTGAAGTCGATAGGCAATGCCTATCTCGGCGTACGCTGGGACGATGCAGTTCCAGCAGCTCGTCTACTTCGTCGCCGTCGCCGAGACCCGGCACTTCACGCGGGCGGCGGAGCGCGAGCACGTGGCCCAGCCATCCCTCTCCCAGCAGATCAAGGCCCTCGAACGGGAACTGGGCGCCGAGCTGTTCAGCCGTGCGCGCGGGAACATCACCCTCACCGATGCCGGCGAGACGCTGCTGCCGCTGGCCCGGCGGATCCTCGCGGACGCGGACACCGCCCGGCTGGAGGTGCAGGAACTGGCGCAGCTGCGGCGGGGCCGGATCCGGCTGGGGGCCACGCCGAGCGTGTGCACGGGCCTGCTGCCGGACGTCCTGCGGGCCTTCCACGCGGCACATCCGGGGGTCGAGCTGCTGATCGAGGAGAGCGGTTCGCTGGACCTCGTACGGGAACTCGCGCGGGGAGCCCTGGACCTCGCGCTGATCGCCCTGCCGCTGCCGCCCTCGGCTCCGGCACTGACGACGGTGGAGCTGCTGACGGAGGATTTGGTGGTGGTCTCCTCGGCGGCCCTGCCACCGCCGGCGGGCGGCGGCCCGCTCTCGGTGTCCGCGCTGCGCGACGAGCCAATGGTGATGTTCCGGCACGGCTACGACCTGCGGGACCTGACCGTGGCGGCCTGCCGGGCGGAGGGCTTCGAACCGGTGTTCACGGTGGAGGGCGGGGAGATGGACGCGATCTTGGGCTTCGTCCGCGCGGGACTGGGCATCGCGGTGGTGCCGGCGATGGTGGTCGACCGCGCGGGCCCCGGACTGCGCGCCACACCCCTGGCGGGCTCTCCGCTGCGCCGCACGATCGCCCTGGCCCACCGCACGGACGTAGCGCCCCCGCGCGCGGCGCGGGAGCTGAAGCGCATCCTGCTGGGCTGAGCGCGTCGGGGTCCACGCCGGGAGTGGTCCCAGCGGATCGGAGCGCGCGGATCGGAGCGCGCGGCCGTTGGGGGTGCCCGGCGTCGGAGCGCGCGGGCCTCGGGATGACCGGCCCTCGGCAGTGCGCGGCCGTCGGGAGTGCCCGGCCCGGTTCCGCGCCGGTGCGTCAGGACGGGCGTATGGACAGGGCCTTGTCGAGCCCGTCAGCCAGCATCCCGAAGGCTTGCTCACAGTCGGCGACCGCGGCCGCGTGGGCCTCGTCCGCGGTCCGGCCCGTGTCGATCCGCCGGAAGTTCTCCCGGCCCAGCTCGTGCCGGACGGCCACCAGGTGCGTGGCGGCCAGCCGCGCGGGCAGGGCCTGGATGCCCTCCGACTCCAGTACGGCCGCGAGCAGCTCCACCTCGCGGGCCGTGTAGTGCCTCATCCGCGATTCGAGGCCGGCGGTGGCGTGGAGCAGCCGCTGGAACGCGAGCACGTCGGGGTGGTCGCACAGCCCGGTGATCGGATCCCGTTCGTCGAGAGCCGCCAGGAAGTGCGCGTGGACCGCCCCCACCGGCCCCTGTCCGGCAGGCCGCTCGCGCACGATGCGCGCCGCCTCGTCCTGGTGGTCGGCGAAGCGGTCGAGGACGAGGTCCTCCTTGCTCGGGAAGTACCGGAAGAGCGTGGGCTTCGAGACCTCCGCCGCGGCGGCCACGTCCGCCACGGACACGGCATCGAAGCCCCGCTCCAGGAACAGCTCCAGCGCCGTCGCCGCCAGCTGGCGGCGCGTACGCAACTTCTTGCTCTCGCGCAGACCCGTCGTGTTGTCCATGCGCACAGCGTAGCAGGAATTTCTGACCAAGTTAATTTCGTGACCGGGTTGTATTTTCTCTTCCAAGGCGCTTTCCTTGAGACAGCGACGACGAACCGACCCACACGACGAGAGGACTTCCGATGACCGACGTACTGATCGCCGGATCCGGCCCCACCGGACTGACGCTCGCCTGCGACCTGGCCCGCCGCGGCGTGGGCGTGCGGGTCGTGGAGGAGCGCCCGGCACCACACCGCGAATCCCGTGGCAAGGGGCTCACTCCGCACAGCCTGGAGGTCTTCGGGGCCCTCGGGGCGGCCGAGCGCATGACGGCCGTCGGGCGGCGGGAGATCGTCCTGCGCAAGTACTTCGACGGCGCGCACATCAGCGACACCGCCATGGCCGACGGACTGCTCATCGGGCAGTGGCAGGTCGAGGAGGCGTTGCGCGAGCGGCTCGCCGAGCTGGGCGTACGGGTCGAGTACGGAGCCGGGCTCAAAGCCCTCGCACAGGACGGCGGCGGGGTCGGCGCGGAGCTGTCGGACGGCTCCGTGATCCGGGCCCGCTACCTGGCGGGGTGCGACGGCGGCCGCAGCACGACCCGCCGGCTGCTCGGGATCCCCTTCGAGGGGTACACCGAGCCGGAGCAGTCGATGGTGCTCGGGGACGTGCGGGCGCCGGGACTGAGCCGCGACTTCTGGCACCAGTGGTTCACCTCGGACGGCGGCGGGATCCTGCTGTGTCCGATGCCGGGGACGGACGCCTTCCAGCTCCAGGCCTCACCCGAGCCGGACGGGCGGGGCCAGCCCCTGCCGCCGTCGGTGGAGAGCTTCCAGCGGCTCTTCGACCGGCACGCGCGGATGCCCGGCATCCGGCTGGCGGACGCCGGCTGGCTCTCGGTCTGGCGGGTCAACGTCCGTATGGCCGACCGGATGCGCGAGGGCCGGGTCTTCCTCGCCGGGGACGCCGCGCACGTCCATCCGATAGCCGGCGGGCTCGGGATGAACACCGGCGCCGAGGACGCGGCCGCCCTCGCGCGGACCCTGGCCCCGGCCCTCGACGGACCGGCCGGGGACGAGGCCCTCGACGGCTACGAGGCCGAGCGGCTGCCGGCAGCGGCCGCCGTGCTGGCGGACACGGCGCAGCGGCACGAGCGCGTCATGGCCGCCGTGCGCACGCCCGGCCGCGGGACCGAGGCGGGCCGCAGGTGACCGGC
>NZ_JAGGOW010000096.1 GCF_018614135.1 Streptomyces sp. ISL-66
GAGCGGAAGCGGCGGGCCAAACCTGCGCGGCCCGCGCCCGCGCGGGAACCGGCCGCGCAGCCCCGTAGGCCGCGGCCCGCGCCGAACCGTTCGTACGACATGGCACCGCTGTGCGCGGCGGCGCGGGGGACGGTGGACCCGTCCATCGCGGCGCTGTGTCGCTGACCCGCGGGCCACTGACCGTGTCACTGAGCCGCGTGGCGCCGACCCGGATGTCACTGATCCACATGTCACTGGCCCACATGTCACTGGCCGCGTGTCACTGATCGCTGTCCCCTGGCCCCTGACCCCGTGTCATTGGCCTTCGGGTGGCGACGACCCGCGTGGCGCTGCCGGACGCGGGCTCCGGGATTCGCTTGGATGGGCCGGGCGGGCCCCGGCCGGGGTCCCCACAGCCTCCACCCCCCAGGAGTCGACATGGCGAAGATCGCACTCTTCGGCGCGACCGGCGCGATCGGTTCCCGGGTGCTGCGGGAAGCACTCGGGCGCGGGCACCAGGTCACGGCCGTCGTACGCGATCCCGCGCGGCTCGCCGTGGCCGGGGCCGGCGACGCCGGCACCACCGGCGCGGGCGGCGCGCCCGTCGTCGTACGCGGCAACGTGCTCGACCCCGCGTCCGTCACCGAGGCGGCGGCCGGGAAGGACGTGGTGGTGAGCGCGTTCGGACCGGGCCCCGGAGATCCGGGCACGCTCGTCAGCGCCGTCAAATCGCTGGTCGGCGGCGTACAGGCGCTCGGCATCGACGGAGCGCCGCCCCGGCCGCGCGTGATCACCGTCGGCGGCGCGGGCTCGCTCCGCACCCCCGGCGGGCCGCTGGTGTGGGACGAGGCCGGAATCCCGGAGGCGGTCCTCGCCGTCATGCACGCCCACGGGGAGGCGCTCGACTTCCTGCGGACCGTGCCGGTGGACGAGGTCCACTGGACCAGCCTCAGCCCGGCCGCGCGGATCGAGCCGGGCGAGCGGACGGGAACGTACCGGCTGGGGCTCGACGACCTCGTCGTGGACGACGACGGCCGCAGCCTGATCTCCATGGAGGACTACGCCGTCGCGCTGGTGGACGAGATCGATCGCGACGCGCACGCGGGCCGGCGGTTCACCATCGGGTACTGAGACGGGGCAGCTCGGGACAGGGCAGCTCGGGGCAGGGGAGACCAGGGCACGGCAGACCGGGGGCACGGCGGCCCGGAGCGGGAGGGGATCTCGATATTCGCTGGTTCGACGGTGGTCCGGCTACCTAGAGTGACCGGGCACGGACATCGTCGAGCAGGAGCGGATCATGCGCACCCACTACCCCCGGACCCCGCACCTGCCGTGGTCACCAGGCGCGACCTCCGACGACGTGCGGACCACCGGGATCGACGGGCTGGCCGGTCGGGAGGTCGTGGTCACCGAGAAGCTCGACGGGGAGAACACCACCCTCTACGCGGACGGCCTGCACGCGCGCTCCCTCGACTCGGGCCACCACCCCTCGCGTGCGTGGGTGAAGGCCCTGCAGAGCCGGATCGGCCCGGGGATCCCGGCGGACTGGCGCGTGTGCGGGGAGAACGTCTACGCCCGGCATTCGCTGGCGTACGAGGAACTCGACTCGTGGTTCTACGGGTTCTCCGTGTGGGACGGCGACCACTGCCTCGACTGGGACCGGAGCGTGCGGTTCCTGCACGGCCTCGGGGTGCCCGGACCGCGCGTGCTCTGGCGCGGGGTCTTCGACGAACGCGCGCTGCGCAGGCTGCGGCTCGACACGACGCGGCAGGAGGGCTACGTCGTCCGGACCGTGGCGGGCTTCGAGCGGGCCGATTTCGGGCGGTGCGTGGCCAAGTGGGTGCGCGGCGGCCACGTGCGGACGGACGCCCACTGGATGTACGCGCGGGTCGTGGCGAACGGGCTGGGTCCGGCGGCCCCGTTGTGGGACGTGCGGTCGGGCGCGGATCCGGATCTGGCCGGGCTGCTGGAGGCGGTCGGGGCGGCGGAGACGGTTCCGCACGGCGAGCCGACGGCGGGAGCCGGAGCCGTGGCGGCGGCGGGGGCCGGAGCGGCGGGGGCGGCCGGAACCGAAGGACTGGTCACCGGCGCCGAGAGAGTCGTCGCCGAAGTCGCGGACCGCATCGACGGGTTGGCGGTCCGCCGCACCGGGGAGGAGCGGCTCGCCGGGATACTGGCGGCCGCGCTGCACGGCGTACCCCGGGCCCGGCTCGCGGCGCGGCTGGCGGCAGGGCCGCTCGGGATGTCCACGGCCCGGAGGGTCGCGGATCTGGTCGGCTTGTATCCGGCGCTGCGCAGGCCGTTCCCCTACCCGGACGCGGAGCGGAGGGCCGGACTGGTACGGATGGCGGAGGCGGCCGATCTGGGGGTGCTGCACGCGCTGGCGGGGGCGGTACCGGGACCCCCGGACCTCTCGGAATCCCCGGAATCCTCGGAATCCTCGGAATCCGTCGAGTGGTCCGCGCTGCACGCCGAGGAGGCGGGGCTGCTCGGTCCCGCGCCGCTGGAGCCGCTGCGGACCGGACTGCGGGAGGCCCTGGCCGCCGCCGGGCTCACCGACTCCGACGCGGCCGACCGCTGCTGGGCGCAGGCCCGCGAGGCGTACGCCCAGGGCAAGCTGACGACCCCCGAGGAGGCCGCCGCGGCGACCTGGAGGTGGCGGGACGGCTCGTCCTTCCCCCGGCTGGTGCAGTTGTGCGGGCCCTCGGGCAGCGGGAAGAGCACGTACGCCCGCGCCCTTCCGGGCGTGGAGACGTACATCAGTCTTGACGATCTGCGCACGGCGCGGGGTTCCCGTTCGGACCAGCGGGACAACGCTGACGTGCTCCGTGAGGGCCTGGACCGGCTGGACGCCGCGCTGGCCGCCGCCGCGCGGCGCGGCGGCACGGTGGTCTGGGACGCCACTTCGCTGACCGGGCAGCAGCGCGGGCTGGCCGGCGCCGTCGCACGCCGCCGGGACGCGCTGGTGACCCACGCCGTGGTCCTGGTCGAGGAGGCGGAGCTGCTGCGCCGCAACTCCACGCGTCCGCACGCCGTACCGGCGCAGGTGCTGGCCTCGCAGCTGCGCCGGTTCGCGCCCCCGTACCCCGGCGAGGCGCACCGCACCTGGTACATCGGGGCGGGCGGGGCCGTGGAGGACACGGCGGGCACGATCACGGCGGCAACGACGGCGACGGCGCATGCGGCGACGGCCTGGGTCTCGACTTCGAGCTCGACGGCGACCTGGACTCCGACCACAGCGGCAATGACAGCGGGCGAGGACGGCTGATGCGTACCAGCGAGGAGCTCTACCACCAGGTCCGCTGGGATCCCCGGTTCGATCCGGCGCGGTTCACGCTCGGGCTGCTACAGCGCGGGGCCGCGCCCCAGCGGATCCCGCTGCCCTCGTTCGTGCCCGGCGGCGACATCCCGTGGCACCGGGTGCTGTTCGTGGAGGCGGACGGCGAGCTGGTGTGGGACCGGGCGACGGGGGTGGACGTCATCGACAGCACCCCGGCCGGTCGGGTCCGCGACCCGAGGCTGCTGCGGGCGCCGTTCTTCACGGCACGGACGCCTCACGCATGGGACCCGGCGGGCGGCGGCTCCTGGCAGCCCGCCCCCGAGGGCGGGACCCGCGCGTCGGCTCCCTCCCGGATTCGGCTGTTGACGTGGAACACGCTCTGGGACCGGTACGACGCCCCGCGCATCTCCACCGCGCGGCGCAGGCCGCTGCTCCTGGCCGACCTGGCCGCCGCCGACGCGGACGTCATCGCGCTCCAGGAGGTGGAGCGGGAGCTGCTCGGGATGCTGCTCGCCGAGCCGTGGGTGCGGGACGCGTACACGGTCGCGGCCGATCCGGGCGGGCGGGACGTGGCCGAGAGCGGGCTGCTGGTGCTGAGCCGGCTGCCCGTGCGGGAGGCGGGCGTGCACGCGCTCGGCCCGCACAAGGCGGTCGTCGCGGTCACCGTGGACACGGTGACCGGGCCGCTGGTCGTCGCCGTCACGCACCTGACGAGTGATCACACGGAGCGCGGCGCCGACCGGCGCGCGGTCCAACTGGCCGACATCCGCGAAGGGCTGGCCGGCATCGAGGCGGACGCCGTGGCGCTGCTCGGCGACCTCAACGACGGCCGCTCGGGGGCCGAGGGGCCGGCGGCCGCGCTGGGCCTGCGCGACGCGTGGAACGAGGTGCACGGCGCGACCGACGCGACGCCGACCTTCGATCCGGTCGCCAATCCGCTCGCCGCGGTGGGCTCGTTGTCGGGGCGGGCCGCGCGCCTGGACCGGATCCTGCTGCGGTCGGCGCGGGTCCGGGTGCCGCAGGCCGCGCTGCGGGGCGACTTGCCCGCTCCGGACGGACTGTTCATGTCCGACCACTACGGGGTCGAGGCCACGCTGGAGTTCCGGGCGGCGGGTGACCACGGCCCAAAGGTGCTGGACGTACGGTCGACCGCGCGGACGGCGGTGGCCTGGCTGGCACCGCACGACGCGGCGCTGGAAGCCGTACGGCGGGAGCACGACCCGCAGGCGGAGCGCTGGCCGGCGCACGTGAACCTGCTGTTCGGCTTCGTGCCGGAGTCCTCCTTCGAGGAGGCGCTGCCGCTGCTGGCCGAAGTCGCCGCGCGGACACCTGCGTTCACGGCGCGGCTGGAGGGCGTGTACAGCTTCGAGTCCACCCTGTGGCTGGATCCGGCGGCGGCCGGCCAGGAGCCGTGGCAGCAGTTGCGTCGGGCCATCGCCGAACGGTTCCCGGGATGCCGGGGGCGGAGCCAGGGCCGGAGCGAGGGCTACACGCCGCACCTGACTCTGGGGCGCAGCCGCGACCCGCGGCGGGCGGAGGGGGAGTTCGCGGCGCGCCTCGGCGGTGGTCGCCGGACGGCGCTGGTCGGCTCGCTCGCCGTGCTGTCGCGGCGCGGGGACGGCCCGATGGAGGTCCGGGCGACGGTGGAGCTCGGGACCGGCGAGGTGCGGTGGGCGGCGGAGCCGGCGCGGACGGCTGTCTTCGGACCGTGGACGGACGGGGGTACGGCGGCGACGGAACGGCAGCCGGAGGCGGAACGGCAGCCGGAGGCGGAACAGGAGGCGGTGACGGAGCAGGAGGCGGAGCAGGCCCCGGCGGACATCGCAGCAGGAGCGGCGGCGCGCATCGCCGCGCGGGTCGCGGCGGCGCTGCCGGAGGGGGTCGTACACGTGGTCGGCTCGCGCCGGATGGGCTGCGCGCTGCCGGGCGCGGACCTGGACCTGGTGGCGGCGCTGCCGGGGGCGGTCGGCAGCGCCGAGGTGCGCTCGCGGATCGCCGCCGCGCTCCCGGAGGCGGAGCGGCTTCGCGAGGTGACGGGTTCCCGGGTGCCGGGGCTGCGCTTCCGTGTTCCCCGACCGGCTGCGACCGGATCCGGCACGACCGGATCCGGCGCGACCGCACTGGACGTGGATCTGGTGGTCGTCGCCACCGGGTCGGTGGCCCCCGGGGAGGCGGTGGGCCGGCGGGCGTCGCTCGGCGAGGCGGCGGCGGTGGCCCTGAGCGCGGTGAGCGACGCGGACGCGCTCCTGGCCTTCGTGGGTCCGGAGCACGCGGCCTTCGCCCGGCTGGCGCGCGAGGTGAAGGCCTGGGCTCGTACCCGAGGCCTCGATTCGGCCCCGTTCGGCGGCCTCCCGGGCCTGGCCTGGTCCGTCCTGGCCGCCCACGCGGTGCGCAGCGCCCCGGAGTCCTCCCCCGGCTCGCTGCTCCGCGCGTTCTTCGCCACCTGGGCCGCCTGGGACTGGCGCACTCCGGTGGCACTGCCTCCGATCACGGCCCCGGTCAGGGTCACAGCCACGGCCCCGGCCCCGGCCCCGGCCGTGACCCCGGCTGTGACCGGTGACGGCGCCCTGACCGTACTCACCCCCTCCGCCCCGGTCCGCAGCTGCACCACCCAGGTCGGCCCCGGGCTGCGCGATCTGCTGGCGCGGGAGCTGTACGCCGCGTGGGAAGCCCTCGACGCAGGGGTCGCGGGCGGCGACCCCGCCCTCTGCTCTGCGCCCCCGCACCGACGGCACGCCGCCTGGGGCGTGGTCACGGTGACGGGGAACCGGACGGATGACTTCGAGGAGAACCTCGGCCGGACGCGCGGGCGGATGCGCGCCCTGCTCGCGGCCCTGTCGGCGGCAGGCCTCTCGGAGGCCCATGCCTGGCCGCGCCCCTTCGAACGCACCCCGGTACTGGCCCGGTACGCGGTGGGCCTGGGTCCCACACCGCCGGACGCGGCCGCGCTGGCCGGCCTCACGGCCTCCTGGGCGGCGACGCTCCCCGGCACGGAAGTGACCTGGGCGGAGTGCGGGTCCGTCCCCGACCTCCGCTGAAGGCCGGACCGGAGAGGCCGTGCAGCAATCACCGGTGCGGGAGTCCCAGGCGTTTCTCCGCGCCATGACGACAAGTAACGAACACAGCACAGTCTCTGAAGCAGCATCAGATACCGATCTCCGAAACAACATCGAAGGCATCGAAGGCTTTCGACCGAAACCCCGCCCCACCCTCGCGGGCAGGGCGAGACGGACCGGTCAGAGCCTCAGTAGAGCCCTGCTCCGTTTTTTCGTCAACACTTTTCACAAGGATTGAAGAAACTCCAAGTTCACAGCCCTGATGCGTGATTGACACGCCGTTGGATCTTCAGTTCATGAACGTTCAAACCCTTGACGGCACCTCTGCAGGGCAGTTCACTCACGCTTCGATCCCCCGGATCCTCGACGTCAGGAGTTGCCCCGCATGCCCCTCCTCTCCGATCACCCCCCACGCCGATCCCTCAGAGCCCGGCGCGGCCCCTCGCGGCTGACCGTCGCCACGCTCGCGGCTTCGCTGATCGCCGCCTTCCTCGTGCTCCTCCCGAGCACCACCGCGACCGCGGCGCCCACGCTCCTCTCCCAGGGCAAGCCCGCCACCGCCTCGTCCACCGAGGGCGCCGGCACACCCGCCTCGGCCGCCGTGGACGGCGACGACGGCACCCGCTGGTCCAGCCAGTTCGCCGATCCCCAGTGGATACAGGTCGACCTCGGCGCCCCCGCCCAGCTGAGCCAGGTCGTCCTGCGCTGGGAGACGGCCGCGGGCAAGGCGTACCGGGTGGAGCTGTCGACCGACGGCGCCAACTGGTCCACCGCGTACTCGACCGCCAACGGCACCGGCGGCGTCCAGACCCACGACATCACCGGCACCGCCCGCTACGTCCGCGTGTACGGCACCCAGCGGACCACCGGATACGGCTACTCCCTCTGGGAGTTCCAGGTCTACGGGACCACCGGCACCGGTCCGACCCTCCCCGGCGGCGGCGACCTCGGCCCCAACGTGATCGTCTTCGATCCGTCCACGCCGAACATCCAGGCCAAGCTGGACCAGGTCTTCGCACAGCAGGAGTCGGCCCAGTTCGGCTCCGGCCGCTACCAGTTCCTCTTCAAGCCGGGTACCTACAACGGCCTCAACGCCCAGCTCGGCTTCTACACCTCGATCTCCGGACTCGGCCTGAACCCCGACGACACCACCATCAACGGTGACGTGACCGTCGACGCCGGCTGGTTCGGCGGCAACGCCACCCAGAACTTCTGGCGCTCGGCGGAGAACCTCGCCCTCAACCCGGTCAACGGCACCGACCGCTGGGCCGTCTCGCAGGCCGCGCCGTTCCGCCGGATGCACGTCAAGGGCGGCCTCAACCTGGCACCGGACGGCTACGGCTGGGCCTCGGGCGGCTACATCGCCGACTCGAAGATCGACGGCCAGGTCGGCAACTACTCGCAGCAGCAGTGGTACACCCGTGACAGCTCGATCGGCGGCTGGTCCAACAGCGTGTGGAACCAGGTCTTCTCCGGAACGGTGGGCGCGCCCGCGCAGAGCTTCCCGGAGCCGCGCTACACCACCCTGGACAACACCCCCGTGTCCCGGGAGAAGCCCTTCCTCTATCTGGACGGCACCGAGTACAAGGTCTTCGTCCCGGCCAAGCGCGTGAACGCACGCGGCACTTCCTGGGGCAACGGCGCGCCGCAGGGCACCTCGATCCCGCTGAGCCGGTTCTACGTGGTCAAGCCGGGCACGAGCGCCGCGACGATGAACCAGGCGCTGGCCCAGGGCCTGCACCTGCTCTTCACCCCGGGCGTCTACCACGTCGACCAGACCGTCCAGGTCAACCGCGCCGACACCATCGTCCTCGGCCTCGGCCTCGCGACCATCGTCCCGGACAACGGGGTGACCGCGATGAAGGTGGCCGACGTGGACGGCGTCAAGCTCGCCGGTTTCCTGATCGACGCGGGTACCGTCAACTCCCCCACCCTGCTGGAGGTCGGCCCGGCCGGCACCACCACGGACCACGGGGCGAACCCGACCACCGTCCAGGACGTGTTCATCCGGGTCGGCGGCGCCGGTGCCGGCAAGGCCACGGCCGGCATGGTGATCAACAACCACGACACGATCGTCGACCACACCTGGATCTGGCGCGCCGACCACGGGGACGGGGTGGGCTGGGAGACCAACCGCTCCGATTACGGCTTCCGCGTGAACGGTGACGACGTACTGGCCACCGGGCTCTTCGTCGAGCACTTCAACAAGTACGACGTGGAGTGGAACGGCGAGCGCGGCCGCACGATCTTCTTCCAGAACGAGAAGGCGTACGACGCCCCCAACCAGGCCGCCGTCCAGAACGGTTCGGTGAAGGGCTTCGCGGCCTACAAGGTGTCCGACTCGGTCAACACCCACGAGGGCTGGGGACTGGGCAGCTACTGCTACTACAACGTCGACCCGACGATCCGCCAGGACCACGGCTTCGAGGTCCCGGTGAAGCCCGGCGTGAAGTTCCACGACCTCCTCGTGGTCTCGCTGGGCGGGAACGGCCAGTACGAGCACGTGGTCAACAGCACGGGCGCTCCGACCTCGGGCACGTCGACCACCCCGTCCACCGTCGTCTCGTTCCCCTGATCACCCCCTGATCCCCGGTTCGCGGGGCGGCCGCCCGGCCGCCCCGCGTTTTCCGGGCCATCCGAGAGAGCGCTCTCCCACTGCTCCCACCTCGGCCCTCTCTCAGGCACCGCCCCACCACCACCCCGAAGGAGCCCAAGCAATGAAACTCCGACCGCGGGCCCTGTCCGCCCTGCTGGTCTCGGCGGCCGTCGCCGTGACCGCGGCCGCCGGTATCGGCGCGACCGCGCTCACCGCGCAGGCCACCCCCGACACCGCTGCCGTCCACCCGAGCGCGCACCGCGCCGCCGTGGCCCCCCTCGCGACGGGCGACGACCCCGACGGCGACGGCTACATCCCGGCCGTTCCGCAGGTCACGGGCGTGACCCCGTCCTGGAACAACCCGCCGGACCGCTACTTCCACGAGTTCCAGGCCAACTGCGCGGTCAGCAAGACCGCCCCGGACGACCCGATCGTCTACGCGGGCCGGCCCGGTGCCTCGCACGACCACACCTTCATGGGCAACACCGGCACGAACGCCTTCAGCACCACCGCCTCCCTGAGCGGCGGCGGTACCGCCTGCAACGCGGTCGGCGACCTGTCCGGCTACTGGATGCCCTCGCTCTACAACGGCAGCCAGAAGATCCTGCCCACCGGCCCCCAGGTCATCTACTACAAGACGGGGGTCACCGACTACACGAGCGTGCGCCCCTTCCCCAAGGGCCTGCGGTTCGTCGTCGGCAGCCCCACGCAGACCGCCGCCGAATTCCGCGGCCACAAGGGCTGGGTCGAGGGCTGGGAGTGCGGTGACAGCTTCAAGAACACCGAGTTCCCGGCCAACTGCCCGGCCGGCACCCAGCTCAACATCCGGATGCAGTCCCCCAGTTGTTGGGACGGCAAGTTCCTCGCCACCCCGGACCACAAGGCACACATGGCCTATCCGGTCGTGAAGCCCGGCACCAACGACAACGTCTGCCCGGCCGGCCACCCGGTCGCGGTGCCGATGGTCGAGTTCAAGATGGCCTTCCCGGTCAGCGGAGACATGTCGCAGGTCAGGCTCTCCAGCGGATCCGGCCACTCGTTCCACTACGACTTCTTCAACGCGTGGGACGACCGGACCCTGAACGCCATGGTCGAGCACTGCATCAAGGGCGGCCTCCAGTGCAACGCCCGGGGCTACGACGAGACCCACCCCGCGGCCGGCGCCGTACTCGGCCCCGACTACCGCCTGCCGTAACGACCTCCCGCACCTCGACCCCCTCTCAAGGAGGTTTCAGCATGCTCTCCCGCATGCGCAGCACCGTCACCACCGCCGCCCTGCTCGCGGGCGTCGTCACCTTCCTCCCCGCGGGCCCGGCGCAAGCCGCCGGCAGCGTGGTGAAGGTGACCGGCTCCCAGGGCAACTGGCAGCTGACCGTGGACGGTTCCGCGTTCCTCGTCAAGGGCGTCACCTGGGGTCCCTCCCCCGCCGACGCCGGGCGCCTGCTCACCGACGTGAAGTCGCTGGGCGCCAACACCATCCGCACGTGGGGCACCGACGCGAGCAGCCGCCAGCTGCTCGACGCCGCCTCCACGAACAACATCAAGGTCGTGGCCGGCTTCTGGCTCCAGCCCGGCGGCGGTCCGGGCAGCGGCGGCTGCACGAACTACGTCACGGACACGACGTACAAGAACAACATGCTCACCGAGTTCACCAAGTGGGTGCAGACCTACCGCGACCACCCGGCCGTGCTGATGTGGAACGTCGGCAACGAGTCGGTGCTCGGCCTGCAGAACTGCTACAGCGGCACGGAGCTGGAGAACCAGCGCAACGCGTACACGACGTTCGTCAACGACGTGGCGAAGGCCATCCACCGCATCGACGCCAACCACCCGGTCACCTCCACCGACGCGTGGGTGGGCACCTGGACGTACTACAAGCGCAACTCACCGGACCTGGACCTCTACGCGGTCAACTCCTACAAGGAGGTTTGCGGCATCAAGCAGGCCTGGGAGCAGGGTGGCTACAACAAGCCGTACCTCATCACGGAGACCGGTCCGGCGGGTGAGTGGGAGGTCCCGAACGACGCCAACGGCGTCCCACTCGAGCCGGGCGACCAGGCGAAGGCCGACGGTTACACCCACGCCTGGAACTGCGTCACGGGCCACCGGGGGGTGGCGCTGGGCGCGACGGTCTTCCACTACGGCACCGAGTACGACTTCGGCGGCCACTGGTTCAACCTGACCCCGGCCGGCGAGCGCCGCAAGATGTACTACGCGGTCAAGCGGGCGTACGGCGGGAACACGGCCGGCGACAACCTGCCGCCGACCGTCTCGGTGCCCTCGGTTCCCGACGCGGGCGCCGTCCC
Source organism: Streptomyces sp. ISL-66 (assembly GCF_018614135.1). Taxonomy (GTDB): domain Bacteria; phylum Actinomycetota; class Actinomycetes; order Streptomycetales; family Streptomycetaceae; genus Streptomyces. The sequence continues at coordinate 11,218 of NZ_JAGGOW010000096.1, forward strand.
GGCGGGCAAGGAGGTGACGATCCAAGCTCCGGCGACCGACCCGGAGGGCGACCAGCTCGCGTACGAGGTGCTCTGGGGCAGCAAGTACGTGGACGGCGGCGGCGGGCTCGTCTCCGTGCCGTCCACGAACCTGGGCAACGGCACGCTCAAGGCCACCGCCCCGGCCAAGACCGGTGTGTGGAAGCTCTACGTCAAGGTCAAGGACGGCCGGGGCAACGTGGGTGTCGAACAGCGCTCCGTGAAGGTGGTCCCACCGCCCGTGGCCGGCACGAACGTGGCGTTGAACCGGCCGACGACCGCCTCGACGTTCCAGAACGACGGCTACGGAGGCTGCCCGTGCGGCCCCCAGCTGGCCACGGACGGGAACGACACCACGCGTTGGGCGAGCACGTGGTCCGATCCCCAGTGGCTCCAGGTGGACCTGGGGTCGGTGAAGCAGCTGAAGCACGCGCAGCTGGTGTGGGAGGGCGCGTACGGGAAGGCGTACACGATCCGGGTGTCGGACGACGGCCAGAACTGGCGTACGGCCTACGCCGCTTCCAACGGTGACGGAGGCATCGACGACTTCGACCTCTCCGCTTCGGGCCGGTACGTGCGCCTCGACATGACCCAGCGGGGAACCGGTTACGGCTACTCCCTGTTCCACTTCGGCGTCTACGCCTGATCCTCGGCCCGACGTCCCCCGCAGACCCCGCGCGCCGCCCGGACCTGACCCGGGCGGCGCGCGGTCGCGTGCGGTCGCGTGCGCGCGGTCGGCCGCCGGTGGCTCAGACCTCCAGGACGATCTTCCCCGCGGTGTGGCCGGCCTGGCTGAGCTCGAAGGCCGCGGCCAGGTCGGCGAGCGGGAAGGTCTCGGCGACGGTGACGGTGAGCTGCCCCGCGTCGGCGAGCCGGCCCAGCTCTGCGAGGTCCTCCCCGATGGGCCGTACCCACATCCACTGGCCGCCGGCGCCGAGCACGTCGTGGTCGGCGATAGAGGCGTGACGGCCGCCTTCGGCCAGGACGGCCAGGGTGGTGTCGAGGACTCCGCCGACGAAGTCGGCGACGACGGTGACCCCGTCCGGCGCCAGCGCGCGGACCCGGTCGGCGAGGCCGTCCCCGTACTCGACGGGTTCGCAGCCCAGCTCGCGCAGCAGGTCGTGGTTGCGCGGGGAGGCGGTGCCGATGACCCGGGCGCCGAGCGCGCGGGCGATCTGCACGCCGAAGGATCCGACGCCGCCCGCGGCGCCGTGCACGAGGACGGTGTCGTCCTTGCCGGTCTCCAGGCGGGTGAGGAGCTGGTACGCGGTGAGGCCGGCCAGCGGGAGCCCCGCGGCCTCCCGCCAGTTCAGGGAGACCGGCTTGCGCGCGAGGGCCCGTACGGGCACGGTGACGAACTCGGCGAAGGTGCCGCCGTGCACGTAGTCCTTGCGGGCGTAGGCGATGACCTCGTCGCCGGCCGTGAACTCGGGGGTGTCGATGCCCGCGTACTCGACGGTCCCGGACACGTCCCAGCCGGGCACGACCGGGTAGACGACGTCCATCAGGCTGTCGAGCCCGCCCGCCATGATCTTCCAGTCGACGGGGTTGACGGAGGCGCAGCGGACGCGGACGAGGACCTCGCCGGGGCCGACCTTGGGGACCGGGAGCCGGGTCTCGGAGAGCACCTCCGTCCCGCCGTACGTCTCGTACGTCATCGCCCGCATGGTGCCCTCTTGGTCCTCGGACATGCGCCTCGCCTCTCCGTGAGCGGTCAGGTGGCCCCCCTGTCCAATCCCACCACGAAATGCCGCGCCCGCCCGGGGAGGACGGGCGGGCGCGGCGCGGCGGAGCGGTTCGGTTGGGACGTGCGGGTGAGGCGTGCGGGCGAGGTGTACGGGTGACCGGCCGCGGGAGGGTACGGGGGCGGGCGGCGCGGGCGTGGCCGGGTGGTGCGGGTACTGCGGTTACAGGGCCCGGTGTGCGGCGATCACGTCCGCGTAGTGCCGGCCGCTGGTCTTGACCGTGCGCCGCTGCGTCTCGTAGTCCACGTGGACCAGTCCGAAGCGCTTGTCGTAGCCGTAGGCCCATTCGAAGTTGTCGAGCAACGACCAGGCGTAGTACCCGGCCAGCGGCGCGCCGCGACGGGCGGCGCGGGCGCAGGCGGCCAGGTGGGCCGTCAGGTACGCGGTGCGCTCGGGGTCGTGGACGCTGCCGTCGGGGGCCACGGTGTCGGGGTAGGAGGAGCCGTTCTCGGTGATGAGGATGCGCTGGGCCCCGTACTCCTCGGTGAGGCGCATGATCAGGGTCTCCAGGCCGTCCGCGTCCACCTCCCAGTCCATGCCGGTGCGCGGGACGCCCGGTCGGTCGATCATCCGGGCGTAGGGGGCGGCGCCGTGCGGGTCCGCGGTGACTACTTGCGGGAAGTAGTAGTTCAGGCCGATCCAGTCGAGGGGCGCGGCGATGGTTTCGAGGTCGCCGGGGCGTTCGGGCAGGTCCACGCCGTAGACCTCGCGCATGTCGGCGGGGAAGCCCCGGCCGTGGACGGGGTCGAGCCACCAGCGGTTGACGTGGCCGTCCATCCGCCGCGCGGCGGCCCGGTCGAATTCGCTGTCGGTGGCGGGTTCGACGGTGGAGAGGTTGTTGACGATGCCGATCTGCGCGCCGGGTGCTGCGGCACGGATGGCCTGAGCGGCCAGGCCGTGGCCCAGCAGCAGGTGGTAGGAGGCGCGGACGGCGGCGGTCAGGTCGCTGACGCCGGGGGCCATCTTGCCTTCGAGGTGGCCGATCCAGGCCGAGCACAGCGGCTCGTTGAGGGTGGCCCACTGGGTGACGCGGTCGCCGAGGCGCCCGGCGACGAGGCCGGCGTACGCGGCGAAGTGCTCGGCGGTGGCCCGCTCGGGCCAGCCTCCCCGGTCCTGGAGCGCCTGGGGCAGGTCCCAGTGGTAGAGGGTGACGGACGGTTCGATGCCCGCGGCGAGCAGGCCGTCGATCAGCCGGTCGTAGAAGTCGAGGCCCTTGTCGTTGACGGGACCGTCGCCACCGGGCAGCACGCGCGGCCAGGCGACGGAGAGCCGGTAGGCGTTGGTGCCGAGCCTGCGCATCAGGTCGATGTCGTCCTGCCACCGGTGGTAGTGGTCGCAGGCTGTGTCACCGTTGTGGCCGCCGTCGATGGCACCGGGGGTGCGGGTGAAGGTGTCCCAGATGGAGGGGGCCCGGCCGTCCTCGGCCACGGCGCCCTCGATCTGGTAGGCGGAGGTCGCGGTGCCCCAGACGAAGTCGCGCGGCAGGGCGGCGAGATCGATCGGGGCCGGTTCGACGGCGGGGCGGGCGGTGTCGGAACGTGCCGTGTTGAAGCGTGCCGTGTTGAAGCGTGCCGTGTTGAAGCGTGCCGTGTTGAAGCGTTCTGCGGAAAGGGTCATTTGACGGCTCCTGCCGTGAGTCCGGCCACCAAGTACTTCTGCAGCAGCAGGAATCCGGCGACGACGGGGATGCTGACGACGAGCGAGGCGGCCATGATCTGGTTCCAGTAGACGTCGTTCTGCGTGGAGTAGCCCTGCAGTCCGATGGCCAGGGTGCGGGTGGCGTCGTTCGTCATGACGGAGGCGAAGAGGACCTCGCCCCAGGCCGTCATGAACGCGTAGACGGAGACGGCGACGATGCCGGGCACGGCGGCCGGGATCACCACGCGCAGGAGCGCGCCGAGCGGGCCGCAGCCGTCCACGGTGGCGGCCTCGTCGAGGTCGCGGGGTACCGAGTCGAAGTACCCGATGAGCATCCAGATGGAGAAGGGGAGGGAGAAGGTGAGGTAGGTGAGGATCAGCCCGCCCCGGGATCCGTACAGGGCGATCCCGGTGGTGTTGCCGATGTTCACGAAGATCAGGAACAGCGGGAGCAGGAAGAGGATCCCGGGGAACATCTGGGTGGAGAGCACCGTCACCGTGAACAGGCGCTTGCCGCGGAAGCGGTAGCGGCTGACCGCGTACGCCGCGAAGACGGCGATCACGACGGAGCAGGCGGTGGCCGCGCCCGCCACGATGAGGGAGTTCACGAAGTACTTGGCGAGCGGGATGGTGTGCCAGATGTCGATGTAGGGGCGGATGGTGAGCCCGCTGGGGATCCAGCGGAACTGCCCGGCCACGTCCTTGAGGGGTTTGAGGGAGCTGGTGACCATCACGTAGACGGGCACCAGGACGAAGACGGCGAGGACGGTGAGGAAGAGCGCCCGGATCACCTTGAAGGACGTCGGCGGGTCCAGGGGCGACCTCGGTCGGCCGCGCGGACTGCGCGGGCGGCGGCGGACGGGGTCAGGCATCGGAGTTCCTCCGTCCCCGCGTCGTGAGCACGAGGTAGCCGGCGGTGACCAGCAGGAGGAACAGCAGCAGCAGGACGGACATCGCCGAGCCGGTGCCGAAGTTCCAGGTCACGAAGCTGGATTGGTAGATGTGGATGGAGACGAGGTCGGCCGCTTCGGGAGCGGACTTGCCGAACAGCACGAAGGGCGTGCCGAAGTCGTTGAAGGTCCACAGGAACAGCACCAGGATCAGCACCTGGTTGACGGCGCCGACCGAGGGCAGCGTGATCCGGTGGATCTGCTGCCAGATGCCGGCCCCGTCCAGCGCCGCCGCCTCGTAGAGGTCCTTGGGGATGTTCTGGAGGGCCGCCATGACGATGAGGAAGGCGAACGGCCAGCCCTTCCACACGGAGATGATCAGCAGCGCCCAGAAGCTGTTGTCGCCCAGCAGCCAGAAGGTGTGCTCGGCGCCGCCGATGCCCAGCTGGTCGTGGATGACGTGGTTCACCAGTCCGTTGTCCCGCTGGAACATGAACGCCCAGGTGATCACGGCCGCGTAGACCGGGAGCGCGTAGGGGATCAGGAACAGTGCCCGCAGGATGCCGCGGCCGCGGAAGGTCTCCTGCATGAACACGGCCGCCGCGGTGCCGAGGAACCAGCACAGCGCCACCGAGAGGAGGGTGAACGCGATGGTCGTGAAGAAGGAGTGGAGCAGGGCCGCGCCTACGGGTTTGTCGATGTCGATGGCGAGTTGGTAGTTGTCGAAGCCCGTCCAGGGGGCGCTGGACCAGTCCCGGATGAAGAACTGGGTCAGCTGCCGGAAGCTCATGGTGATGCCCACGACCATCGGGATCAGGTGGATGAGCAGTTCGAGCAGGAGGGCGGGCAGGAGCAGGAGGTACGGCAGGGCGGCGCGGCGCGCGCGGCCGGGACGGC
>NZ_JAGGOW010000097.1 GCF_018614135.1 Streptomyces sp. ISL-66
GCCCCGGGCCCGCCCCGCGGCGCGTGCCGGGGCGGCGCCCCCGGGGTGCTGGGCGCGGCCGCCGGCTGCGCGGAGGGCGGGGTCACGTTCACACATCCGGAGACGGCCGAAACGGCACAGGCGACTCCGAGCAGCAGTTTTGTCGTGGTTCGGGTTGGATGCACCCGGCAACTCTGCTGGGCGAACACCCCGTTGCGAAAACCCGGAGCCGATATTCACCCCGCACGGGTGACGGCTACTCGCTCCTGGACGCGGCGGACGCCCGCGCGTTGACCGGAGGCTACTCGCCGGTGGCGCCGTCGAGGTGCTCCCGCAGCAGGTCCGCGTGGCCGTTGTGCCGCGCGTACTCCTCGATCATGTGGTGGTAGACCCAGCGCAGGCTGAACACCTCGCCCCGGCGGTGGCTTTCGGCTTCGGAGGTGAGGTCCAGCGAGCGGCCGGCCGCGGCCTGCCGGGCCAGCTCGACCTCGGTCCGCCACACCTCCTCGGCCTGGGCGCCCGTGGCCTTGTCGGTGAAGTGGAAGTCCCCGTCGGGGTCTTCGTCCGTGCTGTACAGCTCGGGCAGCTCCTCGCCCAGCATGATCTCCCGGAACCAGTACCGTTCGACCTCGGCCATGTGCCGCACCAGCCCCAGCAGGCTCAGTTCGGACGGCAGCAGAGGGGTGGAGCGGAGCTGCTCGTCGGAGAGGCCCTGGCACTTCCAGGTCAAGGTGGAGCGGTGGTAGTCGAGCCAGCCGTCGAGCATGTCGCGCTCGTCCGCCGTGGTGGCGGGTTCGACGCGGTGGGATCCGTCATTGATGGTCATGGCCCCCATTCTGCTCGAACCCGTCCGGGGCCACTGGCTGCGTAGGTGAGAAGGGAGAACGTTTGTAGACGAGTTGCAGGAGCAGTCGCTTGTTGCTGATGTCCGGAATGTTGCTGAGATGTGGAAACGCTTCTCTGGTGTGTCGACGCCAGTCGATGGTCCACGGAGGTTGCCGTGCCTGTGATCGCTACGTGGTCGTCGTCTGTCAGCGGCGGACGGCCGTCGGCACGGTGGCGGCGCCGTTCAGGCAGTGGTCGAGGAGTGCGTGCATGTGCGGAACGGGGAGTGCCGGGTTGGACGCAGCGCCCTCGGCGGTATGGGGGTCGGCGAGGAGGGTCTCCAGGGCTTCCGGTGACAGGCTCGGGTTGGTGGCCGCTGCCCGGCGCACCGACGCGTCGGGGTCCTCCAGCGGGGGGTCGGGCAGGGCGGGATCGGCTGCGGCCAGGGCCCTTACCTCGGGGTCCGGGTGGTCGACGAGGTGGGCCCGGCCGGTACGGGGGAACGCGGGCAGGGCCAGCAGGTGCGGACGGTGGGCCGGGCGGGTGACGAAGACATCCAGGAGGAGGTGCGGCGGAGCCAGCGGGTGGTGGCAGGCCAGCCGGATCCTCACCTCCTCGTCGTCGTCCTGCGCGAGCGTCTCGGCGAGTTCCGCCGGCAGGCCCGGCCAACTTGCCGCAACCCGGCGGAGCGCCGGTTCCTCGGACACCGCACAGGAGGCGAACCACTCGGGCGACGGCCCGACGTCCGGCTCGATATCCGACGTGGTGAACGGCTCGCCGATCGGGCAGGTGCAGTCAGGACCGTGCCCGATGACCTGATCGATCGCCCCGTACTCCGCCCAGGTACGGGTGAAGGATTGGAGGCGCGCGCACATCCGCACGTACTCGTGCGGGTCCTGCCTCAACTCCGCCACCAGGTCCGGTCCCACGTCGGGCCGGGCGGCGACCGACGCGCGGACCTCCGCGTCGGGGTGGCGGGCGAGCCGGGCGAGGGCGTAGGCCGGGGTGTGCGGGTTGCGGGCCAAGGGGAGCACCGTGCCGTCCGCGAAGCACTGCTCGACGAGCGCGGGGGTCAGAGCACATGCATCGAACACGAATGCGTTGCGCGAGCCGAAGGACGGCAGTCTGGCCTCCACCCGTTCCGGGTCCTGCCGCCAGTTCCTGTCCTGCGCGGCTTCACGGACCGCGGGGTCCGGATCGTCGAGCAGCCCCGCCCGCTGCGCCGGTGTGAGTGACTCCCACCTCCAAGTCGCCCGTATCCGGAGTTCGGGGTGCTCGTGGCCGGCGATGGAGCGGAAGAAGGACAGGGGGATCTGCCGGGACGAATCGAGCTCCCCGATGATCTCCTTCGCGGTGACCTTGCCGTCCTCGCCCGCGTCCTGGGCCATCAGGAGGGTCACGAGGATGTCGTCCGGCAGCGGTCGGATCCATCGGGGGTAGTGACGGGGACGGGGGCCGGAGGCGAGCCACCCGCGGACGATCCCCGACGGGTCCGTCGCCAAGGGGGCGAGCCGCGCCGGGTCGACGTACCGGTTGCGGGCGAGCGCGCGGCGGATGACGTAGTCCGGATGGCACAGGACCGCGTCGATGATGGCGTCAGGCAGGTCACGACCCTCGCACATCAGCAGGCCGGCTTCACCGGCCGCTCGATCCAGCAGGCGTACCAGTACGTCGGAGGGCGCCGCCGGATTGAAGGCGATGCCGCGCAGCCACGGTTCATGCAGAGAGTCGGACACTGCGTCATCCTGTCACCTCGCCTCCTGAACCGGGCCGCCCGACCACGACCGCGGCGGCGGTTACCGGCGGCTCTGTCCGCAGGGCTTCGGACCACGTGGCGAGGTCTTGCTCATGATGCGCACGCTGACCCGTACGCGGCACACCGCCAGGCTCCGCATCCACCCCCGCCGGGGGAACGCACGATATCCGGGGCAAGCCAATCAACCGGGCGTTGCTGAAACTCGGCTACAACGTCTTCCGCGCCCACGGGGTGTTCTCGCTCTTGGACAACGAACGCTCTCGCTACTGACCGACAAAGCCAGGGCCACCAACGATTAGGCTGCGCACATCCCACGAGGAACAACCTGGAGGCTCTCGGTGAAGGTCGGCTGTATCGGACTCGGCGACATCGCGCAGAAGGCGTACCTGCCCGTCCTCACCGCCCGCCCAGGGCTCGAACTGCACCTGCAGACCAGGACCCCGGCCACCCTCGAGCGGGTCGGTGCCCTCCATCACGTCCCGGCCGAGCGCCTGCACACCGACCTCGACTCCCTGCTCGCGCAGAAGCTCGACGCGGCCTTCGTACACGCTTCGACCGCCGCCCACCCCGAGATCGTGGAGCGGCTGCTGGAGGCGGGCGTCCCGACGTACGTGGACAAGCCGATCGCCTACGAACTCGCGGACTCGCGGCGCCTGGTCGAACTGGCCGAGAAGCGCGGGGTCTCGCTCGCCGTCGGCTTCAACCGCCGCCACGCGCCCGGCTACGCGCAGTGCGCCGACCACCCGCGCGAGCTGATCGTCATGCAGAAGAACCGTGTGGGCCTACCCGAGGACGTGCGGACCTTCGTCCTCGACGACTTCATCCACGTCGTCGACACCCTGCGCTTCCTGCTGCCCGGCGAGGCCGATCAGGTCGACGTACGGGCCGTGGTGCGCGAGGGGCTGATGAGTCAGGTGGTGCTCCAGATGTCGGGCGCCGGCTTCACGGCGCTCGGCATCATGAACCGCCTCTCCGGCTCGACGGAGGAGGTCCTGGAGGCGTCCGGGCAGGACACCAAGCGCCAGGTGGTCAACCTCGCGGAGATCATCGACCACAAGGGCCAGCCGACGATCCGGCGGCGCGGGGACTGGGTGCCGGTCGCCCGCCAGCGCGGCATCGAACAGGTGGTGGACGCCTTCCTGGAGGCCGTGGAAGCCGGCCGGACCCTCAGCGCGCGCGACGCGCTGCGCACGCACGAGCTGTGCGAGCGGGTGGTGGAGTCCGCTCTGGAGCAGGCTTCCTGAGCGATCCTCCCGGCGGCTCGTCCGGCTTGTTCGGCCGGATCCGAAAGGGACGGCCTAGTTCTTGCTGGGAAGTTCCCCGAGTGGCTCGGGGACCGGCGTGCCGGCCGGTGTCCCGGCCGGTGTGCCGAGCCGTACGGAGCGGACGCCCCCGGCCGCGCAGCAGGCGGCCAGGGCGGCCAGTGCCGCGCCCACCGGCCAGTCCCCGAAGCGGACGTACAGGGTCGTGCCCCGGGCGAGCGGGACCTCGTACACCCGTGCCTCACGCGCCGAGGTGGACAGCGCCGGACCGACCCGCTCGCCCGACGGGCCGTGCACCTCGCTGATGCCGGTGAGCGTGGCGTGGACCATGGGGCGGCCCGTCTCGGCGGCGCGCAGCGCGGACAGCGAGGCGTGCTGGGCCGGGGCCCAGCCGCCCTGGAAACTGGACGTGGCCGACTGGTCGACCAGCAGCGCGGCGCCGTCCCGGACGAGGTTGCGGCTCATGTCGGGGAACGCCGACTCGAAGCAGACCAGCGGGGCGATCCGGACGTCCGCCCGGCCGGGCAGGTCCATCAGGACCTGGGCGCCGCCCGGGACGCGGTTCTCGCCGGCCGCCTTGCCGACCGAGGTGGCCCAGCCCAGCAGCGCGCGGGCCGGCACGTACTCGCCGAAGGGCACCAGGCGCATCTTGTCGTACCGGTCGCCGGTCGGGCCGCCCGGTCCGACGAGGACCGCCGATTTGCGGATCCCCGGCCGGTCGGCGGGCCGTGCGTCCACGTTGACCAGCAGCGGAGCCCCAACCCGCGCCGACAGGTCGGCGAGCCGCCGGGCCAGGTCCGGGCGGGCCGTCAGGTCCTCCCCGACACTGCTCTCGCCCCACACCACCAGGTCCGGGCGCTGCCCCGCCAGGCTCCGGGTGAGCTCCTCGCCGATGGCGAACCGCCGCTCCGGGGCGTCCGGGCCGTCCGCGACCAGACCCGGCTGTACGACGGCCACGCGCAGGCCGCCCGAGACCTCCGGTCGGGGCGCCCACAGCCACACCACCCCCGTGAGTACCGCGCACCCCGTCACCCCGGCGACCGCCGGGGCCCGGGCCCCGGGTATCGCGACCAGCAGCACCAGCGCGCAGTTCACCGCCACCACGACCAGGCCGACCAGCCAGACCCCGCCCACCGAGGCCAGCCGCAGCGCGGGCGCCACCTGCCACTGACTGGCCCCCAGCAGCCCCCACGGCCCGCCCAGCCCCTGCCACGAACGGGCCAGCTCCGACAGCAGCCAGCCCGACGGTACGAGGACCAGCGCCGCGGCCGCCCGGCCCCCGCTCGGGGCCCCGCCGAGCAACTCCCGCACCAGCAGGGCGAAGGGGATCCACAGCGCGCCCAACAGCGCGGCCAGGACGAACAGGAAGACGTGCAGGCTGGGCAACAGCCAGTGGTGGACCGCGAAGACGAACCCGGCGCCGCCGAGCCAGCCCTCCAGGGCGGCGCGCCGGCCGGTGGGGGCGGACCTCAGCAGCAGCATCCAGGGCACGAGGGCGACGTAGGCGAACCACCAGAGCGCGGGGGCGGGGAAGGCGAGGCAGGGCAGCGCACCGGCGGCGACGGCCGCCGCCGCACGCCGCCGTGCCACCCGCTTCGAGACCGTCAGCACCATGAGGGGCCTCCGCTTCCAGTGTGGAACAGCCCTGTGGTTCGCGCCCTGTGGTTCACGCCCGGTGGTTCACGCCCGCTGGTTCACGCCCGCTGGTTTACGCCCGCTGGTTCACGCCCTGTCGTTCGCGCCCTGTGGTTCACGAGACCCGCGGTTCACGTCCGGGTCAGAACGACGTGTGCCGCCACTTCTCGTGGACGGTGACCCGGGAGAGCCGCCAGCCGGAACGGGCGGTGCGGACGAGGGCGAAGGCGTAGCGGCCCGCGGCGACGAAATTCGGCGCGGTGACCGTGCCGTCGGACTCCTCACCGGCCAGCCGCATCGGGTTGAGGAAGTCCGCCCGGACCTCCGCGGTGTCACCGGGGGAGCCGCCCAGGTCCGCCACCCGGATCAGCCGGTTGACGATGAGGTGCTGGCGCACCGGAAACAGCTTCATCGTCTCCGCGAGCCAGTCCGCGACCTCCCCGGCCGGCCCCTCGACCCCGCCCGCCGAGCCGTAGTCGGCCCGCCCGCCCGGGGCGAACAGGGCGCGGTAGGCGGCCCAGTCGCCGTCGTCGACGGCCACCGCGTACCCCGTGACCACTTCGTCGATCGCCAGCCGGTCCATCACGGTCGCAAGGTCCACACGCTGCGTCATCGGGTCAGTGTGAGGGTGCGGGGCGCGGAGGCCAAGGGGCGTGCGGGAACGGGATCACCGGGCGTCCGGGCAGTGACCGGAACGCGCCTCCCGGGGCCGGACCACGACCAGGAACGCGTCACTGTCCAGGTCCATCACGACCTCTACCGAAACCCCCTCGCGGGCCCGCTGCGCCGCGTACTCCTCGGCCGGCCAGCTCCCCCTCGGACTGCCGGCCGGAAACCGCTCCAATACCACTCGACCCATGGGACACCCCCTGATGCTCAGCTTCAGGCCTCTCCAAGCACAACGACGCGCAGGCCGCCCGGGAACGTTCCCGAGCGGCCTGCGATTCACGCGAAGCGGTGAGCGGTGCCCGTACTAGCCGGCCGACTCGCCGGCGTGGGGGCTCAGCACACCCATGCCGATCAGCACGAACAGCAGGATGCCCAGCAGGATCCGGTAGATCACGAAGGGCATGAAGCTCTTGCTGGAGATGAATTTCATGAACCAGGCGATGACCACGTACCCGACGACGAAGGCGACGACCGTCGCGAAGATCGTGGGGCCCCAGGAGATGTGGCCCGGGTCCTCGATCACGTCCTTGATCTCGAACAGGCCCGAGGCCAGCACGGCCGGGATGGCGAGGAGGAAGGAGTAGCGGGCCGCCGCCTCGCGGGTGAAGCCCAGCAGCAGGCCGCCGGAGAGCGTCGCACCGGAGCGGGAGACGCCCGGGATCAGGGCCATAGCCTGGCAGAGGCCGAAGATCAGGCCGTCCTTGACGCCCAGCTCCTTGAGCGTCTTGCGCTCGCGGATGGCGCGGTGCCGGCCGCCTTCCTCGTCGCGCGCGGCCAGCCGGTCCGCGACGCCGAGCACGATTCCCATCACGATGAGGGTGGTGGCGATCAGGCGCAGATCGCGGAACGGGCCCTCGATCTGGTCCTTGAAGGCGAGGCCGAGCACGCCGATCGGGATCGAGCCGACGATCACCAGCCAGCCCATCTTGGCTTCCTGCTCGGAACGCAGCGCCTTGGTGTACAGCGAGCGGAACCACGTGGAGACGATCCGCGCGATGTCCTTGCGGAAGTAGATCAACACGGCGGCCTCGGTGCCGATCTGCGTGATGGCGGTGAAGGCCGCTCCCGGATCGTGCCAGCCGGCGAACGCCGCGGTCAGCCGCAGGTGGGCGCTGGAGGAGATCGGGAGGAACTCCGTAAGCCCCTGGACGAGACCGAGGATTAGGGATTCGAACCAGCTCATGTCGGGGTGCGCTCGTCCTTGTGATCGTCGGGCAGTTCGGTTCCGATGCTAGGGCCCGTGGGGTGCCGCCGTGACCACAGGGGGGTGTACGGGCGTCAGTTCGCGGGTCGGCAGGGGTTGTCGGCCCGGCGATCGCCCGGTCCGGGACGCCGTCTGGGGCGCCGTCCGGGGCGCGGCTCGGCGCGCGGACTCGCCTGCGGGCACGAGGTGGTGCCGCTTGCGCCACGCGACGACCGCCGCCCCCACCGCGGAGAGGGCGATGAAGCCGAACGAGGCGAGGAACGCGGGGGAGGTCGGGGAGGAGGCGCTGGCCCCCGCGACGACGTACGCGGCCGTGTTCGGGATCACGCCGATCGCGGTGGCGAGGAGGAAGGGGAGCAAGCCGCAGCGGGTCATCGCGGCCCCGTAGTTGGCGACGGCGAAGGGCAGGCCGGGGAAGATCCGGACCGCGAGCATCGAGCGGAAGCCGTGCCGGGCCAGCTGGTCGTCGGCCGCTCGCAGCCAGCGGCCGCGGATCAGCGGGCGCAGGGCGTCCCGGCCCATCAGCCGGCCGAGGCCGAAGGAGATCCCGGCGCCGACGACCGAGCCGGCGACCGCCGCGGCCAGGCCGAACTGGGATCCGAAGAGGGCGCCCGAGGCCAGGTTCAGCAGGGGACGCGGCACCAGGGCGGCCGTGCACACCCCGTACGCCCCGGCGAAGAGCAGCACGGCCGCGCCGACCGGAAGCCCCGGGGGCCAGCCCTCCGAGAGCAGGCGCTGGGGCTCGAACAGCACGACGCACACCCCGGCCGCCAGGAGCAGCACGACGAGCAGCGAGAGCCGGGTCCACGGCGCGAGGAGGAGGGACATTCCGGGAGACTAACCGACCCGTATGACCCCGCGCCGTAATCCGGGGCCTCATGCGGTCGAACGACCCGGGGCGGCCGCGGGTTCCCCGCAGTGCCCGAGGCGCTCAAGAATCACCGGCCGCGGGGCGGTCCGGCGAATAACCATTCGACGGGCCGGGTCCGGCCCGGCAGGATCAGCCACATGTCCCGGTACGCCTTCCCCGCAGCGCCGTCCGCAGTCGCGGACGCGCCGAAGGCTGCCGTCCTCGCAGAGCTCGCCGCAGGGGCACCCGCACCCGCACCGGCACCCGCATTCGGCGGCGCACGAAGCTGACCCTTCCCGGATCGTCCGGCGGACCCCACAGGGGGAGGGTCGGTTCGCTCAGGGGGTCCCGTATTTCGAGCTTCGATCACACGGGAAGACATCATGGCCAAGACGGCCTTCGTGCGCACCAAGCCGCACCTGAACATCGGCACCATGGGTCACGTCGACCACGGGAAGACGACGTTGACCGCCGCCATCACCAAGGTCCTCGCCGCCCGCGGCGACGCCTCCTTCGTGCCGTTCGACCGCATCGACCGGGCCCCCGAGGAGGCCCGGCGCGGGATCACCATCAACCTCACGCACGTCGAGTACGAGACCGGCACCCGGCACTACGCGCACGTCGACATGCCCGGCCACGCCGACTATGTAGTCGGTTCACCCTGTCATAGTGAGATCCGACCGTCACAGGGTGGGGAACGTGGAAGAGATAGACCTGTATCTGCGTAAGAGCAAGATTGTGCGGGAAGGTGTCGAGGCGCTGACCTTCCAAACGCAGGAGGATCGCGGCCGTTCGTGGGCTGAGCAGCACGGGTACCGGGTGCGGAGGGTCTGGAAGGACAACCTCAGTGCGTGGACCGACACCAAGCGGCCTGAGTTCGATCACGCACTGGTCGCGCTCAAGCGCGAGGAGGTTCCTGCCCTCTGGTGTTATGCCGTGGACCGGTTCAGCCGGAAGGGCGCGGGGGTAGTCGCCGGGCTGCTGGACGCGGGTACTCGTCTGATCTTCGACTATGAGCGGCTGGACAGCGCCGAACCCCGGGACCGTGAGCGCATCATCATGGACGCCGAACGGGCCAAGTCGTCGTCCGACTTGCTGTCATACAGGGTTCGGGACACGAAGGGCACTCAGCGACGCAAGGGCGTATGGCTGTCCGCTGCCCCGTACGGGCTCCAAAAGGACGCGGAAGGCAAGCTGCATCAGGCGGCCGGTTGGCCCGTAGTGCTGCGCATTCTGGATGAGATCAGCAATGGCACGTCGGCGCGCAGCGTGGCCCGTGGCCTGACAGCCGACGGAATCCCTTCGCCGAAGGGCGGGAGTTGGGGTGCTTCCACCGTCCGCCGAATCGTGGCCAATCCCGTATACGAGGGCTGGCAGGTGGTCGCCCTCTCGCGCGAGCGCACGTGGCCTGTGGCTTACAGGGACGCTGCGGGGAAGCGTGTACGGGTGTTCGCTGCTGACGTGCATCCAGTTCCGACGGAGTTGGTAGAACGTGCCCGGCGCGTACAGGCGGGTCATCAGCGCGGAGCTCTCGGCACACGTGTTGGGCGAGCCTCTCACCTGCTGACTGACCTTCTCCGCTGCGCCGGCTGTGGCTCCAGGATGCCAACCATGGGCCGTTCGTACGTCTGCAACGGCCATGCCATGGGGAAGCCGTGCCCTGCTCCCGCCTCAATCATGCGGGTGCGCATCGAGGAGTACATCATTTCCCGCTGGTTCGCGGAGGTTGCCTACGCGGAGATGTTCGACCCCTTGATGATCGCGGTTGCGGAGCGCTGGGCGGCACTGACGGTGCCAGAGGCGAGCGAGGACGCACGGGAGGCTGTGGCGGCCGTAAAGGCTGCCGAAGCAGCCATCGAGCAGCTTGCCAACGACCGCGCTGCGGGTCTCTACGGCGGCGCCATGGGCAAGCACTTCCCGAGACTCGTCAGCGAAGCCGAGGAGACCCTTCGGGAAGCACAGGAGAACGCAGCTCGGTACTCGGGCCTGCGCGTTGACCTCACAATGTTCGATGACCACCACATGCTTGACGCGGCGTGGGAGGCCGCAGACACCCCCATGCGCCGCGATCTTCTGCGGGTCGCGATCGCCGGAATTACCGTGACGCAGGCTGCGCGCCGTGGTGCGCCCTTCGACGGCGATGCACGCTGTGACATCCGATGGGCGCAGCCTGCCGGGGTCGAGACCGAATAGGCCTGCGTGAGCACCGTTCGAGGCCCGTCGCTGGGGAAAGCCCGGCGGCGGGCCGCTCGGCGCTCCTGGCGGCGTGTGTGCGGCCTTCGGACGTCGCACCCTCGTCTCCGCTGCACGTTCGGACGCTGCCAGGGCTCAGGGTCGTACGGGTGGGCGCCCCGCTGTGATGGACGCTGACAAGCTCGCTGCGGCCAAGGCTCGCAAGGCTCAGGGCGAGAGCGTCACGGCCATTGCCAAGGCGCTCAAGGTGTCTCGCGCAACGCTGTACCGGGCACTGGGCGACTCCGAGTGACCTGACCTGACTTGAGAGACCGTCTGCCCATGCTGGCAGGCGGTCTTTCGCATGTCCGGACCTGGGGAGGGAGGGCGCGAGCAAAGTTCAGGCGGAACCTACCTCAGCGATCCCGGCTCAAGCTCGGAACGCGCGCGCTGGGTGTAAGCCCGTTTCCCCGCCCCCATGGGCTGATGACCTGCGGGAATGCCTGTATGGCGGGGTGAGAACGACCTGGTTAAGAGGCGGGGAGGGCCCTCTTAACGGGGAGATCGGGGACCGGAACGTAATGGCAGACCGCTCCCTGTACGGGTTTTGACGTCGATCACACAGGCTCGCCGCTCGGGCGTAGCTTCTGAGTCATGGCTACTGAGCACCTGGGCGACCGCATGGCCAGACTGCGCCGTCTCGCTGACCTCACCCAAGAGGGACTGTCAGAGCGTTCCGGAGTATCCGTGGACGTGATCCGCAAGCTTGAGCAGCATCGGAAGCACAGCGCCCGCCTGCCGACGCTGCATTCGCTCGCCAAGGGACTCGGCGTGGAGCTGACGGGTCTTCTGGGGGATCCGCCGGGCGTGCCGTCCAGTGGCGATGCCGAACCGCCTCAGCTCGTAGCCGTCCGGCGCGCGATCATGCCTCCCTTGTTCGCTCCGCCCGTTGAGCCGACGGGGGTTGAACGGCTGTCGCTGCCTCTCCTCCGGGCCGAACTGGCGGAGGGGTGGACTCTGTACCACGCGGCGGAGTTCGGCCGTCTCATGGACGTACTGCCCGGGATCATCGCCGATGCACGCCTACTCGCTGCGGTGGGAAACCCGGGGCAACGGGCAGCCGGTCAAGCGGCGCTCGGCAAGGCACTGCAACTCGGCGGACACCTTGCCATCCGGCTCGGGAAGACCGACCTTGCCCTGTCCGCTCTGGAGCGTGCCTACGTTGCCGCCGGAGACTCGTCGGACCCGTTGCTTGCCCCGATGGTCTCGAACTCTGTCGCTTGGGCCTACCAGCGTCAGGCCCGGTTGGACGATGCCCGGAATCTGGCCGTGCACGCTGCGGACGGAGTGGAGCGGGAGCACACGGGAACGTCGGAGGGGGTTCGGGTGTGGGGCGGCTTGCTGATGTCTGCGGCCACGTCCTACGCACGCAGCGACGACTACGCGACCGCCAACGACATGATGGTCACGGCCGAGAGGGCAGCCGGCCGTCTGGCGACGCTCCCGCCTCCCGCTGACAGCAAGCTGGTGTCCGTGTTCAGCCGGTCGTCGGTCCGCATCGAACGCGTCCGCCTGGCCGTCCAGCATGAGCGACCCGAAGAGGCCTTGAGCCTGGCCAAGGGGATGAGACTCAGCACGGACACGCCCCCGTCGTGGCGCACCTGGCTGCTACTGGACGTCGCACGGGCGCACACCGATATCGGGGACGCCGCCGGGGCGGTGAAGGCGCTGGAGAGGCTGCGGCAGGTGGCTCCCGGATGGATGCGCCACCACACGTTGGCGGTGGCGATCGTGTCGGACCTGTGGGCGGGGTCGGCCCGGCCCCCCGGTCTGCGGAAGCTGGCAACTTTTCTGGGGGTCGCCTAAGACCCGAAAACTAGGACGTTGCGTCCCTGTGTGCTTGCTGTCCCCAGCGGGACGATCTCGGGCACGGGCAGACGACCGAAGGACGCAGCGATGGCGACCAGTACAGAGACCGATGCAAGCCGATTCGAGTATGAGACGTTCGCCCCGAAAGGTGAGACGTGCCCCGCCTGTATGAGGCCGATCAAGTCGCTCGACCGTTGCCGCCGGGGGAGCCTTGAGAAGCCCGAAGGGCCAGATGTAGTGGTCTACCGGCATATTGACTGCGCTGACCCGCAGCTTGCCGAGTGCGCCGTAAGGGATCCCGGTGACGGGCTTCAAGCTGGGCGAGAAAGTGTTCGACCGGCAGAATCAGGCCCGGGGCGAGATCGTCAAGCTGTACCCGGCGCCCAACGTGTTGCGGCTGATGGACCCAGGAGGGTTCCAGTGGATCGCCCGTACGGCGTGCTGTGTGCCTCTGAGACGGCGCGCGCCACGGGAGACGCCCCCGGTCCGTATCCCGCCGGGTACGGCCCCCGTGGACTGCCCACCGCATGAACTCAAGGTCGGTGATCACGTCTTAGCCGGTGGTCATCTGATCCCGATTGCCGATCTCCGCTACCGGGCGGGAGCCACCCGCACGATGATCCTCCGCAACGGGGCCGTGTGCGTCGCGGAGAGGACCATCCGCGTCTACCGCAGGTTCTAGACCCAATGCCGTGTAGTTAGGGGCCGGGGTCTGTGTGTCAAGCAGGCTGAAGGAGAGATGGGGCTCCTGCTAGAACCGTGTCGACCAAGATCACTGTTCAGCAGGAGCCCTATGAACGCCAAGTCTGTGCATTTCTCATGAAGTAGCGGTCGCCGCAGGTCCGTTCGCACCGGGCCATCTGGGGGAGTTAACCCGGATCGTCCCGTTCGAGATGGTCGACTGAACCTGCGCGATTTTTAGGGGCGAGCTGAGCAGTGGGCGCCGCACGCTGGTCGAACCGTATCGGCCCCGGAGTCCTAGCCCAGACACCAGGGAACAAGTAACCCGCTGGTAGCTTTCACGGCTTCATGACCGCGGACTTCTTCGGCTGACGCAGCACGGTCTTGGCTTTGTCGAGGTGCCCGTATACCGTCGACCTCGGCACCCCGAACATGTCAGCGATCTGCTGGACGGTCTTCTCCTGCTCGTCGTCGAGCCGTTGTACTCCAGGTACTGCTCCGCGCCAACGTGCTCCGCCATGCCGATGGAGGAGATCGCGTCGAGCGGGCCGTCGGCCACGTCGCGGTAGTCCTGGACGCGGATCTCGATCCGGTCGGTGAGTCCGGCGTCGGCGACGCGCTTGCGGGCGTACGTCGCCTGCTCGTGGGAGAGAGTGATCCCGACGACGCTCACGCCGTGCTCGCGGGCGGCGTGGATCGCCATCGAGCCCCAGCCGCAGCCGACGTCCAGCAGTCGCCGGCCCGGCGCCAGGGCGAGCTTTCTGCAGACGAGTTCGAGCTTGTCGCGCTGGGCGAGTTCGAGGGTGCTGTCGTCGGACTCCCAGTAGGCGCAGGAGTAGACCATGGACGGGCCAAGGACGAGCTCGTAGAAGTCGTTGCCGACGTCGTAGTGATGGCTGATGGCGCGTCGGTCGGTGCGGCGGGTGTGGAGGTGGCCGGTGCGGCGGCTCTCCTCGCGGGGCGGGGCGGGCGGCAGCGGGGGTCCGGCGAGCTTCACCAGGCCGCGGACGGCTTCGCGGAACTGGGGGTCGCGCACGGCCTGGGCGAGGGTGCGGGCGTTCTCGCCGCGTTCCCAGACGAGGCCGGAGAGCAGGTCGAGGGCGGTGTAGAGGTCGCCCTCGATCTCCGGGTCGCCGGCGACCCAGGCGCGGGCCAGGCCCAGTTCGCCGGGCGAGCGCGGCCTGGTCCTCGGTGAGCTTCGGCCGGCGCCCCCTGACCCGGCCCGGCGGAGGTGCCGGGCACTCCACCGCAACCTGAACGGAGGGTGGGTGCGGCAGTCCGGGATGACCGAATTTTCCCATCCATGTGATGCAGAGGCAAGTTGATTCCGCGTGCAGGTCAACTGATGCTCAAAATGCATCTAATTGGCGTGCGCAGTAGTCTGTTAAGAGAGCGAAATTCGAGCCGCCCGCTTGGGTGTCCAGTGTCCCGCAATGCGCTGCCCCGACCATGCGCTAGCGACCCGGCATCGGTGATGCCTTAGTCTGCCCCCCATTCGAACGACGAGGTCAGTCATGCATAGGCGATTTACGTCCCTTCTTCTGGCAGCAGCGCTGGGCGTCACAACATGCCAGGTTGCAGCGGCGGCTTCCCCCACAACTTCCGGTAGGTCGGGGACGGTTAGGGATACGGTTGCGGTGCCTCTTACCGTGCCGTCCGTGAAGATAGGATCTCAGCCCGATTACCGAACAGCTGTCCGTGGCACCGAAGTCTTTTTCACCGTCACCACAACATTGCAGTTCACTTCCGCCGAAGTTCGTAGTGGCTTCCAGTACGGATGGCGGGTAGAAATATGGGAAGATGATAAAGGCGCGCCGTTCGGTGGTCAGGATGATCGCATATATAGGGGAAAGGCGGCCTTTTTTACTGTGGACAGCACTGAAATGAACGCAACGAGGAGAATCTCGATATCTGCATCTGCCGGTGCGCTCGACACGGAGTCAGGTGATGAGGAGATATACACGTATGTCACTGTATGGAATGACAGCACTGACGGGGTACCCATAGGCCGGCGTAGCGTAACCCACTCTTTCGGGTTTTAAGCCTTCGAAGTCGGCAAACGGTGGAACCGGACGGTATCCGTTACTTACTTGCCCCTGGTGTCCGCGGTAGGAGTGCGGGGCCTAGTCCCAATGCCGTGTAGTTAGCGTTTGGTGTCCGGCGTCAAGGGGTGCGGGTGGTCAGGATGTCGATGCTGAGCTGGCCTTGTAGCTGGTCCTGTCGACGGTGCCTTTGGCGTTCTACTTCGAGATGGCGCGTTTGACGACGCGTGGCCGGGTGCGGATGCGCCGGGCGGGCATGAGGCAGGCCAGGACGCGGCGGCCTATGGTGCCGACGAGGTCGACGGTCGTGTTGTCGAAGATGCCCGCGGCCTGGACGAGCAGGTCGCGGGCGGTGTTCAGCGCGATGGAGAAACTGGCCCGGTCGGGATCGGGGTCCGGCCGAGTACCGGTGGCATCGGCCATGGCCAGTCGCAGGACCTGGTAGGTGACCAGCAGGGCGAAGACTTCCTGAGCGACGCCGGCAGGGGTCCGCGCACGAAGGACCCGGCCGCCCAGAATGGTGGACTTGATCTCCAGGTAGGAGGTCTCGACCTCCCACCGCTCGTGGTAGAGCCTGATCACCTCGATGGCGGGGTGTGT
Source organism: Streptomyces sp. ISL-66 (assembly GCF_018614135.1). GTDB lineage: Bacteria > Actinomycetota > Actinomycetes > Streptomycetales > Streptomycetaceae > Streptomyces. The sequence continues at coordinate 15,545 of NZ_JAGGOW010000097.1, forward strand.
GCGGGGGTCGGTCAGGGTCGTGACGAGACGGTATGCGCAGGTGCGGAGCCCCTGGGAAGTGCCGAGAGTGATTTCGCAGTCGATGACCCGGACCGAAACGGCTCCGAGCCCGGACAGGTAGGAACCGTCCGCGAAGCGTCCCAGGACCGGCAGCCTTCGGTGTTCCTTCACCCGGACCAGGACGTGTGCGCCCGTGCGGGTGATCGCCTCAACCAGTGCCTGGACGGCGAAGTTCCGGTCCAGAAGGACAATCATGCCCTCGCGCAGGCTGCGGACCAGGCTCGGGGCGTAGAACGTCTCACCGTTCGAGGTCGGCCCGAACACCGCGTCCAGAACGGTGCGGGTGCCGCAGGACACCAGGATCAGCAGCCGGAGCGAGGGGTAACCCGCGCCGCCGTTGTTGCAGCGGTGCCGGACGAACTCGGCCTGGTTCGCCGGGCTGTCGGGCACGGCTACCAGCGTGCCGTCGACAGCGCAGACAAGGAGACCCCGCCACCGGGCTCCCACGGTGCCGATCCCGGCAGCCGGCCCGCGCAGCAGGTCGAACAAGCGGCGCAACGGCACAGCCCCGACCCGCTTACGGGCCTGGGCCATGGCACCGGCCGTCGGAGTCGCGGGCTCCAGTCCGTCCAGCCCGGCCGTCAGCCGCTGCCACACCTGCTGCCATCCGATCCCTGGGAACAGGGCCCCGGCCAGAAGCAGGTAGACCACCACCCGTGAGGGAAGATCGCGTATTCGCCGCTGTGTCCTGCCGGCCTCGGCCAGCACCTCGTCGACCATCTCGAACGGGACGATCCGGGTTAACTCCCCCAGATGGCCCGGTGCGAACGGACCTGCGGCGACCGCTACTTCATGAGAAATGCACAGACTTGGCGTTCATAGGGCTCCTGCTGAACAGTGATCTTGGTCGACACGGTTCTAGCAGGAGCCCCATCTCTCCTTCAGCCTGCTTGACACACAGACCCCGGCCCCTAACTACACGGCATTGGGTCTAGACCCCCGCCCCGCTGAGCGGCGGCGAGCAGGACAGTTCAGCGCGATCGGGCCTGCCCCGGTCGGGCTTCCACCATGTGCTGGCCGGGGCATTCGGCAGGTCGGCGTCGACCACATCGTGGTCGCGCTGAACAAGGCCGACGCCGGGGACCCCGAGCTCACCGACCTGGTCGAGCTGGAGGTCCGCGAGCTGCTCACCGCCCACGGCTACGGCGGGGACACCACCCCGGTCGTACGGGTGTCCGGGCTCGGGGCGCTGGAGGGCGAGCCGCGCTGGACCTCGGCGATCGAGGCCCTGCTCGACGCCGTGGACACGTACGTGCCGACGCCCGTGCGGTACACGGACGCGCCGTTCCTAATGCCGGTGGAGAACGTCCTGACCATCACCGGGCGCGGGACCGTCGTCACGGGCGCCGTCGAGCGGGGCACCGTACGCATGGGCGACCGCGTCAGCCTGCTCGGCGGTTCCGGCGAGCCCGTCGAGTCGGTGGTCACCGGGCTGGAGACCTTCGGGAAGCCGATGGAGTCCGCCGAGGCCGGGGACAACGTCGCGCTGCTGCTGCGCGGGGTGCCGCGCGACGCGGTGCGCCGCGGGGACGTGGTGGCGGCGCCCGGCAGCGTCGTGCCGACCCGCCGGTTCACGGCGCGGGTGTACGTCCTGGCCGCCCGGGAGGGCGGCCGCACGACGCCGGTGGCCTCCGGCTACCGGCCGCAGTTCTACATCCGCACCGCCGACGTGGTGGGCGACGTGGACCTCGGCGGGGCGGGCGTCCCCCGGCCGGGGGAGACGGTCACCATGACCGTGGAGCTCGGGCGGGACGTCCCGCTGGAGAGCGGGCTCGGCTTCGCCATCCGTGAGGGAGGCCGCACCGTGGGCGCGGGGACGGTGACCTCGGTCGGGTAGCGGGCCTTCGGACGGAAGGTTCGGGAAGCCCCTTGTGGTGGCGGTGGTCCGGTTGCGCCAGACTGCCGTCACCACTGGCATGCGGGGAGGGGCGGCGGAACATGGGCGGCGAAGGCAGGAACGAGGTCAACGGCGGGGCCGAAGGCGGGGACGGCGGCGGCAACGGAGGGGCCGAAGGCGGCAACGGCGCCGGCAAGGGCACGGCGCTGGTGCTCGGCGGCGGCGGACTGACCGGCGTGGGCTGGGAGGCCGGGATGCTGTACGGGCTCGCCCGCGCGGGCGTCGACCTCTTCGGCGCCGACCTCGTCGTCGGCACCTCGGCCGGTTCGGTCGTCGGCGCGCAGCTCGCCTCCGGACTGCTCACCCCGCAGGAGCTGTACGAGCGCCAGCTCGGCGATCCCGGCGGCGAGCTCCCCGCGAAGCTGGGGGCCTCGCTGATCGGGCGGTACGCCGTCGCGATGGTGCGTTCGCGCGACGCGAAGGCCTACCGGCGGCGCGTGGGCGCCATCGCGCTCGCCGCCGTCACCGAACCGGAGGCGGAGCGCCGCAAGGTGCTGGAAGGCCGCCTCGTCTCGCACGACTGGCCCGAGCGGCGCCTGGTCGTCGCGGCCGTGGACGCGCTGACCGGCGACACGGCCGCCTTCGACCGGGAGAGCGGCGCCGGGCTGGTCGATGCCGTCTCGGCGAGCTGCGCCGTACCGGGGGTGTGGCCGCCCGTGACGGTCGGGGGACGCCGGTTCATCGACGGTGGGGTCCGCTCCGCGACCAACGCCGACCTCGCCGCCGGCTACGCCCGGGTGGTGATCCTCGCGCCGATCTCGATGGGCTCCGGGCTCGTCCCCTCGCCGGCGGCGCAGGCCGCGCGGCTGCGGGCGGCCGGGGCGAAGGTCCTGCTGATCACGCCGTCGGCGGCGGTCCGCAAGGTGTTCGGGCGCAACGTACTGGACCCCGCCCGGCGCGACCCGGCGGCCAGGGCGGGCCTCGCGCAGGCCGCCGAGCACGCCGCGGAGGCGGCCGACGTCTGGGCGGGCCCGGCGGCCTGACAATGGTGCGGTGAGTGACGAACAGATCCCGGTGATCCGGGACGTGGCCCAGGGCACCGCCAAACTGCTGCCGGACGTCGACCGGGAGCGGGCCTGGCTGCTCACCGTGGACGGGGCGCCGCAGTCGTACGTGGACCTCGACGACCCGGAGCACCTGGAGTTCGAGTACGTGCGCCGCCTCGGGCACGTACTGGACTGCGTGGGCGAGCCGGGGACCGCGCTGGACCTGCTGCACCTGGGCGGCGGCGCGCTGACGCTGCCGCGGTACGCGGCGGCGACCCGGCCGGGCTCGCGGCAGGACGTGGTGGAGTTCGACGGCGGACTGGTGTCCCTGGTCGGGGAGTTCCTGCCGGTGGCGGCGGGCGCCGGGATCGAGGTGCACGTCGCCGACGCGCGGGGCTGGCTGGCGTCGGCGCCGGCCGCGAGCGCGGACGTGGTGGTGGGCGATGTCTTCGGGGGCTCCCGGGTGCCGGCTTCGCTGACCTCCGTGGAGTACGCGCGGCAGGTGGCGCGGGTGCTGAGGCCCGGGGGCGTGTACGCGGCGAACCTCGCCGACGGGGCGCCGTTCGGGTTCCTGCGCGGCCAGCTGGCGAACTTCGCGGTGGTGTTCGGGCAGCTGGCGCTGATCGCGGAGCCGGGGGTGCTGCGGGGGCGGAGGTTCGGGAACGCGGTGCTGCTGGCTTCGGACGCGGAGCTGCCGGTCGCGGGGCTTTCGCGGGCGTGCGCGGGTGACGCGTTTCCCGCGCGGGTCGAGGCGGGGGGTGCGCTGGCGCGGCTGATGCGGGGGGCCCTGCCCGTGGAGGATGCCGACGCGGTGGCTTCTCCCGAGCCGCCGGAGGGGGCGTTCAGCCTCGGGTGAGGGGTGCGCCGCTGGTGTCGGGAGCGGAAGCGGGAGCGGGAGCAGGAGCCGCAGCGGGAGCGCGGGCGGGCGCTTTGGCGAGGCCGGGTTCCGGTGATCTGCGGGTCATGTGGCGGACGTCCGGGACGAGGAGGACGGCAGCGGTGACCAGGACGACCAGGGACGCGCAGCCCCAGAGGGCCGAGGTGCGGCCGATGACGGATTCGACCGGGCCGGCGACCGCCGTGGCCAGGGGGAGCATCGACACGGAGCCGAACCAGTCGTAGGCGGAGACCCGGGAGAACTTGTCCTCCGGGATCTCCTGGTGCATCGTCGTCATCCAGCTGACGCCGAACACCTCGATGGCCGTGCCGCTCACGAACATCACCGCGCACAGGCCCCACACCGGCAGCGGCACCGCCAGCCCCGCCGAGGGGAGCGCCAGCGGGAAGACGCACAGCGTTCCGACGAGCAGCAGGCGGCGCGGTTTCCACACCATCATCAGGACGGCCCCGCCGATGGTCCCGAGGCCGAAGAAGCCCAGGGCCAGGCCCCAGGGGGCCGGGCCGCCCAGTTGATCCCGGGCGACCAGGGGACCGTAGACCGCCTCGGCGGCGCCCACGACGGCGACGACTACGGAGAACTGGAGCACGATGCTCCACAGCCACGGGCGGCTGCGGAACTCCACCCAGCCCTCGCGCAGGTCGGCCAGCAGGCCGCCGCCGGGAGCCCGGTCGCCCACGTGGCCGACGTCGAGGAAGGCGCGCAGGGACCCGGCGACGGCGAAGGCGGCCGCGTCCACGGCCAGGACCCAGCCGGGCCCCATCCCGGCGATCATCGCCCCGCCGAGGGCGGCTCCGCCGATGCCGGCGCCGTTCATCGCCATCCGGAAGAGGGCGAAGGCCCGGTTGGCGTGCTCGCCGGAGACGCTGGACAGGAGCATGCCCTCGGCGGCCGGGTTGAAGAAGGCCGTACCGGTTCCGCACAGCGCGGTGAGCAGCATCATCTGCCACAGCCGCGGTTCGCCGGCGAGGACGAGGAGGGCGAAGGCCGCCTGCGAGAGGCAGTTCAGGGCGTTGGCCGCGACCATCACGCGGTGGCGCGGTATCCGGTCGGCGATCGCTCCGCCGACGAGGAGGAAGAGGACGAGCGGCAGGGTGCGGGCGGCGGCCACCAGGCCGACGTCCCCGGCGGAGCCACCGGCGTCGAGCACGGCGAAGGCCGCCGCGATGAGCGCTCCGTGGCTCCCGAGGTTCGTGACGACCGCCGCACCCGTCAGCAGGGTGTAGTTGCGGCCCGCCCAGGCCGGCCGGCGGCGGAACAGGGACGAACGGGGGGCGCCGGAAGAGGGGGAGGGGGGAGAACTCACCCCCGGACTATCCCCGTCCCCGGGCCGGGAATCCAAACGGATAACCGGCCCGGGAGGAAGGGGATGCTTCGGGCAGCGCCCGGATCAGCCGGCGTTGATGCGGATGGTGCTGAGGATCTTCTCGTAGGTCTCCGCGCTCACTTCGCCCTCGACGCCCGCGGCGCCGTAGAGGACCCAGCTGGAGAGGTCACCCTTGGGGGTCGTGAAGCTGAAGGCGATGGACTTGCCGTCGGAGGAGCACTTGTTCTCCTTCGGCAGGCCGGTCACGGCCGCGGTGGCCATGTGGCCCTTGAGCCCGGAGGAGGTGGTGTACTCCTTCGGCTCGGAGACCTTGACGGTGCCCTTCGGTGCCTTCTGCGCGTAGGCGGCGAACACCCAGTTGCCGGCCTCGTTGCGCGCGGCCTCGGCGGTGTCCTTGGCGCCCTGGCCGCCCTTGGTGCCGGTCCCCGCGAGCGAGGTCGACTCCTCCTTGCCGTCCTTGTTCGAGTCGACCTTGCACCAGTCCTCCTTGAGGAAGGCGGGTGCGGACATCATGACGACGGGGGAACCGTCGTTCTTGACGTCGTCCTCGAAGCCGGTGGACATGCCCGAGGACAGGACGTTCCAGTCCGGCGGGACGTCGAAAGCGGTGCCGTACTTCGGGTTGATGACGACCTTCCAGCCCGCGATGACCGGCTTGGCGTCCGCGCCGCCGCGCGGGTTGGTTCCGGGGCTCGCCGGGGCGGACGAGCCGGAGGAGGCCGGGGCGGAGGGGGAACTGGTCGGCTTGTCGTCCGCCTGGTCGGTGGAACCGTCGTCCCGGGTCAGGACGAACGCCCCCATGCCGGCGGCGGCCACGACCACGGCCGAGGCCGCGACGATGGCGACGGTCTTGGTCGAGAAGGGGCTCCCGCCGCGCGGGGGCTGCGGTGCGGAGGGCGGCGGCGGGCCGCCCCACTGCTGTACCGGAACGGTCGGCGGCTGCTGGCCCCACTGCTGGGGGGCGGGCGGCTGCTGCGGATATCCGTAGCCGGGCTGCTGGTCGCCGTACGCCGTCGGCTGCTGCTGGTACGGGTTCGGCGTTCCCGGCTGCTGCTGGTACGGGTTCTGATGCGCGTCCTGGGGGTTCTGTTCTCCCCCGGGCGGCTGCTGCTGTCCTGGCCACATGGCCGGTAACGATAGTGGGAGCGGGAGCGGGGAGCGACGGCCGCCCCCGTACCGGTATGGCCAAGGCCGCTTACTCATGGGTAACATCGCGTTCCATGAGCGCAGACCAGATGAACGTGGGCGAACTGCTCGCCGCGACCGTGCCGATGGCCAAGACCCTGAACCTCCAGTTCCTGGAGACCACCCCCGAGCGTGCGGTCGTCCGGCTTCCCGACCAGCCGGACTTCCACAACCACCTCGGCGGTCCGCACGCCGGCGCCATGTTCACCCTCGCCGAGTCCGCGAGCGGCGCGATCGTCCTGGCCGCCTTCGGCGACCAGCTCACCCGGGCCGTGCCACTCGCCGTCAAGGCCGAGATCGGCTACAAGAAGCTCGCCAAAGGCGTCGTGACGGCCACCGCCACCCTCGGCCGCCCGGCCGCCGAGGTCGTCGCCGAACTCGATGCGGGCGGCCGCCCCGAGTTCCCCGTCACCATCGCCATCCAGCGCGAGGACGAGGCCGTGACCGGCGAGATGACCGTCGTCTGGACGCTGCGCCCCCACGTGTAACGACACCGGTCCGACCCCGCTGGTGCCACGCGGGTGCCGTGCCGGGCGCCGCGACCCGGCGAACCTGTCCGGCCACAGCATTAGAGTCCTTCCCACAACGGATGGAGGGGGTCCCGTGACAGGCCGAGCCAAGGTCAGCATCAGTCTCGACGCCGAGCTCGTGGTGGAGGTGATGGTCCTCGCCGGGGTCGGGTCGCCCCAGGACGCGGTGGAGGCCGTCGTGCGGGACTACATCGCGCGCGGCCACCGCACCGAGGCGCGCGTCCAGCTCCAGGACGAGCCCCGGCGGGAGGCGGACGTGGCGCAGCCGCCGCCGCAGGGCTGAACCTCGGCGGCGCGGTGGCGCGCCTGAAGAGGGCCCGCGCCGGGGGCGGCGCACAGTGGGCGGCGGGAGCGGTCCGGCGC
>NZ_JAGGOW010000098.1 GCF_018614135.1 Streptomyces sp. ISL-66
CCGGAAAACGCGAGGCCCCTCAACGGCTGGAATCAGGCGCTGGGCCCGTTGAAGGACCGGCCGCTGGAGCCTGATCAGCAAGAGGAGTTCCAGCGCCGCATCCTGCGGTCCCACGCAGCTGGCGTCGGCCCTGCGGTGTCCGACGGTGAGGCCCGCCTCGCGCTGGTGCTGCGGGCGAACGCCATGGCCCGCGCCACCATGGGCGTACGGCCGGCACTGGTCGAGCGAATGCTGTCACTGGTGAACGCCGGTGTCACGCCGGTCATCCCGCAGGTCGGCTCTTTGGGCACCGGTGACCTGCAGCCTATGGCCGCCTCAGGTCTGGTACTCACCGGCGAGAAGGCTCCGGCCCGCTACCGGGGCCGCACCGCACCGGCCGACACCACCTTGAGACGAGCGGGCCTGGAGCCGTCCTTCCCGCTGCAGGCCGGCGAGGCGCTGCCCCTCATCAGCGGCAGCGGCCTGCTGACCGCCCGGTACGTGCACGCCATCGACCGGGCGACGTCCCTGGAGTCCCAGTTCGAAGGGGCCTTCGCCCTGTTCATGGAGGCCACCCGGGCGGAGCAGGGCTCCCTCGACGCCCGGACGCACGACGAGCGGCGCATCCCCGACCAGCAGGCGGTGGCCGCACGGCTGCGGGCACTGTTGGCGGGCAGCCAGTGGATGACCGATGAGGGACGCAAGCGGCTGGGTGAGGACCATCCCCGCGTGCAGGACGCCGTGTCCGTGCGGGCAGCTCCCCACATCGCCGCCACCCTCGCCCAGACGCTCCGCGAAGCAAAGGTGATCGTCGAACGCGAGGCCAACGCCTCCACATCCAATCCGCTGCTCTTCCGCAAGGAAGACGGGGCTTACGAGTTCGTCATGGGCGGCAACTGGGACGGCGCCCAGATCGGCCACGCCATGGACACCCTCAATGCCCAGGTCACCGACATCGCCGTGCTCGCCCACGAACTCTCCGCCCGGCTGCTGTCGAACAGGTGGAGCTACGGCCTACCGGCGAACCTTGCCTACCCGCCGGTCGGCCTCAACTCCGGCATGGTGCAGGCACAGACGACAGCCGCCGCGCTCATCCCCGAGATGCAGACCAGAGCCGCGCCCTCGGGCGTGCTGTCCCGGCCGGAAAAGGACGGCCAGGAGGACCACAACACCATGGCCATGGCCTCCGTACGCAACCTGCACGAAAACCTCGACCGCTTCGAAACCGTGCTCGCCGTGCTCCTCATGATGGATGCTCAGGGAATCGACCTGATCGACAAGACCATGCACGGCCTCTCACTGGGCACTGGCACCGCGGCGCTGCACCACGGCATCCGCCAGACCCTCCCGCCCCTCACGGACGACCGATGGATGTCACCCGACGTGGAGAGAATGACGGACCTGGTACGCAGCCGTGCCCTGGAAACGGTAGTGACCCGCACATCCGGCCCCGTCCACCACAGCGGCGAGCACTAGGCTGAAGTTTCCCCGTGATCAAAATCCGGCACGCACGCAGGCCTCAGGGTGCTGCAGACGACGGACTCCGCCGAGTAGAGCGGGACCGTCGTCACGCCGCCCGGCCGCTTGTAGTCGATCTCGACCGAGCCGACCGGAGACAGCCACCCGAGGCGACCGGCGATGTGGTCGAAGTCGGCGCGGCGGACGCCGAGGCGCCGGGCGGCCTGGTCCGGGCCGAGGGAGACGTGCCGGTCGAGCCCCGACCGTCGACACGCGCGCCACGGCACTGGCCGACAACAAACCCCCGGCCGGCCCCCGTGCCGCGTCGGGGGTGGCCTTGCCGCTCTCCCCCTTGCCGCCACCTCCTGCCGTTCCGGCCGGCCCTGCGAGCAGAGGAGCGGCCCCCACCACCCCGCCGCAGTGGGCCGCGAAAGCACCAGCGAGGCCCGGCGCACCGGGCCGCCGCCCCGCCGCACGGCCGGCCCGGCAACGCCACCTGCACGACGGGCCACCGTCCCAAAGGGGGCCGCGCCCCCCGCAGCCAAACCGACGGCCCGCGCGCAGACGAAAGCCCGGCCGAAGCCCCCGGCGCCGCGCCGGCCGGCCCGTCCCGCACCCGGGGCGGGAGCCACTGACATGCGGGAGCTGTGCCGCGCCGCGCACGGCGTCACCAGCCCCGCCATCGCCTCGCTTTGTCACCTGTCCTGTGACATCGAAGCTTGAGCGCGTGCCATCGGAGTTTGAGTAATCCACCCCGTAGCGAAGCGGCCAGTGGGGCCTCACTCGCCGCCGCCCCCGCCGCTGTGACCGCCGCCGGAGTGTGCATCCGTATCCGTATCCAGGCCGGGGCCTGGGTCGCCGTAACGACGATTGCCGCCCGGCCGCCTTCGGGGCTGGCCCGCTGGGGGTGGCACGGCCCCTTCCCAGCGCGGGCTGCGATGAGGGAAGACGTACGCCAGCATGCGCGGGTCAAGCTGGGCCTGTTGGAGATGTCGTCGGCCCGCAGGGGTCATTCGACGCTCCGCGCCCGCCACCAGACCCCACGTGGCCAGTCCGCGGCCGATCTTCTCAACCTCTGGGGAGCGTTGCAGGACGGCTCGTACGATGTCGATGCTTGTCGGGTGCCTGCAGAAGGCGACCATCGCGCGCTCGACCGGATGCAGAGGTTGCTTCCCCTCCATGGAATGGACCTGTGCGTTGTGCACCACGAGCAGCCCACGCTGGTGCAGCGCGGTGACCGCACTGTCCGCCACATGCTGGGCCCCGCCCGCCAAGAACGCGACGTCATACACGTCCAGGGGTCTCGTCTCGCCCGAGCCCCTGACGATCCACCGGAATACCCACCGCATACCAGCCCCCCGTCACGGCCTGCATCTGTCACCTGGCAGTGCAGCCTTCGTTATCCCTCAAAGTCTGATGGCACGCGATCAACTTTGGGTGGCACAGGACATCACCAGACCGGGTGATGCGCCGCATCCGTCCGTCGTCGGTCGTGCCCGGCGCGGCGGTGAACCCGAACCGGGCCCGGGTCTCGATGACCAGGCCGGTCCGCTTCGCGGCCTGCTGGTGGGCGCGCTTCTTAACGAGGGGCTGCCAGCGGCGGGTCACCTCGGCCGCCATGCATTCGGCGAATTCGGGGCGCGGGGTTTTGATCTGGTTTTTCACCTACCGTTCGACGGTGCGCTGGGAGATGGTCAGGAGAGCGGCGACGGCCTTGGTCGAGCCCTCGTACTGCTTGACGAGGTAGCGGATCTGGGCGCCGGCGGACTTTGGGACCGGTCGGGTGCCTTTGGTCGCGCGGCCCGGTCCAGACTGTCCCCGACGATGCCCACCGTGCCGACCCCCGTTCTGTTCGTAGGCGGTCACGATATCCGGCGGCAAGATCCGCTCGCGGTGGCACTCGATGGGGTGGACCTCGCGACAGAGCGGAACCGGCTCCGCCGTTGGCGGTTTCCTGGAGCATGACTGACGAGAGCGTGATCACGATCGAGATCCGGGGCCATGAGAAGGCTGCGCTTGAAGCCTCTCGCCGTATCTCGGGCCTCTTTCTGTCGAACGGCCCCTGCCCGCTCCGCGAACCCCCGGTGAGCCGGACGGGGAGGTTTCTCGTCTACGCGAACGTTCACCGGGGTCCCGGCGAGGGCGGCTACGACGGTGGGGGCGCCGAACAGGAGAGCATCCCGTACTGGGATCCGGGGTGCTCTCCTGTATCCGAGGGCGCCGTCACCTACGACGACCGGCCGACCACGTCGGGCTGGACCCCTTCTTCAGAACAGGCTCGGCCGTCTATCGGGCCTCGCCCGACGTCGTGACCGAGGGGACCATCTCGACGGAGCCGAGTCGACCGTTCAGATTGACGGTCGCGTTGATGGGGCTCGATGAATCTCCCCACCCGACGCTCGGGGTGGGACATACCTGCTCGCCCCAGTTCCCCACCATCGGGGCTACGGTCGGGTGCCACAGCGGAGGGGCTGCCCGAAAGCCGGCCATGTCCAGGGGGCGGCCTCGTAGTCCCAGCTCGGACGCGAGAGGCGGTGTTGGTGTAAAGGGCACAGGCGATCGAATAACCGTGCGACGGCCGTCGTTCCTGGAGATGGCACAAGGCCCCGATCTCAGCCTTGAGCCTGGGGCCCTGTGTTCTCGTCGGCCGTGGGGTGGCCGATATGCCGGTTTACGGAATGCCGTTGACCATCTCGCACCGCAGGGCGGTGTCGCCGTCACCTGCTTCGCCGTCACAGTCGTCGGTCTGCGGCCCGCCGTCGAGGTGGTCGTCGCCGGGGCCCGCCCGGAGCGTGTCGTCCCCGTAGCCGCCCTTGAGCCGGTCCTTCGCGCCCGCGGTGCCGGCGGTCTCCGTGGCGTCGAAGTTGGTGTTGTCGCCGAAGAGCGTGTCGTTGCCCCCATGGCCTTCGATCAGATCACGGCCGGCAGACGTGACAGTCGCATCGACGACGGCGCTGTCACCGATGAGGACTTCGTCCGCACTTCCCCCGATGACCCGGTCGTTGCCGGCGCCGGTGGCGCTCCCCCCTGCAGGGTCAATGATGTTGTGGTCCCCAACCGCGGCGAAACCGCCGTCGGGTCCCAGGTCGCTCAGGTCGTCCCCACCGCTGCCCTTTGCGTCACGGGCGGCCTCGCTGTCGCCGACGAGGAATTCCATTCCGATGCCACCGAGGAGGACGTCATCACCGGCGCCCGTAGCGGATCCTTCGATAGCCAGCGAATCCCCGGTGAGGTGGTCGTCCCCTGCGCCACCTTCCAGTCGGTCATCACCCCGCCGCTGGCGTCGCCTCCCGCAAAGCTGACGCTGTCGCCGTACAGGCCGTCGTTGCCGTTGCCTCCGAAGACCTGGTCCTTCCCTCCCCCCGTGGCATTGCCCCCGTCAGTGCTGGAGTCGCCCACGAGGTTGTCATCGTCATCACCCCCGAACAAACGATCGTCGCCGCCGCCCACGACGTTGCCGTTGTCGGCCCGCAGGTCGCCCCGGATGATGTCATTACCCGGCCCGCCGTCGACCCGGTCGTCGCCGAGTCCACCAAGTAGACGGTCCTCTCCAGCCAGCCCGCAGATGCGGTCGTTGCCGCCCATGCCGTCGATCCTGTCGGCGCCCGGCGAGCCGACGATGACGTCATCTCCCGGTGTGCCATTGATCGTCCCCGAACCCGTGATGGTCGCCGAGCGGCCAAAGCAGTCGGCGTTCACCGGGCCCGCAGCGACCGCGGGGAGACCGAGCGTGAGCACTGCCGCCGCAGTGAGGACGGCCGTAAAGGCCTTCCGGAATGCCGGACGGCAGGACCTGCCCAGACGTTGAGGCCGAGGAACGCGATGGACAATCATACAAAACCTCCTGGCTGCTGGCTCCCGGTGATGCTGGGCAGGGGCGGATCCAACAGCGTGCGCCTCCCAAGACGGGGCAGAGAACAGCTCTTCATGGGACACATCGAACCGTATGTGCCGCTCTTCACCAGGAGCGCCGGGCCCAGCATCCGGGTGAGCCCACACGCAACCCGCAAGGAGCCAAAAGCTACTGACAGGCCATGTGTTTCCCTTGCGCCCGAGCTGGTGTCGGCGCTCGCGGGATGGCCGGCCGGTGTGCAGCGCTCTCTCGGTAGGCCATCGGCCTCTCGTCCACGGCGGGAGCCTGAACTTCGACTGTCACCTGCCGACCAATACCCTGAGGGAGGCGATTGTTCACCCAGCCGTGGATCCAGCGAGCCAGCCACTCGCTGTCCGCTCTCACCTACGCAGCCGCTCGGCGATCGTACGGCGGCTGCGGTAAGTGAGGGCCTCGTCCAAGGCGTCGACGACGACCACCGGACGCTCCGCCGGAGCGAGGATCTCCAGCGGCCGGTTCCCCCAGTCCGCACGTCGGCGCGGGCACGGGAGAGTGGAGCACGGCCTGCGGCAGACAGTCGACCAGGGCAGTCGCCGTCTACACGGGGTGGCAGCGGCCGGTGTCCAGCCTTCGCCGCGTCCAAGACGGCGTCCGTCGACTGACTGACACACCATCACCACCATGGGCGGCCGAGCACCTTTCTCCCGGGAAACAAGGTGCTCGGCCGCCTCATCCGGGCTCATGGGTGAGCCCGGGGGGTGTGGTAGCTTCCCGAGCGTCATATTTGTGGATCTTCAGATCAGGTGGGTACGTGCGGATACGAAGTGCAGCGGCGACGGCAGTTCTTGTGATGGGAGCTTCGTTGCTGGGGGCGCCGGGGGCGGTTGCCGTGGACGACACGGTCGCGCTCACCGCCACCTTCAACGACCCGGCCGGGACCACGGCCCAGCAGGATGCGATTCGTAACCAGCTGATCTCGCTGGTCAACCGGACACCGGCGGGGGCGGAGATCAACGGCTCGGTCTACCTGTTCACCGACGGTGGCGTCAGCAGCGCGCTGGTCGCGGCGAAGCAGCGCGGGGTGAAGGTCAAGCTCATCGTGGACGGGGACGCCGTCCCGGACGTGGACGCGAACGGGAAGGCCACCGGGTCCGAGTACTCGACGCTCGCAGCAGCGACCGGTCTTGGCACCGACCTCACCGCGGATTCGTGGGTACTGGCCTGCCCGGAGAACCGGGGCTGCATCGGCAACCGCCGCCTCGGCGGAAGCAGCGACACCGGCGCGATCAACCACAACAAGTTCTTCCTCTTCTCCAAGGCCGGCGCCACCGACAACGTGGTCTTCCAGACTTCGGCGAACCTGACCACGAGCCAGCGGCGGAACCTGTTCAACAACGCCGTGACCATTCCCGACGCGGGCTCCGGCCTCTACGCCGGCTACCGCGCCTACTGGCAGGACCTGCAGACCAACGGCTCCTCCGGGACCGGCCAGGCCACGTACTACAAGACCCAGGACGCCGGCCCCTACAAGACCTACTTCTTCCCCCGCCAGGAGAAGGCCGGCACCACGTACAACAACGACGCCAGCACCGACACCATCGTGTCCCTGCTGGACAACGTGGACTGCGCGGGCGGCGCCACCCAGATCCGGATCGGCATGTACGCCTTCACCCGCGTCCAGGTCGCCGACAAGCTCGTGGCCCTGAAGAACGCCGGCTGCCGGGTCGAGCTCCTCCACAACGGCGAGGACGGAAACCTCGGTACCGCCGTCCAGGCCTCGATCGCCGGAAACCTCACCTACGCAGCCCGCTGCGCCGGTACCGCGGTCGACAGCACCAACGCCTCACGCGCCATCGGCATCCACTCCAAGTACATGCTGATCGAAGGTACCTACCTGGGCGGGACCAACCGCAAGCTCGTCTTCACCGGAAGCCACAACTACACGTACCCAAACCTCCGGGCCAACGACGAGACCCTCCTGAAGATCGACAATGCGGCCGTCTACGACGCCTTCAAGGCGAACTTCGAGACGATCAAGTACGGCCCGCACTGCGCCGCCTGGTAGACGTACGCCGTCAGCGCCTGCACCCTGCGCCAGGCCCTCGACGGCCGCCTCCCCACGCGGCGCACCGTCCTCGCCTTCGCCCACGGCGCCGGCGCCGATGAACAGACCGCCCGCCGGCTGTGGACCGCCGCCGACCGAGCCGTCAACGCCACCGCGCCGGCCCGCTCCCTACGCCCCCGGACTGTTCACCACCCAGGCCGGACTCGTCCGCGTCATGAACCAGCTGCGCGCGAGCGCTCCCCGGCCCAGCCTGCGCGCCCTCGCCGGCCGGGCCGGGCCGGGCCGGGCCGGGCCGGGCCGGGACTCTCCCCCAGTACCCTCCACCGCCTCTTGGGCGGCCAGCAGATCCACCACCGCACAGCTCACCGCGTGCGCTGCCGCCTGCAACGTCGGAGACCAGGCCACCGCCGCACTCCTGGCCGGCCGTCGGCGGATACTCGAGGGCCCGCCGCTCTCCATCCCCTACGGGTGCGCGTACGCCGAGCTCGCCGAGGAACGGCGCCTGCGCGACGAAGCCGCTCGGCCCTGGCTCGCCAAGCCCGAGCGCGATTGGTACGAACAGCGGCTGCACGACGAGCGGGAAGCCGACTACCAGCACAAGATCGACGTAGCCGAAGCCCTACTCGACGAGCTCCAGACCCACAAACGAACAGGGACAGCACGCCGGCACCAGCCCGGGGGCGCGGCCCGGTCTCCTCGGTACGTGGCACGGCCTGAGCGTTCTAGCCGAGCGCGACGACCCGGGCGCCGAGCTCGCCGCGCGGATCCCGCCGGCCCATGACCAGCGACCAGCTGGGGTGCAGCAGCGCGCCGAACCGGCAGGGGCGGCCGCGAACACCGGGCAGTCCCGGGCCGGGTACCGCCGGCGCGAGCCGGGGGTACCGCGGCGGACGGGAGTCGGGCCGGCGCCGGAACGGTGCCCGCCCGCGGCGGCGTTTGCCGGGCCAGAGCGAGGGGCTCCCCCGGTGCCCCGCCCGGAGCAGCCGCCAAGGCACCCCCGGGCCGTATGCCGAGGGAACTGGCCGGAGATGTGGATCCGTTCAGGTCGGTGCCTGCCGGGTGACGTGCGGACCTGTCCAGCGTTGTTCCCGGCATGGACGGACGTTGGAACTGCTGGACGTGCTGCTCGACGGAGTCCACCGAGACGCGCCTGAAGCTGATCAGCTCGGACGAGGCGAGGGCGATCACGGTGCTCCTCGGGCAGGGCCATGCCGACCACTGCAGTACACGCCCGGGGCTGCCAGCTCGGCCTGGCATGATCTACGGTCATGGGAGATTGGTTTCTGCAGGCAGGTCACGGGGTGCGGTTCGAATGGGGCCCTGCTGGTGCGGCTCTTCTCGCGAAGGACGCTGCCTGTCTTGTCGTCGTCGATGTGCTGTCGTTCACTACGTCGGTGACGGTCGCGGTGGAGTCGGGGACTCGGGTGTACCCCTATCGCTGGCGTAATGAGACCGCAGCGGTATTCGCCGACCAGGTGGGTGCCAGCCTGGCCGTAGGGCGGAGCAAGGCCACCGAGGCATCACCGTGGTCGCTGTCACCGGCTGCGTTGCGACGTGCCCCCTTGACTCCTCGCCTGGTTCTCCCCTCGCCCAACGGATCCACCATCGCCGCAGCAGCCGGGGAGTCGACCGTGGTCGCTGGATCACTGCGGAACGCGACCGCTGTCGGCCGATGGCTGGCTGACCGAGGCTATGGAACGGCTGAACGGCCTGTCGTGGTGATTGCCTCGGGCGAACGTTGGCCCGACGGCAGCCTCAGGCCTGCGCTTGAAGATCTGCTCGGCGCCGGAGCTGTGATCGCCGCGCTGCGCCGATGCGGCCGCGACCAGCTCTCGCCGGAGGCAGCCATGGCGGCCTCGGCCTTTGAGGGGGCGGAGAACGTCAATGTAGCTGTCGCGGGCTGCGCCTCGGGACGCGAACTCATCGAGTGGGGCTATGCCGACGACATCGCTATCGCGACGGAACTGGATGCCTGCGAAATCGTCCCCGTTCTCACTGGCGGCGCGTTCACTGTGCCGGAATAGGTGGGTCTAGGAGGCGCAGCCTCCTGGGCCATGCCGCTTCCGCGCCGCTGTACGTCATGGCCGTCCGCGTACGGCGGCTCTGTCCCGGCTTCTGGGCCACGCCCACCGCCACGCTGTCCACCGTGCGCTCGACCGTCTCCGTCCCGACCGGGGCGGCCACCAGCCGTACCTACATGCGCGCCAGCGACGGCACGGTCCTTGTCTCCGATAGCGCCACCACCACCGTGCACGGCCAGCGGGCCACGCACGGCGGCACCCCCGGTGTCACCGCGTCGCAGACGACGTACGCCTACGACCACACCGGGCGCCTCACCCAGGTGCAGGACACCAACACGTCCGCGGTCTGCACCACACGCAGCTACACCTTCGACAACCCGCACACCGGACAGGCAACAACCCGATACGGCTGGGTGGGCGGCAAGCAACGCTCCAGCGAGACCCTCACCGGCCTCACCCTCATGGGCATGCGCCTCTACGACCCCGCAGCCGGCCGCTTCCTCTCCGTGGACCCCATCCGCGGCGGCAATGCCAACGCCTACGACTACATCCAGGCGGACCCCCTCAACCAGTACGACCCGGACGGCAAGATCTGCTGGTCCTGCGGCTTCAAGGCAGTGGGCCGCGCCTCCTGGAAATACAAGTGGGACATCGCCCTGACCGCGGCCAACTTCATCCCTGTCGCGGCTCCCGCGGTGTGGGCCTACCGCGCCTACCGCATCGTCAAGGTCGCCCGTGTCGCGAGGGGCATGGGTGGTGGCATCCGCGCCAGCCGTGCCACGTCGTGGCCGGCAGGGCGCGCGTTGGTCGGTCGCGGCTCCAGGAGTTTCGGGCAAGGCCTGGGCCGGATATCCCGCAACGGCCTGAGACAGTGGCGGCGCCCCCAGATGAAGGCGGACGGCTTCCGAAAGCCAAACTTCCAGTACCGCAGTTCAGCGAAGGTTAAGTGGAAGAACAACTACCACGTCTATCACCGCCGCTGGTGGTGAGCAGGCCCCATGAGGAAGGCACACACATGAGCCGCGAACACTCGGCTCTGGACGGGCTGCTCGGCCTCGGCCGGGACGCCGAAGGCCGCGAGTTCTACCTGCGCGTCGCCGCCGGTGAGCTCACGTACGACCGCGGAGCGGAAGTCACGGACTACATCCAGGTCTACCTCTTCCAGACGGCCACACCGGCCCGGCCCGCGGACGCCAACGACATGTTCGAGACCGACGGGCTGGACGAGCTCGCCGCCGAGCTCCGCAACGGCATGCTCGACTGGTACGGCGAGAGGCTCGAGTTCCGCACACCCACTCCTGAGGAGCGCGAGCTGATCCGCAGCGCAACGGGCTGGACATAGCACCCCAGTCACAGCAAGACAGTGGCCCCGGCACCCAAGGCCGGGGCCACTGGCGTTGTGGTGGAAGGGTCTGTCAATCGAACGGCTCAGACAAGATTTTCGTAGCCTGTGATCGGGTGGTCGGGAGGCGTGACAGACCGTCAGTGTGGGTGCAGGATGGCGGGCGTATGACGTCGCGTTGGAGACTCTGCTGCCGGCGGGTCGAGGAAGTGCAGGCCGGCATGGACTGATCCGGATCATGGCAGCCGTTGCGGACCACCAGGCGTCGCCCCATCTCGTCCCGCTCGTGGGCCAACTCGGCGATATAGGCGTTAACCTCTGCTTCCAGAGCGGCGGCCAGCATCCGCCTTGCGCCCTCCCGGACGATCTCGTCCAGCAGGGAGCCGTCTCGCGTGGTGCCGTCCTCGTTGACTGCGGTGAGCACAGGGCGCGCCTTTCCGGCCGACGCCCGCAACGTCGGCCTTGCCCGGTGACCTATCGTCACACTTCCGTACAGCAACGGCCCCACCGAGGGATCAACACCAAGACCAAGAGAATGGCCCGTCAGATGCACCGACGAGCAGGCTTCACCCTGCTCCGCCACCGCATCCTCCTCGGATAGCGCCACTCGGCGTTACCACCGAATGTGAGACAGAGCCGTTCGATTGACAGACCCGTACACGGTGGTTCCGACGCTCCGGCTGGTGCTCCCGGCATCCGAGGCCGGCGCGATCCGGGTCTCCTCAATACGGGTCACCACGCCCCGCGCAGTAGTGACCTCCCTCGGCAGGAACCGGACGCGTCGGATCTTGAGGGAGGCGACGATGCCGATGACCGACCGCGCGGCGGTGAAGACCGATGCGAAGAGCAAGAGGATCTGGGAAGCAGACACAGGGTCGTCTCGATTCTGGAGCCGAAGAACTCCTGACAGCATGCCAGTGCGGCGATCCCCCCTTACGGCAGGCGCGTGGCCGGTACGGCCCTCAGCGCAGCCCCGCCGACGGTCTCCTCCCGGAGGAGGAGGCCGGACCGGGCCCCAGGTCCCGGACCAGGGGGTGGACAGGACCGGGGTCCTCGTGCCCTTGGGCGATGTGCCGTACCAGGGCGGGTTCCTAGCCTCGGGGCATGCGATCACACGAAGCGGACGATGCTCAAGGAGACCCCGTGACCACTGTCAGCCCCGCCGCACGCCGCGCCTTGGCCGTGGGCCTCACCCTCGCCGCCTGCCTCACGTCCACCCCCGTCCTGGCCACGGCCGCCGAGACCCCCACCCAGGACAGCTCCGGGGCCGGACTGGACCGGTACTACCACCAGCACCTCGGCTGGGGCAGCTGCATCAAGGGCCCCGACGACACCACGGGCCGCGATCTGGAGCAGGCAGGCGTGCAGTGCGCGGACGTGACCGTGCCCCTGGACTACGCCGACCCCCGGGGGGGCACGATCACCGTGGCGATCTCCCGGCTCAAGGCCACCGACACCCGCCACCGCATCGGCGCGATCCTCCTCAACAACGGCGGTCCGGGCGGTCCCGCGCTCCAGTCCCCGCCGCAGGCCCGTGCGTCGATGAAGGAGGTCGGCGCGCGCTACGACATCGTCGGCTTCGACCCGCGCTTCATCGGGCGCAGCACCGCGCTGGACTGCGGCTTGCCCGTCGGCATGACCTGGCTGTCCGCCGGCACCGGCCGGGCGGGCTTCGACCGCCAGGTCGCCCTGCAGAAGAGCCTGGCCGACAAGTGCCGGGCCACCGACGCCGCGGTGCTCCCGCACATCACCACCCGCAACACGGCCCGCGACATGGACGTCATCCGCGGCACGCTCGGCGAGCGGAAGATCTCTTTCCTGGGCTACTCGTACGGCACCTACCTGGGCACGGTCTACACGCAGATGTTCCCCGGCCGCCACGACCGGATGGTGCTGGACGGGGCGATCAACCCGAGCGACTACCGCCCCCGGCTGCTGAAGGGCACCGAGCGCGAGAACGAGAAGGCGCTGTCCGACTGGGCCGCCTGGGCCGCGGAGCACCACGACACCTACGGCCTCGGCCGCAGCCGCTCCGAGGTCCTCGCCGCCGTCGACCGCATCGTCGCGGCGGCCGCGCGCGGTCCGCTGACCATCGGCGTCGGCGCCGATGCCTTCCGGATCGACGACAGCCAGGTGCCGCTCCTCCTCTTCTCGGGCATCGCGGACGACACCGCCCCGGCGCGGGCGTCGTTCGGCGAGCTGGTTTCCGTACTGGCCAAAGCCGCGGAGGGCCGGCCGACGACGGTGCCGCCGATGCTCGTCCCGGAGCTCCGGTACGTGCTACGCGGTGAGGGCGAGCCCACCGGCGCGCAGTCCGCCGTCATCTGCGGGGACGTAGCCGCCGCGCGCGATCCCGAGCTCTACTGGCGGGACATCGAGCGCAACCGCATCGCGCACCCGCTGTTCGGCGCTCTGACCAACAACATCAACCCGTGCGCCTTCTGGGACTCGCCGCGCGAAGAGCCCACCCGGGTGCGGCGCGATGCCCCTGCACTGATCGTCGCCGCCACCGGTGACCCGCGTACGACGTACAAGGGAAGCGTCGAACTGCACAAACAGCTGCCGAGCTCCAGGCTGGTCACCCTCGAGGGCGCCAACCGGCACGCCATCTTCGGGCGCTACGGCAACGCGTGCGTGGACGACCAGGTCAACCGGTACCTGGCCACCGGCAAGCTGCCGGCGAGGGACCGGACCTGCGTCAAGCAGGCGGGGTAGCGGCCCGCGGTTCACGTTTCGAGTGCGCGGGCCAGCAGCATTCTGCGGTTGTTCGTCGCGGTCTTGGCGAACACCGACTTGAGGTGGTCCTGCACGGTGTGCTCGGAGACGAACATCTGGCGGGCCACCGTGTGGCTGTCCCGCCCTTCACCAGATGGCTGTCACCGAGGAGATCCAGCGAGACGCTCTCGCGTCGCCCTGACTAGATTCTGAAGTCAGATCGGCCCCGCCGAGCCTCATGGATCCGCAGGCTCGGCGGGACCGTTCTGCAGGGTCGAGCCCCCTCAGGACTCGATGATGCTGTTGAGGAACATGACGGTTCCGCCATGGACGCCGTCCTCACCGAAGCTGCTGCCGTCGGCCGCCGCGCCACGGTCACCGCGGTCGAGCGACGCCTCGGCGTCACCCACGCCACCTTCTACCGCCACCACCAGGAGCTGATCACCAACTGCTTCCAGCCCCGCGCGACGCCCGCCCGGCAACAGCAAGACCCACCCCCGGCTACCGGCGAGCGGGCCCAGGACGACCTGCGGCGGCTGCGTCAGGAGAACTCCGACCCGCGCCAGACCCTGCACCAGTACGAAGAGGCCATCCGCCGACTCACCCCTCGAAAACGACTCCCTCGGCACGGACGCCCGCATCATCCCCCTATGCCCCCAGGGCTCTCGACCCAGCTCTGGGCCCCAACGGCGCCTCGCTCCATATCTGGCGTCCTCCGAGCGAACCGTTTCGGGGCTGGACGTACGTCAGCAGCCAGCAGGCGTGCGAGAGGGAGAACTGCGCGGCGAAGGCGGAGGTCCGCTCCTCGGGCGGCGCCGAGCGCCTGATGAGGTGATTTGTCGGGCTCAGGGCCATCGAGCACGCTGCCCCAACGCAGCCCACCTCACGAGCAGTGCGGGACATCGCCCCCCGTTTGTGAGAAGCCCTGGCGGTTGAGGAAGCGGCCCCCAGGGGCCGACTCGTAGGATGACCGCATGACCGCCGCCGCCCAGTCGCCGAGCCGCCGCCCTACCGCGCGCGGTCTTGCGCTGCTGGTGCTGGCGGTGCTGGCCGGTGTGCTGGCGATGCACGGCCTAGGCCCTGCGCCGGTGTCTGCGAAGGCGTCGGCGAGTGCCGCCTCGCACGTCATGGTGACGTCCCCGGACGGGGCCGGCCACGCTGCGGCCGGGGACTGCTCTCACACCGCCGGCGGAACCGGTCATGCCAATCACGCGGATGCGACGTGTGCGGCGGCCGGCGTCGGCGTCTCATACGCCCCGCCTGCGCTGGCTTCCGCCCTTGACGTCACGCCTGCGGTTGTGGCGCGGCCAGCCGGCGCGGCCGGGGCTCCGGAGAGCGGACGGGCTCCGCCCGATCTGGCCGAGTTGCAACTCCTGCGGATATAGAGCCGCCCGCACGGCACCCCCTTGTCCCGGCCCTGCCGGGTGAAGTAGCGCCGTGCTCCGCTCTGACCTCTTCCGTTTCGGCGCATGCCCGTTTTCAGGGCTGCGCATCAAGGAGTCGCACCATCATGAACAAGCACTTCATCCGCCGTACGGCCATCGTCATTGCCGCGGGCGCGGCCTCGGTCGTCCTCGTCGCGTGCGGGTCGAACGACGACACCTCCGCCGGGCACGACGGCCACAGCTCCACGCCATCGGCCGCCTCGTCCGCGCCGGCCTCGCAGGGACAGCACAACCCCGCCGACGTCGCGTTCGCCAAGGGGATGATTCCCCACCACCGCCAGGCCGTGGAGATGGCCGACCTCGCCCCCACCCGCGCGGAATCCGCAGACGTCAAGACGCTCGCCACCGAGATCAAGGAGGCCCAGGACCCGGAGATCAAGTCCCTCTCGGGCTGGCTGACCTCCTGGGGTGAGCAGGTACCCGCCGAGGGCGCCATGGACCACTCCATGCACGCCGCGGGCGGCATGATGACCGCCGAGGAGATGGACGACCTGAAGAAGGCCTCCGGCAAGGCTTTCGACACCGCCTTCATGGAGATGATGATCAAGCATCACGAGGGTGCGGTCGCGATGGCCAAGACGGAGAAGGCCGACGGCGCCTTCCCCGACGCCAAGACGATGGCTGATGCCATCATCACCTCCCAGACCGCCGAGATCGCCCGGATGAACAGCCTGCTCGGCAAGAGCTGACCACCGTGCGTAGGGGTGTGCCGGGCCTTCGCGGCCCGATACATCCCTTCCGCTTTTCCACGGGTCTTCACCCCTCGCGTAATACCCCTAGGGGGTATACGGTTGGGGTGTGGGTCCGCGGGAGCGGGGTCACACTGGACAGGAATGGGGATGACGGTCATGGACCACAGCGCACACCACACCAGCACCGCGCACGGCCACGCCGCACATCAGGTTCACGCCGGGCATCAGATGGGCGCAGTGACCTGGGGAGCTGCGGCGAAGGCGACGCTGCACTGCCTGACCGGATGTGCGATCGGCGAGATCCTCGGCATGGTCATCGGCACAGCCCTGATGTGGGGCAACGTCCAGACGATGATCCTTGCGATCGCGCTGGCGTTCGTCTTCGGCTACTCGTTCACGCTGTTCGCGGTCCGCAAGGCAGGGCTGGACTTCAAGACCGCCGTCAAGGTCGCGCTGGCCGCCGACACCGTCTCCATCGTGGTGATGGAGCTCGTCGACAACGGCATCATCGCCCTGGTCCCCGGCGCGATGGACGCCCACCTCTCCGACACGCTGTTCTGGACTTCGCTGCTCGGCGGATTCGTCATCGCCTTCCTCCTCACGACCCCGGTCAACAAGTGGATGATCGGCCGAGGCAAGGGCCACGCCGTCGTCCACGCCTACCACTGACCACAACCGCTCGGCACTGCGCCCGGCCGCACCCGTGAAGGTGCGGCCGGGCGCGTTCGCGTAGGGGGGCGTTAGCTGGAGGTACCGGGGGTTTCGATGGCGGCCGCCCCGGATCCGCCGGCCTCCCGGGGAACGGAGGCACCCTGATGTCCAGCACCGTGAAGGACATGCTCGCCACCTACCCGGCCGACCTCGGCGACATCGACCAGGCCAAGCTCACCCGCTGCATCGAGGAGTGCATCTCCTGCGCGCAGGCGTGTACGGCGTGCGCGGACGCCTGCCTGTCCGAGGGCATGGTGGGCGACCTGGCCAAGTGCATCCGCACCGACATGGACTGCGCCGACATCTGCACCGCCACCGCCGCCGTCCTCTCCCGGCACACCGGCTACGACGCCAACATCGCCGCCGCCGTCGTGAAGGCGTGCGCCATGGTCTGCAAGGCGTGCGGCGACGAATGCGGGGGCCACGCAGACATGCACGAGCACTGCCGCATCTGCGCGGAAGCCTGCCGCGCCTGCGAGACGGCATGTAAAGACCTCCTCGGCGCTCTCGGCTGACCTGACTCAGCTCCGGGGCCCCGGTGCGGGGGTTCAGCGGGGCTGCGGGATCTGCTCGCGCCGGCGCCGGCGTCCGTAGCGGGTGCGGGTCACATCCTGCGGCTTGAACCCCGACAGGGCGGCTGCCGTGAGGAGGGCCAGCGGTGCGGCAGCCGCGTCCGCGATCAGCCGGATGCGCATGCCCTCCAGTTCGCCGCCCGCGAGCGCGGCCCGGGGCGGCCGCGTCGGCCAGGTGCCCGGCCGGCTGCATGTGGACCAGCAGCAGAAGGGTGGCGATCACAGTGATCAGCAGCTTCGCGATCACCCAGTAGTGCCGCAACAGCCCCCAGACCGTGCCCAGTGACTGCACCACCCCGGTCAGCAGGGAGGCGACGCTGAACGGCACGATCACGAACCAGCCCACCCCATCCATGGCCAGGTAGGCGCCCCGCACCGTCTCGGGCGACGTACTGGCCCTGCCCGCGATGGCGAGCGCGAGGAACGCCGCGACCGCACCAAGCCAGCCGACCGACGCGGTGACTTGGAGGGTCAGCGTCAGCTTGCGCAGCCGCGGCGGGTACGGCGCCATCCCGGCGTGTGCCCCACCATGCCGCCACCGGCCAGGTGCACGATCACGAACACCGCGACCAGGACGATCGCGACCGCCGCGGACACCTTCACCCAGCGCGGAGCCCCCTCGCCGTCGTCGTCTCGGCGATCCGATGAGCTGGCCATAACGACCTCCAGGAAACGTGCGGGAGGGAACTCCACCCAATTTTTTCGAGACATGCCGTCTCTATCTGGAACTGAGTGCATCCCCCGTGGACGCCTGTATTCCTGCTGGGTGCCGAAGCTGTGGAACGAGACGGTCGACGCGCACCGCGCCGTAGATCCTGGACACCACCGCCAC
The DNA here is from genome assembly GCF_018614135.1 of Streptomyces sp. ISL-66. Taxonomy (GTDB): domain Bacteria; phylum Actinomycetota; class Actinomycetes; order Streptomycetales; family Streptomycetaceae; genus Streptomyces. The sequence continues at coordinate 17,665 of NZ_JAGGOW010000098.1, forward strand.
GCTGACTGCCGAGGGCGGCCTGCGGTCGGTGACCATGTCGCAGATCGCGGAGCGGCATCCTCTACCGCAGGTAGCCCACGATCAACACATGCACATGCCCCCCGGAACCGCGTCACGGGGCCGGGATCGGCTGAGTGAGGTTCACCGGATTGCCGTCGGGGTCCTTAATGTGGGCGACGCGCTGTCCCCACGGCATGTCGTTGGGGCCGCCGCTGACCGAGCCGCCGAGCGCCTCCACCCGGGCGAGCGTCGCGTCGACGTCGTCGACACCGATGCTGAGCAGGATCCGCGGCGGCGCCCCGGTCCCCGGGTTCTCCCTGGCCACCAGCCCGAGCTCGGTGTCGCCGATGCGCAGGCCGAGGTAGAAGGCCGGGCCTTCCGCCGGTACCCGGAAGATTTCCTCAGCGCCGAACAATTTCGTATAGAAGCCGAGCAGAACGTCCTGGGCGGCAGTCAGGATCACTGGCTGGATGGTGGACATGGCACTCCTGTCGAGAACGGTCGTGTCGCTGGGCAGACCGTTCGAGGACGGTGAACTCATCGGCACACCACCCCGCCGGACGATCTACAACACGGACTGCCGCCCACGACCAGCACGAACACTCCGTAACAAGGTCACGCCACCCCGCTGACCAGCCGCTTCAAGATGGCGGAGCTTCACTGAAGCTGGCGGCGGACCAGGTCGTGGAACAGACCGGTCGTGTCGGCGAGCAGTTCGGCGGGTGGGCCCTGCTGGACGACGCGGCCGTCCGACATCACGATCACCCGGTCGGCGTCCATGATCGTGGACAACCGGTGGGCGATCACGATGCGGGTGGCGCGCAGCAAGCGGGTGGATTGGATGACCACGCGCTGGGCTTCGTTGTCCAGCGCGCTGGTGGCCTCGTCGAAGAACAGGATGCGCGGCTTGCGGATGAGGGCCTGGGCGATCATCAGCCGCTGGCGCTGGCCGCCCGAGACCGTGGTGCCGCCGTCGGACAGCATTGTGTGCATGCCCATCGGCATGGCCTTGACGTCCTCGGCAAGGCCCGCCATCGCGGCGGCTTCCCACACCTCCTCCAGCGAGAACGTCCCGGCGCCGCAGATGCAGTCGAGGATGGACCCGGTGAAGGGCTGGGCGTTCTGCAGGACGACACCGCACTGGCGGCGCACGGCTGCCTGGTCGAGCGCCGCCAGGTCCTGGCCGTCGTACAGCACGCTGCCTTCGGAGGGCTTGTCGAAGCCGATGAGCAGCCGCAGCAGTGTCGACTTGCCGCAGCCGCTGGCCCCGACGACCGCGGCGTACTCGCCTTGCCGTACCTGGAAGTTGACGCCGTCGAGCACCAACGGGCCGTCGTCGGCATAACGGTAGGACAGGCTCTTGGCCTCGATTGCGCCGGTCAGCTCGCCCGGTCGAGTGCTGGAGCGGGCCACTTCGGGGACCTCCCACAGGAGCGGCTTGACCTGCTCGAACATCGGCAGCACCGAGGCAGCCGAGATGAGCGCGCCGGTCAGCTGCGTGACCGAGGACAGCATCATCGTCAGGGCGGTGCTGAAAGTGAGGAACTCGCTGGCGGACATGGCGCCACGGGCCGGTCCGGCCAGCAGCACGAACATCACCAGTGTGCACAGCGGCAGGTAGACCGCGCCCAGCACCGTGATGACGTTCTGTATCCGGCCGATGCGCTGCTGGAGCTCGCGGGTGCGGGCGAACTCTCGCGCCCAGGCGGCGTAGGCGAAGCTCTCGGCTGCGGCGACGCGCAGTTTTGTCAGCCCGCGCAGGGTCTGGAAGGCCTGGTTGTTGAGCTGGTTGCCGAGCTTGATCAGCCGGCGCTGGTAGCGCAGCTGCCACAGCCCCAGGCCCAGGAAGACCGCCGCGATGACTACCAGCATGGCAACGGCGGCCATGGCCAGCGGGACGCTGTAGACGAGCAGCAGCACGAGGTTCATCGTGCCCGCCGCGCTCGCCTGTACGGAGACCGAGCCGATACCGGACAGCACGCGGCGGATGGCGCTGATGCCCATGGCCGCACTGGCCAGTTCGCCGGTGGAGCGGCCGGCGAAGAACTTCGTCGGCAGCCGCAGCAGCCGGTCCCACACCGCAGGCTGCAGGGTGGCCTCGATGCGGCCCTCCATGCGCAGGATGGAAGTGTTCTGCAGCAGCATGAAGGCGGCCGAGACGACGCCGGTCGCGATGAGTGCCAGGGCGGTCTGCACAATGAGGCCGTTCTCGGCGTTGGGTACGTACTGGCCGAGCACCTGGCCGGTGGCGATGGGCACTAGAGCGCCCAGGACCACCGCGACCAGCCCGCCCAGGACGAGGCTGCGCAGCTCGGGGAGGGTGCCGCGGATGCTGAAGCGGAGCAGCGCCCACAGGCCCACCCGCCCGTCGGGGAGCGGGCGGTAGAACATGACTGCGTGCGGTTCGTAGGCGGCTTCGTCGGCCTTCCCGATGCGCGCCCGCGTGCCGGTGGCGGGGTCGACCGCCTCGTAGCGGCCACGCCGCCACAGCAGGGCTACCGGCGTCCCGTCCTTCTCGCGCCGGCCCACCAGGGGGCCGGTGTTCTCCCGCCACCAGGGCCCGCTGAGCCTGACCGTACGGGTGCGGATCCGCGAGGCGAGCGCGATGCGCTCGACGGGGTCCATCCGCTCGAAAGGGGCACTCGCCTCGCCCGGTTCGGACAGGGTAATGCGGGCCTGATGGGCGACCAGGCGGCACACGGCAAAGGTCGCGTCGACGCTCGCGCCCCGGTGGGAACGGCTGCCGGAGCGGTCGATGGCGGCCAGCAGCGCCCGGTCCGCCTGGGTACGGGCGGCCTGACCGGCTTCGATACCGGCTGCCGTACGGTCCTCGTGTTCGCGTTCGAGCTGCTCGATCCAGCCGTCCAGGGCGTACAGCAGCCGGTACTGCTGGTCGACCATGCCCTGCCACATCGCCGCGTCGACGAGGAGGGTGCCCACCGCCTCCGTCTCGTACGCGGCTCCGTACTGGACGGCGCCGGGGGTGATCTGCATCCACAGGATGTCGTCGTCGGCTGCGCCCTGCCCGGTGGTGGCGCGGCCGTCCAGGGGTGCCTGGTAGAGCACGCGCAGGCCGCGGCCGAGGCCGCGCGCGAAGGCGTCGTCGAGAGGGCTCAGTTGTGCCTCGGGGGCGGCGCCGTACGCCCCTTGGTCGGCCCACCACTGCTGGAGGGGCGCGCCGTACTCCGGGCCGGGGAGCTCCCGCAGCTCGATGCGGCGCAGCCGGCACCCCTGCACGGGCCGGCCGACCAGGGTGTGCTCAGGGCCCTCGGCCGGTCCCAGCAGGAGCGTGCCCGCGTCCAGCCGGCCCAGGAAGTGCCAGTGCCCGGCCTGCGCGGCGTCGACGGCGAAGAGGTCCAACTCGCCGTGTACGACGAGCCACAGCACGAGCGGGCCCTCCAGCGACAGGCTGCGCAGGCCCGTGCAGTCGACAGGCGAGCCGAGTCCGCCCAGGGCTGCGACGACCGCGTCGACGTCCTGGCCCGGGGCCCTGACCGGGTGTGCGGGGGGAGCCGTGGCGTGGTCGGGGTACGTCACCTCAGTGCTCCTTGACCAGTTCGGCGTACGGGCCCTGCGCGGCGACCAGGTACTCGTGCCGCCCGCGTTCCACGACCGTGCCCCGGTCGAGCACGACGATCTCGTCGCTGTCGCGCACCGTGCTCAGCCGGTGGGCGATGACCACGCAAGCGCAGCCGCGACGACGCAGGTTGTCGATGATGACCTGCTCGGTCACCGCGTCCAGGGCGCTGGTCACTTCGTCGAGGACCATGATGCTGGGACGGCTCACCAGAGCCCGGGCGATCTCCAGACGTTGGCGCTGGCCGCCGGAGAAGTTGCGGCCGTCCTGCTCTACGCGGCTGTGGATGCCTCCGGGGCGACGGGCGACCACGTCGTGGACGGCGGCGTCCTCCAGCGCGGCGACGACGGCCTCGTCCGAGATGGAGGGGTCCCACAGTGTGACGTTGTCGCGGACGGTTCCTTCGAAGAGGAAGACGTCCTGGTCGACGAAGGAAACGGAGGCGGCCAGCGCGCCGCGCGGGATGTCCTCCAGCCGCATCCCGTCGATGCGGATGACCCCCTCCCAGGGGGTGTAGAGGCCGGAAATCAGCCGGGAGACGGTGGACTTGCCGCTGCCGGAGCCCCCGACGAGCGCGACCTGCTGCCCGGGGCCGACCGAGAGCGAGAAGTCCTTGAGCAGCGGGGCGTCCAGCGGGCTGTACCCGAAGGTGACGTGGTCCAGCTGCACATGACCCTTGAGGCGGCGGGTACCGGCGGCGGGTCCGCGCCGTGTGAAGACCGGGTCGACGGGAAAGTTCTCGACGTCTTTGAGGCGGGCTACGTCCGCCGCGAAGTCCTGGATCCGTCCGGCGACGCCGCCCAGACGGGAGATCGGCGCGGTGAAGCTGGTCACCAGGGTCTGGAAGGCTACGAGCAGACCGACGGAGAGATGCCCCTCCACCGCCCGCAGGCCGCCGATCATCAGGATCAGCGCGCTGTTGAGCGCGGCCAGCGTCGGCGCGACGATCGCCAGCCACGCACTGGGCACGCCGAGCCTCTGCTGCACGTCGAGGGTGACCGCGTGCTGTCCGGCCCAGCGGCGGAAGAAGCCGTTCTCACCGCCGGTGGCCTTCATCGTCTCGATGAGCTGGAGACCGCTGTAGGACGTGTTCGTCAGCCGGGCGCTCTCGGCGCGCAGCTTCTGCGTGCCGGTGGCCCTCAGATGGATCACGATCCGCATGGCCACCACGTTGAGCAGCGCGATCATCATGCCGAGGAGGGTGAGCTGCGGGTCGTACGTCCACAGCAGCACCGCGTAGAGCACGACCACCACGGCGTCCACGCCCGCGGCGGCGAGGTCCCGGGCGAGGGTCTCGGCGACGGCGTCGTTGGACTGCAGGCGCTGGACGAGGTCGGCGGGGGTGCGCTGGGAGTAGAAAGTGACCGGAAGTCTGAGCAAGTGCCGGAAGAAGCGGGCGCTGCCCAGGGTGGAGGAGATGATGCGCCCGCGCAGCAGATTGGCCTGCTGAAGCGCGGTGAGCGTCGCGGTGAACACCAGGGTGACGGCCATCGCCGCGAACAGCACGCCCAGCAGGGACGTCTGCTCGCCGATGAGGAACATGTCGATGTACGTGCGGCTCAGGGCCGGCACCGCCGCGCCGACGGCCACCAGCAGGAGGCTGGAGATCACGACGGCGGCCATGGTGCCCGAGGTGCCGTGCAGGCGGGCCGGCATGGCACCCAGGACGCCCGGCTTGCGGCCGCCGCGACGGAAGCCCTCGCCGGGCTCGAAGGTGAGCACGACACCGGTGAAGCTGCTGTCGAACTCATCCATGGGAACGAACCGGCGTCCCTTGCCGGGGTCGTTGACGTACACACCCTTGCGGCCGAAACGGCGGCCCATCCCGTCGTAGACGACGTAGTGGTTGAACTCCCAGAAGAGGACGGCCGGGGCGCTCACCTCGGCGAGCGCGGCCAGGTCCATCTGCATGCCCTTGGCCTTCAGCCCGTAACCGCGGGCGGCCTTGAGCAGGTTGCTGGCGCGGGAGCCGTCGCGGGAGACGCCGCAGGCGATGCGCAGCTCCTCCAGGGGAACGAAGCGGCCGTAGTGGCCGAGCACCATGGCCAGGGCGGCGGCGCCGCACTCCAGCGCCTCCATCTGCAGCACGGTGGGGGTCCGTACGGTCCGGGGCTTCCTGCCCTTGGGGGCGGGGGCGGGCCTGCGGCGCGTGCCGCCCTTGGGCTCCGGGCGGTGGCGCCGGCGCCCGACGGGGGGCAGCTGGGGTGCTCCGAGGGGTGCCCCTGTCCGCGGCGCGGTCATGGCAGCAGCCAGTCGGCGGGGCGCTGCGCGGCGAGGCGGACGGCTCCGGTGACCGGCGTCGTCGAGTCGACGGCGTACGGGGGTCCGTCGGCGGAGGACCACCGGTAGCCGGACTTGGTGGCGGTGGAGCGCTCCAACTGCACGAGCACCGCGACCGGGTTGCCGTGCCGGGAGAATTGTTCGGCGAGCCCGCTGTCGCCGAGGAAGCCGCTGATCTGCGCCTGCGTCTGTGGCGCGCGGCCGACCGCCTTGACGCGGCCGCGCAGCACGCCGAATTGGTGCGGGGGGACGGACTGGACGCTCAAGTCGACCGGGGCGCCCACCGGGATCGTCGAGCCGGTGCCGCCCGGCACGTACAACATGGCCACCAGGGGGTCGTCCGAGTTCTTCACATGTTCCAGGGTCGCCACGTCCGCGCCGGTGGTGACGACCGAACCCACTTTGGCGACCAGTGTCGTCAACCGACCGCCGGTCACCGCGCGTACGGGCCGGTCGCCCTGGTCGGTACGGACGTTGAGCAGGGGTGCGCCGGGGGACAGAAGCTGGCCCTCCTCGGCGAGGACTGCGGTCACCTGTCCCGCAACCGGGCTCTGCAGTATGTAACTGCCGTCGGCGTGCGTGAGGATGCCGGGTGCGCTCAGCGTTGAGGACACGGTGCCGGTGATGGCCCAGAAGCTCGCGGCAGCCATGACGATGACAGTGACGGCCAGTACGAGCCGTCCCTGCGGGCGAGCGAAGCGTACGGGCAGATCGAGTTCCTCGGGCGATTGCAGCTTGGAAAGAGCCTTTTGGCGAAACTGCACGGACTATTCCTTCAGCTGCATTCGTATCGGTCGGGCGCGCGGGTACCCATGGACCCCGGAGCCGTGGGGGAAGCTCCGGGGTTCATGGGGTTATCCCGATCAGAGACCGGCGAGACCGGTGTTCAGCGAAACACCGGTGATGCCCGAGGCCAGGCCGGGGACGTGGGAGACGATGCCGGTCGCGGCCTGGACGGTGTTGAGGGAGCCCGCGACGCCCACGACGCCGCTGACATCGCTGGTCGCGGCGCCGGCCAGGCCGCCGGACACGGTGACGAGGCCGCCGGAAACGGCGTCCAGCTCGGTGTCGGCGATCTCACGGGTCTCGATGTCGTTACGCATTACGCGCACCTTTCATTTGTTGGGGGGATTCCGCGGCAGCCCGGCGGACCGAAACTCGGCCACCATTTTCCAACGGCCGCAGCGGGCAAGATGAAAGCACGCGAACGGGCTACCCAGCCAATCCGGTTGACGCCCTTTCATGGACAGACGTCCACGTCGGACGACCGGCGTGAAGCTTCATTCACCCAATGCTGACAACTTCTCCGCAAGATCGAGTAACAGATACGAGCGACCCGCCACCCGCGCGGAAGCAAACGGGACAAACATCCGTGAACCGCACGGGACAAGTCCGACATCTTGAGGAACTGTGAAGGCCGACCGCCTCGGTCACGCACACGATGTGCAGATTTTCTGAAGGCACGTGGCGTGATGGGCTCATCACGCCGGCTTAGGGCCCGCCATCCAGAGCATCCACGCCGTGCTGAGCGCGTCATCCCCGCTGATCCGGACCTGGTCGCGGTCCTCGCCCGGGTCATTCGGCGCATCAAGGGCGCCGGCGAGCGGGTGCCGCTGCTGACCCGGTACGACGGTTACGAGCGGGACTTCGGCCCGTCGATGCCCCACCTGTTGCACCACACAGGCTTACGTCGCGGTCTATCCCGAGGAAGTGATCCGCCACTATCGGCAGTTCGTCGACCAGCGCCGGACCCACCGTCCCAGCGAGGAGGTGGGGACTCCGGCACCGGCAAGTCTCACCTGCTGATCGGCCTGGGAACTGCCGCCGCCATGGAGGGCGACCGCGTTCGGGATGCCCTGACCGCGAAGCTCGTCAACCCGCGAGCGGGGCCAGAACAGACCGGCGGCTCATCTGACCAGCCGTTTGTGGGCGGTCTGGAACGGACCGAGCTCGTCGGGCACGTCCCGCCAGGGCGAGCTGGTGCGGTACCTCCACGCGATGGCCTCGAGAGTTCGGCGATGATCAGCCCGCCGCCGTCCACGGACCGGATCGGCCGGCATCAGCGGCTAGATCCGGCCCCACATCGCATCAGTGATCACTGATCGGGCAGACACATCCGATCAAGCGACCAACCCATCAAAGACACGCGCCAGCCAGGAGGCTCCAGCCGGCTGCTCCCGCGGGGCAGTCGGGCCCCGGTCAGATCGTGACCGGGCCGTGGGGGGTGGCGAACTCAACCGAGACCAGGCCCGGTTCCTCATCCTCGACCCAGGTGACGTCGATCTGGTCGAGGGGGTGGTCGGCCGGTTCGCCGAGGAATTCGGCGATGGAGGCGGCGTCGCCGGCGATGGAGACCCCGTGGATGGTGGTGGAGGTGCGCGGGCCGGCGCTCGGGCGCTCCTCGATGGGGACCAACCATTGGAGGAAGTAGGGCAGTTGCGGGTCCTCCAGCAGTTCCAGGAGGCCGATCTGCTTCCATCTCAGGTCGAACCCGTCGGGGCGGACACGGTGGCCCTCGGCCGAGGTGCGGCCGAGGCGGGCCTCGACCGGGGAGATGTCGTCGACGGAGACCACCCAACCGAGCCAGCCGCCGCCCTCGGCGGCGCGGCGCGCGACCGCCTGGCCGAAGGGCGCGCGGTCGGCGGCGGGGTGGTCGAGTGTGGTGACGACCTCGACGTAGGTGCCGCCGCTCAGCGGGAGAATAAAATTGCGGGTGCCGAATCGCGGGTGCACTCCCCCGTCGACGAACCCGGCGCCGAGGGCCGATCCGATCCACTGGACGGTCGAGACGAAGCTGTCGCGGGCCACTGCATAGGACACGTGATCAAGTCGCACTGCGCCATCATCACCCGACAACCCGCACAAATCCCGACGCCACGCCCGCCGCCCCGAGCCGCGTCCGCCGTGGATTAAGCCGTGGAGCGGATCGATCATCGTCATCCCGGCGGGGGGAGGCCCCGGTCGAAGCCAGGCAGCAGCGCTGCCGCCTCGTCGAGGCCCTCGACCCGCTCGATCAGCCGCTGCGGGGCGAGCAACGTCGACGGCCTGGACGGCAACCTCGGCGCCACCACCACCAAAACCGGTGGAACCGTACTCCAGCTCGGCAACCTGCACGGCGACATCACCCTGCAACTGCCCCTCGACACCACAGTCACCCCGACCGTCCTGAACTCCGACGAGTACGGCAACCCGCACACCGGACAGGCAACAACCCCCCGATACAGCTGGGTGGGCGGCAAGCAACGCTCCAGCGAGACCCCCACCGGACTCACCCTCATGGGCATGCACCTCTACGACCCCACGGCCGGCCGCTTCCTCTCCGTGGACCCCATCCGCGGCGGCAATGCCAACGCCTACGACTACATCCAGGCGGACCCCCTCAACCAGTACGACCCGGACGGCAAGATCTGCTGGTCCTGCGGCTTCAAGGCAGTGGGCCGCGCCGCCTGGAAGTACAGTGCGGGCGTCAAGAAGGCACCGCTCGCGCAGAAGGACACCATCTCGGTGATGTTCTGCACGGACATGCCCGATGCCGAGGGCCGGACCGTATACGGGGTGACGCTGCGCTCCTACGCCGTCAAGGACGGGAAGCTGGTGGCCGAGCGCAGCTCCGTGCTGCCGAGCCGGTTCAGGCCCACATCCGGCTGCAAGGGCGACGGCCCAGGCATGGCGGCGCAGTACGCGTTCAGCAAGGACCTCACGATGCTGGCGGGTCTCTCCAAGGACTCCCGGGCCGCTGCTGTCGACACGTCGACGGGTGTGGAAATCGCGCCTCCCGATCCGGACGCCTTCGGCAAGGACCTGAAGTCGAACGCCGCTGTCTTCCACCCAGTGACCAGCCAGCTCTGGTACACCTCCGACCCTGAGAATTACGGGGTGAGTCTGCCGCGGTACTTCCGGGATCCCAAGGGTGGTGCGGGGACCCAGCAGATGGTGCCGTACGCACAGCTCGCGAGCCACATGGCCAAGGACAGGGAGACCGCCACCACGGTCCTGGCGGCCGACAAGGACGACTCGCCCGTCTCGCCCTCGGGGGTCGTGGCGCAGGCCAGCACCCGCGAGGGGCTCGGCTTGTTCCGGGTGAGTCCAGGCAGTGAGGGACTCCTGAAGGAGATCAAGTCGCCTGCCCTACGCGCGCCTGGCGCGCTCCCCGGGGACACCGGCACGCGTGAGTACTGCGACCCGGCCTTCTGGCGTGACGACACCACCCTGGTCTGCCGGCACGACAGCCTTGAGCAGCTCACCTTCAGCGCGGACTACCAGCGCGTCACCAAATCCGAAAACCTGCTCCCCGAGAGCGACCGGCGCACTGGAATCCCGACGCCCTCCCCGGACGGCAAAGGCTTCGTGTTCCTGTCCGAGACCGACAGCGACCAGTGGGTGCTCTACCGGGGGGACTTCGCCACCCCGGGGGCTCAGCCGGTGAAAATCGCCGAGCTGGAGCAGCCTCTCGACGGCGCTGGCGACCACAGGGTGTCGCTGATCCGCTGGAGCTGACAAGAGTCGGCGGTCGACGGGCCGGTAGCACCGGTCGCGGTAGGGGAGACGGCTGTCAGAGCGGTCCCCGCGGTGAGTGAACAGGGGAAAGCCCTTTTGCCCGGCAACTTCTGCGACACGTCCGCGAACAAGTCCTCGGGCAGTCCAACCGCCGCATCTGCTGGCGCTTATTCACCTCCGCCAGCAGGCGCTCCAGGCCCAGGCGACCGGATCGGCCTTCAGCTCTTCGGCAGCGGGCGGAGGCTCTTCCGCCTGGGGTGCGGACGTGCGCGTTCGATTGCGAGGATCTTGGGTCCCGGGGTTGAAGTTGCCGTTGCGTCAGCTTCTACCGTCGTGATCAGGGCCGGAGAAACCGGCCCGGCGACACACATGTGCGGGAGTCGTGATGGACTGGCCGATCTCAGAGGTGGCCCGGATGTCGGGCGTGACCGCCCGGACACTGCGTCACTACGACGAGACGGGCCTGTTGCCGCCGGCCCGGATCGGGGCCAACGGTCACCGCTATTACGAGGAGCCCCAGCTGCTGCGCCTGCAACAGATCCTCGTGTTGCGGGCGCTGGGCGTCGGGCTGCCGGAGATCGGCCGGATCCTGTCACAACAGGTCGACCAGGTGGATGCCCTGCGGGGCCACCACCAGCGCCTCCTCGCGGAACGGGACCGCCTCGACACACTCGCCGGCACCGTTTCCCACACGATCGCCGAACTGGAGCAGTCCAGGAAGGACGGCAACCCCATGACCATCAACCGACCGGAGAACCTCTTCGAAGGCGTGGCGCCCTCCCAGTACGAGGAGAACATGCGCGACTTCCCCGAACTCGCCGAAGAGGTCGCACGACGCGCCGACGCGATGAGCCAGGCCGACGCCGACGCCGCGCACCGTAAGCGCACCGCGCAGATGATCCGGCTGGCCGAGCTCAGGGCCGCAGGCCACCCGGCCGACGCCGACCCGGTCCAGGCCGAAATCGCCGCCCAGTACAGGGCACTGACCGCACTGCGCGCCGTCACCGCCGAGGACTACCGGGCCATCGGACGCTCCGTCGTCGACAACGAGACGTGGCGCGTGGCATACGAGGCCGTCGCTTCCGGCTTGGCCGCGTACCAGCGCGACGCCATCGAGGTCTACGCCACCACCCGGCTGAACTGAGACACGACGCAACCGCCATCGCGGCTCTTCCTCGATGGCGGTTGCGTCGCGTCACGGCGGTCCGGCGATGTTCGATCCCGAGGACCGGCCGTGGCCGCCTCAACACGGTGCCGCCCAATCCCGTGAACAACGACTTCCCTCACGAAAGACCGCCTCCCAACGCGCTGAATAATCGCTGTCGGAAGAGTTTCGAAGTCACTGGGGCACTTCCCACAGGAGAGCGACCGCGCCACTGTCGACCGCCGCCGGCGGGGCCGCAGACGCAATGGCCCTGGCGGGCTGGCTCCTGGTCGAACGGGCGGACTACCGGGGGGAACCGCACGAGTGTCCTGATCTCACGCCAGATGTCTGGATGTCACGGGCTGTTGGAAGGTGCGCCTGCGCGCCGAGGGCCGGGGCCGTGCGAACCCGCCCCCACGTGTACCCCTACGCTGGTGCCCACCACGTGGCGGATCTTGAACACTGCGAAACGGAGCGTGACAGGTGACGGGGGCGAACGGCGCGGAGCTGGTCGGCGAGGTTCTGGGCGGGCGATACCGCGTGACCGCGACGATCGGGCGTGGTGGCATGGGTGTGGTCGCCCGGGCGGTGGACCAGCTGCTGAACCGCGAGGTCGCCGTCAAGGTCCTGCGGGCCTACACCGACGCCTCCCCGGCCGAACTGGCCGATCTGCGGCTCCGGATGCAGCGGGAGGCGCAGGCCGCCGCCCGTATCCGGCACAGCGGGGTGGTCACCGTGCACGACGTGGTCGAGGAGCAGGGGCTGCCGGTCATCGTCATGGAGCTGGTCGACGGGCCCTCCCTCGACGACGTGTTGGCGGAGCGCGGCCCACTGGACCCGCGCGAAGCGGCCGCGATCGGCGCCAATCTGATGGATGCGCTCGACGCGGCACACCGGGCCGGGGTCCTCCACCGGGACGTCAAGCCCGGCAACGTACTGCTTGAGCGAAGCGGCCGGGTCGTGCTCACCGACTTCGGCATCGCCAGCATGGAAACCTCCGGCGACGAGGCCCTGGCCAAGCTGACCCAGAGCGGTCAGATCGTCGGCTCCCTCGACTATCTGCCGCCGGAGCGCGCACAGGGCCTGGAACCGGGTGCCGCGTCGGACATCTGGGCGCTCGGCATGACGTTGTACGCGGCCGTGGAGGGCTCTTCGCCCTTCCGTCGTACGTCGGTGTGGTCCACGCTGGCGGCGATCGTCAGCGAACCGCTGCCGGAGCCCCGGCGCGCCGGACCGCTCACCCCGGTGCTGCGGGCGCTGATGGCCAAGGACCCGCTGCAGCGGCCCGACGCCGGGCAGGCACGCGAGATGCTGGAGGCGGTCGCCGGGGGCAGGACGGCGGACCTCGCGCCGGCACCGGCCCCCCAGCCCGTCACTCCGCCGGCCTTCGGTCCCCCCGCAGCGCCGTTCTCCCAGCCCATTCCCCAGCCCGTCGCCTCCTACACGCCGACCGACGCCTACGGCGCCCCTCCGCAGCCGGGCGCCGCGCAGCCGGGCATGCCCCCCGGCATACCCAACGGTCAAGGCAGCCGTCCCGAGACCAGTACCACGATCGTCCGCGCGCGGCGCCGCCGTACCCGTACCGTCGTCGCGGTGGCGGCCGCCGCCGTCCTCACCTGCGGCGGAGTCGCCTACGCCCTGATGGACATGCGGGGCAACGCGGGCGGCGGGTCGAACGCGGCGCTTCCGACGGCGAGCACCGCCGCCGACGGTGACATGTCCGACGGCCCGGCCTCCCCGGGGAACCTGACGTCCATGAGCCCCGGCAAGACCCCGTCCAGCACCCCCTCGAAGAAGGACGGGCGCCGAGAGACAGGTCCCACGCCGACCCCCGGCAACGGCGGCGGCCAGCCGACCGCGAACCCGTCCGGCTCGCCGAAGGCAACGCCCAGCTCCCCGGTGAAGGAGCCCGTCCCGGTGTCGACGGCGTGCACCGGCTGGGCCCACTCGAACCGCAGCAACGGCTACGGTTACGCGGCCCAAAACACCCACCTCTACACCGGCCCGTACGCGGAGTGCTCCTACGTGACCGCGGTCAAGTCCGGCGTGAAGGTCTATTACCACTGCTACGTCACCAACGCCCAAGGCAACAAGTGGATCTACGCCCGTATCGAGGGCACGAACACCGAAGGCTGGCTGTTCAGCGACAAATCCACCCTGAAGAGCGGCACACTCGCTCGCTGCTAAGACTGATCCGCAATTCACCAGAGGTTGAGTTGCGGGTCGCGGCCGGGGCGGTGTCCGGGCCTTCCGGCGTGGTCACATATTGGGCGTGGCGATCTCGAATTTTCCCGAGGGCCGCTCTTCGTTGCCCAACCTGCTGCCGGCAAGGGGCTCGGGGCCCGCTGGCCCATGTAGCGTGCGGGTGTGCTGGCTGGTCGAGTGCGCCCGGGGCACTCCCCCAACCGTGGAGACGGCGCCCCGATGAACCCAATAAGAATGAAGGGGCGCGCGCCCACAACACGAAGCCTTGGTCCAGCGGCCGATATCGCTGTGCGGTTCGTGACCTTGATCACCTAAAGTCTGCGCGGTCAAGGGGCCTCCGGCCTTCGGGGCCGCCAACGACGGGTGGCCGCCTCAGCCTCGGCCACGCAAGGTGCGGGCCGGGAGGCCGAGTTCCCGTTCAGCCGTGGTGAACACCAGGGTGTCGAGGGCAGGGTGGGTGAACGGCGGTTCGTCGTTCACATAGGAGCCGAGCCCATCGATCGCCACGAGGATGACCACGCAGGCCCCCAGAGCATCGGTGGTGGTGAATTCGCCGCTGCGCACGCCGTCCTCGATCACCGCGGTCAGGGTGTCGCGCATGATCGCCTCCTGTCCGGCGACGGCGCGCCGGAGGGTCGGCCGGTAGCGGGCGAGGTGGCGGGCGTTGAGCCAGAGCCGGCCGAGGTCGGTGAATTCCTCACCGCCGAGACGGTGCAAGAGGCGGCTCAGCCTCCGCCGCCGCCGTCCTCGAAGAGGCCGGCAGCAGCGAGCACGCCCGGGAGATCCTGCTCGACGCTCCGCTCACCTCGTCCGGATCCTTCGCCCTCTTCGACGAGGACAGTGCCCTGCTCCTCGACCTCAGCCCTGTGGGAATCTTCGAGGCTCCCGAAGCGGTCGCAGGAACACACCTGCGCACCAACCACTTCCTCACCCCCGTCCCGGCCACGGACGAGAAGAGCCGGCTGTACCAGCCCGACTCCGGTGAGCGCTATGCCCTCCTACGTGACCGGATCGAGCAGGGCCCCGTGGAGCGGGCCGAAGAATTGGTCGAGCGGCTGATCACAGGTCCTGGGGAGCCCCCGTTGACCTGCGTCCCCGACATGAACGCCCCGTCGGGGCACCGTTGGGCGACTCTGGCCACCGTCGTCCTCGGCCCCGCTTCCCGCACGGCGCACGTACTCGACGGCACCCCCGCTGAACACATGAGCCGTCCGTGGCGCACCTTGCAGGCCTGACCCGGGCCGCCGAGGGCGCGTATTGAGTCGGCTGCTGCCGACGGTCCGCTCGGGCGCGTGGCCGCCCCGCCTACGGGGCAGCCACACCCCCGATGGCGTCGCGGCTGGTCAGCGGCCTGCCGCGCCGCTTGAGCCGCCTGCGTCCGCGGTGATCGGAGTCAGATGGCGGGAGGGTACTCGTGGCGGGCGCAGGCCTGCCACCAGCGGCGGTTGGAGGCCGCGAACACGGCGGTGTCGTGGTCAGCCCAGGAAGAGGTGGCCAAGAACATGAGCTGGTAGGCGTCCCGTGGCAAGCAAACTTCGGCGACACGCGCTCAACGTTCGATGACACGGGACAGGAGCCGCTGGCCGGTGGGACGCTTGTGTGGGGTCTCGCCGCTGCTGACATGTCGATCTTGTGCGACCTGGCGTTCGCGCCGGACACACCCACTGACGGAAGGCTGGGCCGTGCGGAAACTGATCTACGGCATGAACCTGACCCTGGACGGCTACATCGCCGCGGCCGGCGACGACATCGGCTGGAGCGGACCGCCGAGCGACGAGCTGTTCCAGTGGTGGCTCGACCACGAGCAGGCGTGTGGCCTGTCGCTGTACGGGCGCAAGCTGTGGGAGACGATGAGCTCCTACTGGCCGACCGGCGACCAGCAGCCCAACGCCACCCCGGCGGAGGTCGAGTTCGCGCGGAACTGGCGGGACACGCCGAAGGTGGTGTTCTCCTCGACGATCGACAAGGTCGACTGGAACACCCGCCTGGTCTCCGGCGACGCGATCGCCGAGATCACCCGGCTCAAGGCCGAGGACGGCGGCCCAATGAACATCGGCGGCGCAACGCTCGCCGGGGCGGCCATGCGCGCCGGGCTGATCGACGAGTACGCGATCGCCGCCCATCCGGTCCTCGTGGGCAGCGGCACGCCGTTCTTCACCGCGCTCGACAGCTGGGTGAACCTGAACCTGGTGGAGACACGGACGTTTCCCGGCGGCGTGGTCCTGACCAGGTACGAGACGAGGCGCTGAGCAGCAGCACCCACGCGCTAGCCTCACGGTGATGTCGTATACGACATCGGTACGACACGGCCCGTGAGACGACGACATCAGCCGCGAGACCCCGTGTGGTGATCGTGCCTTTCACGAAGACCTTGCGGTCGTCGGTTCCAGTGATGCGGGCGGTCACCTGCAAGGCGGCTGCAGGGGAACTGGGCCGTGGTAGCGCGTCCGGAGGGAGACGGTCATTCCGGTTTCCCGGCGGCGGCGCATGCCCATCCCGTCAGTTCGTCGAGCCACCTCGGGGATCCCCGCCGGTCCGCGACGGCGGCAGGTGAGTCGCGGCCACCGGCGCGACGTACGCCGTCGCGCGAGCGGATCGTCGCCGGCGCGCCGGGCGCGGACCGAGCGCCACGAGCGTCCGGGAGATGGCCAAGCACGCCAAGGCGCCGCTCGGCTCGACGTACCACTACTTCCCCGAGGGTAAGCAGCAACTGGCCGGCGAGGCTGTCCGGTTTGCAGGTGAGTGGGTCGCGCGGAGCTTGCGTTGCCCGTCCGCTCGGTCGCAAAGCGCTAAAGCATCCGACTCCCTCGCTGAGGTACGTACACACAACCGGTGCGGCTCGCGCGGTTCCCCGAGCGCGCGGGTTGGTGGATGCTGAACGTCGGGGGTGGTCCCGCCATGGCTGGTGAAAAGGATCGGCAGATCGTGATCGAAGTGATGGAGAGCCGGTTCTACCCAGAGCCGCTGGGGTGGACCGAATACTCGACGTTCCGGGTGGCCGGATCCCGGCCAGGCGGCATGCTCGACCGGAACGCCGTCCGGGGTACGGCAGCCGAACGCGACGGGTGGCGGGCGGCGGGCGAGCTGTTCCACCGCTCGATGCGCGAGGCGGAGAACGTGTACAACGCCGTCACCCGGCAGGGCGCGGGCCGTTACCTGCCCGGGGCACGACGCCGGAAGGAGCGCGCTGCGGAACGCTTCCGGGACGTCCTGGCCTCGACCGAGGAGCGCTACGCGCCGGTGCGAGCGGAGATCAGGCGCCGTCTCGCCCTCGCTAGGGAAGAGGTGCGCCAGGAGCGGGAGGAACTCGAGCGCCGCGGGGCGGCGGAGGAGGCCGAGAGGAAGGAGCGGGAGCGGGTGAGGCTGGCGCGCGGGAAGCGCTGCCACGCGCTGGCGAGCCGGGCGTTGTGGGGTTGGGTGCTGGTCGGCGAGGACGGCACGACCGCTCTCGTCCACCGTCACGACGTGGACCCCGCACAGCCGTTGCCGACCGCCTCAAGACGGTCTTCGGAGCCTCTGAACGCGTACGCGCTGGCGAGCGAGCTGGAGAAACTCGGACATGGGGAAGGGCTCACCTCCGTCCGGTGGGAGAAGGCGGCCCGCGAGAGGGTGGTCAGCGAATGCTCGACGCCGGAGGACCCGGTGCAGTTTGGGCAATGGTGGACCGCGGCCACCAGCGGCCGCTGGCGATCGCCCGGTGAGCTTCCCCCGCCCTCGTCGTCCTCATCCGGCCCGGGCCACGGACGCGGCCACTCGGGCAGCGATTACGGCGGCATTGGCGGGGACTTCGGCGGCGGCTTCAGCGGTGGTTTCGGTGGCGGCTACTAGGTCCTGTTTGGAGTTCA